>JBJTZN010000136.1:0-10817 GCA_046087245.1 Rubrivivax sp.
GTGGCACGGTCACGATCGCCGAAACGACCGGTCACGATGCCGAAACGGTCGGTCACGATCAGCCGAAATGCGCGGTCATCATCAGCCGAAATGTGCGGTCACGATCCCGAAATCGGCGGTCACGATGGGCCGAAATACGCAAGGCACACTGCCTCAGGGCGCCGAGCCCTGCTGATGCTTTGCACCATGCCTATATCTGCCTTCGCCTTCGACAACACCTACGCCCGCGAACTGCAGGGCTTTCATGTGCCGTGGAAGCCCACGACCGTGCCCGAGCCGCGGCTGCTGTTCTTCAACCGGCCCCTGGCCGAAGAACTGGGGCTGGACGCCGGGGGGCTGGAAGACCAGGACGCCGCAGCCCTGTGGGCCGGCAACGTGCTGCCCGAGGGTGCGGAGCCCATCGCGCAGGTCTACGCGGGGCACCAGTTCGGCGGGTTTTCGCCGCAGTTGGGCGACGGGCGGGCACTGCTGCTGGGTGAGGTGATCGACCGCCGTGGGCAGCGCCGCGACATCGCCTTCAAGGGCTCGGGGCGCACGCCGTTCTCGCGCGGGGGTGACGGCCGGGCGGCCGTGGGGCCCATGCTGCGCGAGGTGTTGATCGGCGAGGCCCTGCATGCGCTGGGCATCCCCACCACCCGTGCGCTGGCCGTGGCAGCCACGGGCGAGCGCGTGCTGCGCGAGCAGGTGCTGCCCGGCGCCGTGCTCACTCGGGTGGCGGCCAGCCACCTGCGGGTGGGCACCTTCCAGTACTTCGCGGCGCGGCGCGAGACCGAGCGCGTGCGCCAGCTGGCCGACTACGCCATCGCCCGGCACGACCCGGCGCTGGCGGCTGCGGCGGACGACCCCGGGCGCTATCTCGCGTTCCTGCGCACCGTGGCCCAGCGCCAGGCAGCGCTGGTGGCGCAATGGATGAACGTGGGCTTCATCCACGGGGTGATGAACACCGACAACATGACGATCTCGGGCGAGTCCATCGATTTCGGCCCCTGCGCGTTCATGGAGGCCTTTGACCCGCAGACGGTGTTCAGCTCCATCGACCACGGTGGCCGTTACGCCTACGGCAACCAGCCGCACATCGCGCGCTGGAACCTCGCCCGGCTGGCCGAGACCCTGCTGCCACTGATCGATGCGCAGCAGCCGCAGCGCGCCGTGGAGCTTGCCACGCAGGCGCTGGACGCCTTCGATGGCTGGTTTGAAGCCGCGTTACGCAGCGGGCAGCGGGCCAAGCTGGGCTTGGGCGGGAACGCGGGGGCCGACGCCGTGGACAGCACTGACCAGCCGGGGCGAGAAGACGCCGCCGACCGGGCCGCTGCCGCCCTGGCGGACGACTGGCTGGCGCTGCTGCAGCGCCAGCGCGTGGATGTCACGCAAGCCTGGCGCTTTCTGGCGGATGCGGCGGATGCGGCGGAAGCGACGGATGCGGCCATGGCCGCACCCCCGCGGCTGCGCGCGCTGTTCGAAGAGCCCGCGGCGCTGCAGGCATGGCTCGCACGCTGGCGCGAACAATGGACGCACTGGCCGATGGAACCCGCCGCGCGCGCCGCAGCCCTGCGCCGGGCCAATCCCTGGATCATTGCCCGCAACCACCGGGTGGAGGAGGCCCTGGCCGCCGCCTCAGGCCAGGGCGATCTGGGCCCGTTCGAGCGCCTGCTGCAGGCGCTGCGCCGCCCCTTCGAGGATAGGCTTGATGACCAGCTCCTGGCCGAGCCCGCACCCGCAGAGGTGACTGCCCGCTACCGCACGTTCTGCGGCACCTGAAGTGCCGCCAGCAGCCCGGCGTGCCGGGCGTGCCCTCACTCCGAGGCGGTGTCGCCAGCGGATGAGGCGGCTTCCTCGGGACGATCCACCAGCTCGACGAAGGCCATGGGGGCGTTGTCGCCGACGCGGAAACCCATCTTCAGGATGCGCGTGTAGCCGCCCGGGCGCGCCTGGTAGCGCGGGCCCAGCACGTTGAACAGCTTGGAGACCACCTCGCGGTCACGCGTGCGATCAAACGCCAGGCGGCGGTTGGCCAGCGTGGGGTGCTTGCCCAGCGTGATCAGGGGCTCGACCACGCGTCGCAATTCCTTGGCCTTGGGCACCGTGGTCTTGATGGCCTCGTGCTGGATCAGGGAATTGCACATGTTGCGCAGCATGGCGGCGCGGTGTTCACTGGTGCGGTTGAGCTTTCTCAGTCCGTGACGGTGGCGCATGGGATGACTCCGTTGATTTGTACTTTGGCTCCGGCCGTGTCAGGTACCGGAGAGGCGCTCGTGAGGCGGTCTTGCAGGGTCGTGCAGAAACTCGAAGGTCTTCGGGGCCGAGAGGTCCCGGCGATGGCCGCCGGGACCTTTGGGCGTCAGCGACGTTCCAGGCTCTTGGGCGGCCAGCCTTCGAGCCGCGTGCCCAGGGTCAGGCCGCGGGAAGCCAGCACTTCCTTGATCTCGTTGAGGGACTTGCGGCCCAGGTTGGGCGTCTTGAGCAACTCGGTCTCGCTGCGCTGGACCAGGTCGCCGATGTAGTAGATGTTCTCGGCCTTCAGGCAGTTGGCCGAGCGCACCGTCAGCTCCAACTCGTCCACCGGGCGCATCAGGATGGCCGGGGGCTCCGGGCCGTCTGGCGAGCGGGTGAGCTCGCCGATGTCGACCACACCGGCACCCTCGAGTTGCGTGAACACCAGCAACTGCTCCACCAGGATCTTGGCCGACGCCCGGATGGCCTCCTCGGGCGAGATGGCGCCGTTGGTCTCGATCTCCATGACCAGCTTGTCGAGATCGGTGCGCTGCTCCACCCGCGCGTTCTCGACGGCGTAGCTGACCCGGCGAACGGGAGAAAATGACGCATCCAGCACGATGCGGCCGATGGTCTTGGTGGACTCGTCGCCCAGGCGGCGCACGTTGCCCGGTACGTAACCGCGGCCCTTTTCCACCTTGATCTGCATGTCCAGCTTGCCGCCCTGCGCGAGGTTGGCAATGACATGGTCGGGGTTGATGACCTCCACGTCGTGCGGGGTCTGGATGTCGCTGGCACGCACGGGGCCTTCGCCCTCCTTGCGCAGCACCAGGGTCACCTCGTCGCGGTTGTGGAGCTTGAACACCACGCCCTTGAGGTTGAGCATCACGTGCACGACGTCTTCCTGCACGCCGTCGATCGTGGAGTACTCGTGCAGCACGCCGGCGATGGTGACCTCGGTGGGAGCGTAGCCCACCATCGAGGACAGCAACACGCGGCGAAGCGCATTGCCCAGCGTGTGGCCGTAGCCGCGCTCGAAGGGTTCGAGCACGGCCTTGGCACGATGCCCGCCCAGGGGTTCGACCTGAATGGCTTTGGTGGGTTTCAGCAGATTGGTTTGCATGAAGTCGTGTACCTCTCAATACCCTCGGCTCGTCACACCGATAAGGCTGATGGACCGTGCCGGGCTCTGGATGGGATGCTGTTCGCCCGGCGGACGCAGCATCATGGACCGAAAGGGGCCGGACCCTCAGCCCGATGGGCCGCTGGGCCGCGCCGCCCGCGAATTCGTCAACGCGAGTACAATTCGACGATCAGGGCTTCCTTGATGTCGCTGCCGAACTCGTCGCGATCAGGTGTCTTCTTGAACACACCCTCCATCTTGGATGCGTCCACCTGCACCCAGGCCGGCATGCCGATGGACTCGGCGAGCTTGAGCGCGTCTTGCACGCGCAGCTGCTTCTTGGCGTTCTCGCGCAGGGCGATGGTGTCGCCCACCTTCACCGAGTACGACGGGATGTTGACCACCTGTCCATTGACGGTCAGGGCCTTGTGCGAGACAAGCTGCCGCGCCTCGGCGCGCGTGGAGCCAAAACCCATCCGGTAGGCCACATTGTCCAGGCGCGACTCCAGCAGCATCAACAGGTTGGCACCGGTGTTGCCCTTGCGGCGGTCGGCTTCGGCGAAATAGCGGCGGAACTGACGCTCCAGCACACCGTACATGCGCTTGACCTTCTGTTTCTCGCGCAGTTGCAGCCCGAAATCGGACGTGCGCGAGCCGCTGGTGCGGCCATGCTGGCCAGGCTTGCTCTCGAACTTGGCCTTGTCGGCAATGGGCCGACGGGCGCTCTTGAGAAACAGATCCGTGCCTTCACGGCGGGAGAGTTTGGCCTTGGGGCCGAGGTAACGTGCCACGTGCGATTCCTTCGTAGGTTCTTGCTGTCTGACGCGGCGATGCCCTATGAGCCATCCCGCGCGAGTCTGTCATGCCGTCCTTGGACGTCTGCAGACGGTGGGCTTGGAAACAGACCGCCTGCAGGGGTCGATCGCTTCCGGTTCAGGACGGTCGGCATCCGCCGGCCTCCCCGCCATGATTGCCGCTGCGTGCGGGCAAACCCGCCCACGCCGGCAACCGGCATCAGATACGGCGGCGCTTCTGCGGGCGGCAACCGTTGTGCGGCACAGGCGTCACGTCCGAGATCGAATTGATCCGGATGCCCAGCGAGGCCAGTGCCCGCACACTGGACTCCCGACCAGGACCCGGGCCCTTGATGCGCACGTCCAGATTCTTGATTCCCTGCTCCTGGGCCGCACGTCCGGCCACCTCGGCAGCCACCTGTGCGGCAAAGGGCGTGGACTTGCGCGAGCCCTTGAAACCCTGTCCACCACTGGACGCCCAGGCCAGCGAACCGCCCTGACGATCGGTGATGGTGATGATCGTATTGTTGAACGACGCATGCACGTGCGCGATGCCATCCGCAATGTTCTTGCGGATTTTCTTGCTCACGCGACGCGCAGCGGTGTTGACGGGTGCCTTGGCCATGTCTTGACTCTCTTTGGTACGAGGTGCGTGGGCTTACTTCTTCAGTGCCGCAGCGCCTTTGCGCGGTCCCTTGCGGGTGCGCGCGTTGGTGCGGGTGCGCTGACCGCGCATGGGCAGGCCCCGGCGATGGCGGATGCCGCGATAGCACCCCAGGTCCATGAGCCGCTTGATGTTGATGGACATCTCGCGGCGCAGGTCGCCCTCGATCGTCATGCGACCGATCTCGTCGCGGATCTTTTCCAGATCGGAATCCGTCAAGTCCTTGATCTTCTTGGAAAACGGCACGCCCACGGCCGCGCAGATCTTCTGCGCCGTGGTGCGTCCGATCCCGTAGATCGAGGTCAAGCCGATTTCAGTGTGTTTGTGCGGCGGGATGTTTATGCCGGCAATACGTGCCATGGTGTGGTTCCTCTGTTGACCCTGATCAGCCCTGACGCTGCTTGTGGCGAGGGTCGGTGCAAATCACGCGAACCACCCCCTTGCGGCGGATGATCTTGCAGTTACGGCACATTTTCTTGACCGAAGCGGCGACTTTCATGGTCTTCTCCTTGACCTCTTCACTTGGCGCGGAACACGATCCGCGCGCGACTCAAATCGTAGGGGGTGAGCTCCACGGTCACCTTGTCCCCCGGCAGGATGCGGATGTAGTGCATCCGCATCTTCCCGGAAATGTGGCCCAGCACCACATGTCCGTTCTCCAGTTTCACCCTGAAAGTGGCATTGGGCAGATTCTCGACAATCTCCCCCTGCATCTGGATGACATCATCCTTGGCCATCTCATCAGCTCGCCTTGAAGTTGGCCTTCTTCAAGAGAGACTCGTACTGCTGGCTCATGACATAGCTCTGAACCTGCGCCCAGAAATCCATGGTCACCACGACGATGATCAGCAGTGAAGTTCCACCGAAGTAGAACTGCACGTTGTACTTGAGCACCAGGAACTCCGGCAGCAGGCACACCAGCGTGATGTAGATGGCGCCCGCCAGGGTCAGTCGAGCCAGGATGCGATCGATGTGCTTGGCGGTCTGGTCGCCCGGACGGATACCCGGAATGAAGGCACCGCTCTTTTTCAGGTTGTCGGCAGTCTCGCGACTGTTGAAGACCAGCGCGGTGTAGAAGAAGCAGAAGAACACGATCATCGCCGCGTACAGGATCACATAGATCGGCTGACCCGGCTGTAACAAGGCGGAGGCGTCCTTCAACAGGCGCGTGAATCCCCCATCGCCCGAGCCCGTGGCGATCCAGCTTACAGCAGTGGCCGGCAGCAGGATGATGGACGAAGCAAAGATCGGCGGAATCACGCCACTCATGTTCAGCTTCAGGGGCAGGTGCGAAGACTGTCCGCCATACACCTTGTTGCCCACCTGGCGCTTGGCGTAGTTGACCAGGATCTTGCGCTGACCACGCTCGACGAACACGACCGCGAAGGTCACGAGGATCACCAACGCGATGATCAGCAGGCTGGACGGAATGCCCATGGCGCCCGTGCGCACCAGTTCGAACAGGCCCCCGACGGCGCTGGGCAGGCCGGCGACGATGCCCGCGAAGATGAGAATGGAGATGCCGTTGCCCAGCCCGCGCTCCGTGATCTGCTCGCCCAGCCACATCAGGAACATCGTGCCGGCCACCAGACTGACCATGGCCGTCATGCGAAAGCCAAAACCCGGGTTCAACACCAGCCCCTGAGACCCCTCCAGCGCGTAAGCGATGCCCAAAGACTGGAAGATCGCCAGGAACAGGGTGCCGTAGCGCGTGTACTGAGTGATCTTGCGTCGGCCGGATTCGCCTTCCTTCTTCAAGGCCTCCAGCGTGGGTACCACGTAGGTCATCAACTGCATGATGATCGACGCGGAGATGTAGGGCACGATGCCCAGCGCGAACACGGTGAAGCGTGACAGCGCGCCACCACTGAACATGTTGAACAGGTTCAGGATGCCGCCGCTCTGGCTCTTGAACAGCTGCTCCAATTGGGCAGGATCAATCCCGGGCACGGGAATGTGCGCGCCAATGCGGTACACCACCAGGGCCAGGACGAGAAAGACCAGCCGGCGACGAAGATCGCCGAACTTGCCGCTCTTGGCCAGTTGTGCTGCGTTGGTTGCCACAGACTTGGAACGTGTTGAGGGCGCTAAGGACGCTGGGGCCGCGGTATCAACGCTCAGGCCAGAGCGCCGCCGGCAGCCTCAATGGCTGCGCGGGCCCCGGCGGTGGCGCCAACGCCCTTGAGCACGACCTTGCGCGCAAGTTCGCCGGACTTGATCACCTTGACCACCTTGGCCCGCTGCGGCACCAGTCCGGCCTGCTTCAGCGCCAGCACATCGACCTCCTCGATAGCCAGCATCTGCAGGTCCTTCAAGGTGACTTCGGCGTTGAACTTCAGCGAAGCCGACTTGAACCCGCGCTTGGGCAAGCGGCGCTGCAACGGCATCTGGCCGCCTTCGAAACCCACCTTGTGGAAGCCACCGGCACGGGACTTCTGACCCTTGTGACCGCGGCCCGCGGTCTTGCCCAGACCGGAGCCGATGCCCCGACCGACACGGCGCTTGGCATGCTTGGCTCCGCTGCCGGGCTTGATGTTGTTCAGGTTCATCACTGCACACTCACCAGATAGGCGATCTTGTTGATCATCCCGCGCACCGCAGGGGTGTCTTCCAGGACGGAAACGCTGTTGAGCCGGCGCAGCCCCAGGCCCACCACGGTGGCCCGGTGGGAGGCCTTGCAGCCGATAGGGCTGCGCACCAGCTTGACGGTGACGGTCTTCTTCTCAGACATGCTGTTCTCCTGGCCCGCCTCAGTTGAAGATCTCTTCAACCGTCTTGCCGCGCTTGGCTGCCACTTCGCCGGCCGTCGTGGAGCGCTTGAGCGCATCCAGCGTGGCACGCACCATGTTGTAGGGGTTGGTGGAACCGTGGCTCTTGGTGACGATGTCGGTCACACCCATGACCTCGAAGACAGCACGCATGGGGCCACCGGCAATGATGCCGGTACCGGCAGGTGCCGGCGCCATCAGCACGCGCGCGGCACCGTGCTCACCAATCACGTTGTGGTGGATGGAGCCGTTGCGCAGGGACACCTTGAACATGCCGCGGCGGGCCGCCTCCATCGCCTTTTGAACCGCCACAGGCACCTCACGGGCCTTGCCCTTGCCCATACCGATACGGCCGTCGCCATCGCCTACGACCGTCAGCGCGGCAAATCCCAGGATCCGACCGCCCTTGACGACCTTGGTCACGCGATTGACCGCGATCATCTTTTCCTTCAGGCCGTCGTCGCGACCTTCATCGGCAACCCGGGGTTGAAACTTTGCCATGATGTGGGATTCCTTGGTACTCGGACGTCAGAACTGCAAGCCGGCTTCACGCGCAGCCTCGGCCAGGGCTTTGACCCTGCCGTGGTAGGCGAAGCCGGCACGATCAAACGCCACCTTGTCGATGCCCGCGGCCTTGGCCTTTTCGGCAATGCGCTTGCCCACGGCCGACGCCGCCGCGGCATTGCCGCCGTTGGCGAATTCGGCGCGTACGTCCTTCTCAGCCGTGGAGGCGCTGGCCAGGACCTTGCTGCCATCACCCGAGATGATGCTGGCGTAGATGTGCAGGTTGGAACGGAAGACCGACAACCGGGCCGTACCCTGGATGGCGATCCGGGTGCGGGTCTGCCGTGCTCGACGCAGGCGCTGTTCCTTCTTGTTCAGCATGGCGGACCTCGTTACTTCTTCTTGGTTTCCTTGAGGACGACACGCTCACCGACGTATCGGATCCCCTTGCCCTTGTAGGGCTCTGGCGGACGGATGGCACGGACCTCTGCAGCCACCTGGCCCACAGCCTGGCAGTCGGCGCCCTTGATGACGATTTCCGTCTGGCTGGGACACTCCACCTTGACGCCCTCGGGCATCTCCTTGACCACAGGGTGGGAAAAGCCCACCTGCAGGTTCAACTTGGCGCCCTGAGCCTGGGCCCGGAACCCCACGCCCACCAAGGAGAGCTTCTTCTCGAAGCCCTTGCCCACGCCTTCGACCATGTTGGCCAGAAGCGCGCGCATGGTGCCGCTCATCGCGTTGGCCTCGCTGCTGTCGTTGGCCGGTGCCACCTTCAGCACGCCGTCTTCATGAAGTACCTGGACCAGGGCGTGTGTCGGACGCAGCAGCGTTCCGTTCGCACCCTTGACCGAGATCTGGTCTGCCGTGACCCGTACGTCGACGCCCTTGGGGACGGCGACCGGCATTTTTCCAACGCGGGACATCGTTCCTCTCCTGGTTCAGGCCACGTAGCAAAGCACTTCGCCGCCGACGCCGGTCTGCCGGGCCTTGCGGTCGGTCATGACGCCTCGGGGGGTGGTGACGATGGCCACACCCAGGCCGTTCATGACCTGCGGAATGGCATCGCGACCACGGTACACGCGCAGGCCGGGTCGGCTTACGCGCTCGATGCGCTCGATGACCGGCCTGCCAGCGTAGTACTTCAGGCCGATCTCCAACTGGCTCTTTCCATCATCCGTGGAGACCTTGAAGTTCTCGATGTAACCCTCTTCCTGCAGCACTTGCGCGATGGCGACCTTCAGCTTCGAAGACGGCATGGCCACGCTGGCCTTCTCGACAAGTTGCGCATTGCGGATGCGCGTCAGCATGTCCGCGATGGGATCACTCATGCTCATGGGATGACTCCTGATCTGCCGGGACGCTTACCAGCTGGCCTTGACGACACCGGGGATGTCGCCCTTGAACGCCAGTTCACGGATCTTGCTGCGGGCAAGGCCGAATTTGCGGAAGGTGCCACGCGGACGCCCCGTGAGCTCACAGCGATTGCGCAAGCGGGTGGGATTGGCGTTGCGGGGGAGCTTCTGCAACTCCAGGCGCGCAGCGTAGCGCACCTCGTCGCTGAGCTTCGCGTCGCGCGCCGTCTCCTGCAACTGCGCGTACTTCTTGGCGTACTTGGCGACCAGCTTCTCGCGCTTTTCCTCGCGCTGCTTCAATGACATTTTGGCCATTTGTTGCTTTCGTTCGATCCGTCAGTTCTTGAACGGGAACTTGAAGGCCGCCAGCAAGGCCTTGCATTCGTCGTCCGTCTGGGCGCTGGTGGTGATGCTGACGTTCATGCCCCGGATCGCATCGATCTTGTCGTAGTCGATTTCGGGGAAGATGATCTGCTCCTTGACACCGATGTTGTAGTTGCCGCGACCATCGAAGGAACGGCCGGAGATGCCGCGAAAATCGCGCACACGCGGCAAGGCGATGGTGACGAAGCGATCCAGGAATTCGTACATGCGCACGCCGCGCAGGGTGACCATGCATCCGATGGGCACGCCATCGCGGATCTTGAAGCCGGCAATGGCTTTCTTGCTCTTGGTCACCACGGGCTTCTGACCCGCGATCTTGGTCAGGTCGCCCACGGCGTTGTCCATGACCTTCTTGTCGGAGACGGCCTCGCTCACGCCCATGTTCAGGGTGATCTTGGTCAGGCGCGGGACCTGCATCGTGGACTTGTAGCCGAACTTGGCCATCAGGCTCGGCACGACGGTGTCACGGTAGTACGTCTGCAGACGCGCTGTTTGCTGTTGAGCCATGTGAGTGATTCCTGCAATCGGGCCCGGCATCAAGCCTTGATTTCTTCGCCACTGGAGCGATAGACGCGCACCTTCGTCGCATCAGCCAGCACCTTGACGCCCACGCGGTCAGCCTTGCCCGTGGCCGGATTGAAGATCGCCACGTTCGACTGGTGGATGGACATGGTCTTGTCGATCACGCCGCCCGTCGTGCCCTTCATGGGGTTGGGCTTGACGTGCTTCTTCACCACGTTGACGCCTTCGACGACGATGCGCTGCTCGTCCACGCGCTGTGAGACCGTGCCGCGCTTGCCCTTGTCGCGACCGGTCAGCACGATGACCTGGTCACCCTTGCGAATCTTGTTCATGTTCGATCCCGTATGGAAAGGCTCAGAGCTTGTGAAGTATTCCGGCGCGCCCGAGCGGGCGTTCCAAAGGGTGCCGATCCAGGCGCAAAGCACAGCCGTAGCTCGGGCTACGGCGAGCATTTGCAACGATGAGCGGGGCCGTTTGGGGCGGACGAGCGGG
>JBJTZN010000137.1:0-3792 GCA_046087245.1 Rubrivivax sp.
GCAGAAATCCACATCTTGTTGCCGCGCAGGCGGTAACGCGGGCCCAGCGGATCTTCCTGCCAGGGTGGGGCCTCCTCAGCCGCGCCGCCTTCGTCGGGCACCGCGCGGGTCACCACGTCCGACAGGCTGGAGCCGGCCTGCGGCTCGCTCAGGCACATGGTGCCCGACCATCGGCCGGAGAACTCGTTCAGCGCGAACACCTGCTTCTGCAAGGCCGTGCCATGGGCCATCAGCAGGTTGGCATTGCCCGTGGTGAGCATGCCCGCGCCGATGCTGACCGAGGCCTTGGCGAAGAAGGCATTGGCCGCAGACTCCACCGTGTAGGGCAACTGCATGCCACCGATCTCGGCGTCCTGCGCTGCCGACAGCATGCCGCTGGCGGCGTAGGCGTTCCAGGCGTCCTGCGTGGCTTGCGGCAGGATCACTCTTTCGCCGTCGAAGCGCGGCTCTTCGGTGTCCACCAGGCGGTTGAAGGGCGCGTACTTCTCCCGCGCGATGCGCTCGCAGGTGTCCAGCACGGCGTCCACCGTCTCACGGGAATGGTCAGCAAAGCGCTCGCGCTGGAACAGCGACTGCACGCCCAGCCAGTCGTGCAAAAGGAAGTCGACGGTGGATCGCATGGGAAGGATGCTGGAACGGGTCAGAGCACCTCGAAAACGCCAGCCGCGCCCATGCCGCCACCCACGCACATGGTGACGCACACGCGCTTGGCGCCCCGACGGCGGCCCTCGATGAGGGCATGGCCGGTCAGGCGCTGACCGCTCATGCCGTAGGGGTGGCCCACGGCAATCGCGCCACCGTTGACGTTCAGCCGCTCCATGGGGATGCCCAGGCGGTCGGCGCAATACAGCACCTGCACTGCGAAGGCCTCGTTCAATTCCCACAGGTCGATGTCCTCGACCTTCAGGCCCAGGCGCGACAACACCTTGGGCACGGCGAACACCGGGCCGATGCCCATCTCGTCAGGCTCGCAGCCGGCGACAGCAAAGCCGAGGAACCGGCCCAGCGGCTTCAGGCCCTTCTGTTCGGCGTAGGTCTCGCTGACCACCACGCAGGCCCCGGCGCCGTCGCTGAACTGGCTGGCATTGCCGGCGGTGACCACACCGCCCGGCACCGCTGTGCGGATGCCCTGGATGTTCTCGTAGGTGGTGCCCGGGCGCAGGCCCTCGTCGGCGCTGATGGTCACCTGCTTGCTGCGCATGCCCATCACCGGATCAGCCACGCCGGCGGTGACGGTGCAGGCCACGATCTCATCTCGCGTCAGGCCCTGTTCGGCGGCGGCGCAGGCCTTCTGCTGGCTCTCGGCCCCGTAGCGGTCTTGCCGCTCCTTGGAGACGCCGTAGCGTTTGGCCACCATCTCGGCCGTCTGCAGCATGGGCCAGTAAATCTCGGGCTTGTGCTGCTCCAGCCACGGGTCCTTGAACATGTGCATGTTCATCTCCTGCTGCACGCAAGAGATGCTTTCCACGCCCCCGGCGACGTAAAGGTCACCCTCGCCCGCAATGACCCGCTGCGAGGCCATGGCGATGGTCTGCAACCCGCTGGAGCAGAAGCGGTTGACCGTGGCACCGCTGACCGTGATGGGCAGGCCGGCGCGCAGCGCCGCCTGACGCGCGATGTTCCAGCCGTTGGCCCCTTCCGGGTTGGCACAGCCCATCAGCACATCGTCGATGGCGGCCGGGTCCACCCCGGCACGCTCGACCGCGGCCTGGATGGCCAACCCGCCGAGCGTGGCGCCGTGGGTCATGTTGAAGGCGCCCTTCCAGCTCTTGGCCAGGGGTGTGCGGGCGGTGGAAACGATGACGGCTCTTGTCATGGCAAGGTCTTTCGAAGTCTGCGGGTGTGACGGACGCGGGCGGAGAGCTGAGGCCAGCGGCTTCAGGTGAAGGTCTTGCCTTCGGCCACCAGGCGGGCCAGCAAGGGCGCGGGCTGCCAGAAGCTGGCGTCGTCGTGCGGGTTCTGGGCGAAGCGCTTCATCGTCTGGGCCACGTTGAACAGGCCCTGCTGGTCGGCATAGCACATGGGGCCGCCGCGCCACAGCGGGAAGCCGTAGCCCGTGAGGTAGACCATGTCGATGTCGCTGGCCTTGCTGGCGATGCCTTCTTCCAGGATCTTGGCCGCCTCGTTCACCAAGGAATACACCAGGCGCTGCACGATCTCTTCATCCGAGATCTTGCGCGGCGCGATGCCCAGCGCCTTGCGGTGCTCCTCCACCATCTTCACCACCACGTCCGAGGGGACGGCGTCGCGCTTGCCGGGGGCGTAGTCGTACCAGCCGGCGCCGGTCTTCTGGCCGTAGCGGCCCAACTCGCACAGCAGGTCGGCGGTCTTGCTGTAGCGCAGGTCGGGCTTTTCCACGTAGCGGCGCTTGCGGATGGCCCAACCGATGTCATTGCCTGCCAGGTCGCCCATGCGGAACGGTCCCATGGCAAAGCCGAACTTCTCGATGGCGCGGTCCACCTGGGCGGGCGTGCAGCCCTCCTCCAGGAGGAACCCCGCCTGGCGGCTGTACTGCTCGATCATGCGGTTGCCGATGAAGCCGTCGCACACGCCCGAGACCACCGCGGTCTTGCGGATCTTCTTGGCCACGCCCATCACGGTGCCCAGCACGTCCTTGGCGGTCTTCTCGCCGCGCACCACCTCCAGCAGCTTCATCACGTTGGCGGGGCTGAAGAAGTGCATGCCCACCACGTCCTGCGGCCGCTGGGTGAAGGAAGCGATGCGGTTGACGTCCAGAGTGGAGGTGTTGGAGGCCAGGATGGCGCCGGGCTTCATCACGGCGTCGAGTTGCTTGAACACCGCCTCCTTGACGCCGATCTCCTCGAACACCGCTTCGATGACCAGGTCGGCCTGGGCGATGTCGGCGTAGCTCAGCGTGGTGCTCAGCAGGGACATGCGCTGCTGGTACTTGTCGTCCTTCAGCTTGCCCTTCTTGACCTGGGCCTCGTAGTTCTTGCGGATCGTGGCCACGCCGCGGTCCAGCGCGTCCTGCTTGGTTTCCAGGATCGTCACCGGCACGCCAGCGTTGAGGAAGTTCATGCTGATGCCGCCGCCCATGGTGCCAGCGCCAATCACGGCCACCTTCGCGATGGGGCGCACGGGCGTGACCTCGGGCACGTCTGGGATCTTGCTGGCGGCGCGCTCGCCGAAGAAGGCGTGGCGCAGCGCCTTGCACTCTGGCGTCAACATCAGAGCCAGGAAGATCTCGCGCTCGTAGACCATGCCGTCATCGAACTTGCGCTTGACCGCAGCCTCCACCGCGTCCACGCATTTGGCAGGCGCCGGGAAGTTCTTGGCCACCGCCTTGGCGGTGTTGCGCGCGAACTGGAAATAGGCGTCGGCATTCGGGTGCTGGCAGGGCAGGTCCCGCACGCACTTGAGCGGACGGACATCGGCCACTTCACGAGCGAAGGCGCAGGCGCCGTCCAGAAGATCGCCGTCGATCATGCGGTCGATCAGCAACTGGCCTGGCAAGGTGGCCAGCACTTCACTCTTGACCGGGTCACCGCCCACGATCATGTTCAGCGCGGTCTCCACGCCCAGCACGCGCGGCAGGCGCTGCGTGCCGCCGGCACCGGGGATGAGGCCGATCTTGACCTCGGGCAAGGCGATGTTGGTGCCGGACGCTGCCACGCGGTAATGGCAGCCCAGCGCCAGTTCCAGCCCGCCGCCCATGCACACCGTGTGCAAGGCCGCCACCACCGGCTTCGGTGAGGACTCCATCAGCTTGATCAACGACAGCAGGTTGGGCTCGGCCAAGGACTTGGGGGAGCCGAACTCTCGGATGTCGGC
>JBJTZN010000138.1:0-15639 GCA_046087245.1 Rubrivivax sp.
GAACCTGATCGTGGAGGTGCAGAACCGCGACGTGCGCACCGCCAAGTTGGGCATGTTGTTCGCCACCGGCAACACGCTGATCTTCGGGCTGGAGAACCTGACGGTGCTGTACCTGGGGGCGGGGCTGGTGATGGGCACCTCTCAGGGTGCCGAGGTGTTCACCCTGGGCATGCTGTTCGCCTTCCTGTCGTACAAGGGCCAGTTCACGGGCCGGGTGGCCCGGCTGATCGACTTCGTGGCCGAGTTCAAGATGCTGTCGCTGCACAGTGAGCGCCTGGCCGATATCGTGCTGAGCGCCCCCGAACAGGACACGCCCGACGGCCCGCTGCCCGAGCATGACCTGGCCCACCTGCCGGCCAGCCTGGAGTTGCGCCACCTGAGCTTTCGCTATGCCGAGGGCGAGCCCTGGGTACTGCGCGACGCCACCTTGCACATCCCCGCCGGCCAGAGCGTGGCCATCACCGGGCCTTCCGGCGTGGGCAAGACCACGCTGTTGAAGATCCTGCTGGGCCTGCTGCCGCCCACCGAGGGCCAGGTGTTGGACCTTCCCCGTGCAGACAACCCCTCAGCCGCGGCCTCCTAGAATCCGCGGTTGCCCGAGTGGCGCCTTACCGAGCATGGCATGAGCATCAAGAGCGACCGTTGGATCCGCCGCATGGCTGAGGGGCACGGCATGATCGAGCCGTTCGAGCCGGGGCAGGTGCGGCATGCGGCCGATGGCCAGCGCATCGTCAGCTACGGCACCTCCAGCTACGGTTACGACATCCGCTGTGCGCGCGAGTTCAAGGTCTTCACCAACATCCACAGCACGGTGGTGGACCCGAAGAACTTCGACGAGAAGAGCTTCGTGGACATCGAGAGCGATGTCTGCATCATCCCGCCCAACAGCTTTGCGCTGGCCCGCACGGTGGAGTACTTCCGCATCCCGCGCAACGTGCTCACCATCTGCCTGGGCAAGAGCACTTATGCGCGCTGCGGCATCATCGTCAACGTCACCCCTTTCGAGCCTGAATGGGAAGGGTACGTGACGCTGGAGTTCAGCAACACCACCCCGCTGCCAGCCAAGATCTACGCGGGCGAGGGCTGCGCGCAGGTGCTGTTCTTCGAGAGCGACGAGGTCTGCGAGACCAGCTACAAGGACCGCGGCGGTAAGTACCAGGGCCAGCGAGGCGTCACGCTGCCCAAGGCCTGATCAGACGGTCGGGAAGGTGCCCGGCAGCAGGATGGAGCGGTCCACGTCAGCAATCTTGGTGCGGCCGCAGAAGGCCATGGTCAGGTCGAGCTCCTTGTGGATGATCTGCAGCGCCTTGGTCACGCCCTCGCCGCCCATGGCGCCCAGGCCATAGAGGAAGGCGCGGCCGATGTAGGTGCCGCGCGCGCCCAGGGCCCAGGCCTTGAGCACGTCCTGGCCGGAACGGATGCCGCCGTCCATGTGCACCTCGATGCGCGAGCCCACTTCGGCTGCGATGGCCGGCAGCGCCTCGATGCTGCTTTGCGCGCCGTCCAGCTGGCGCCCGCCGTGGTTGCTGACGATCAGCGCATCGGCGCCGCTGCCGGCGGCGAGCTTGGCGTCCTCCACATCCTGGATGCCCTTGATGATGAGCTTGCCGCCCCAGCGCTTCTTGATCCACTCCACGTCGCCCCAGTTCAGCTGGGGGTCGAACTGCTCGGCTGTCCAGGCCGAGAGGTTGGCCATGTCCGACACGCCATTGACGTGACCCACGATGTTGCCGAACTGGCGCCGTGGCGTGCCCAGCATGCCCAGGCACCAGCGCGGCTTGGTCATCATGTTCAGGATGTTGGCCACGGTGAGCTTGGGCGGCGCGGACAAGCCGTTCTTCAGGTCCTTGTGACGCTGGCCCAGGATCTGCAGGTCCAGTGTCAGCACCAGGGCGTCGCACTTGGCGGCCTTGGCGCGGTCGATCAGGCGCTCGATGAAATCACGGTCGCGCATGACGTAGAGCTGGAACCAGAAGGGCTGCGTGGTGCGCGCGGCCACGTCCTCGATGGAGCAGATGCTCATCGTGGACAGCGTGAAGCGAATGCCGAATTTCTCGGCTGCCTGCGCGGCCAGGATCTCGCCGTCGGCATGCTGCATGCCGGTCAGGCCGGTGGGGGCAATCGCCACGGGCATCTTGCAGTCGATGCCCACCATCTTCGTCGCCGTGCTGCGGCCTTCCATGTTGACGGCCACGCGCTGGCGCAGCTTGATCTTCTGGAAGTCGCTCTCGTTGGCGCGGTAGGTGCTTTCTGTCCACGAGCCCGAGTCGGCGTAGTCGTAGAACATGCGGGGCACGCGCTGTTGCGCCAGAACGCGCAGGTCCTCGATGTTGGTGATCACTTGCGGCATGGGGTGATGGCTCCTCTGTCTGAAAGTCTATACGCCGCCTCAGGCGCGCGTGAGAGAGGAAGCCCTCACCCCCAGCAGGCGCAGGCTGCGCGACAGGTCCACGCGCTTGAGGCATTCACCTGCGGCGCGGCGGATGTCGGCGCCGTCGGCCACAGGTTCGGGCAGCGTCAGGTCACGCGTGACCGTCTTGAAGTCTTCGAAGCGCAGCTTGATACCGATGGTGCGGGCGCGCCAGCCTTTGCGCTGAAGGTCCAGCGCCACCTGGCCGCACAACCGGGTCAGGATTTCCCCCAGCGCGGCACGGTCGCGCACGGCGTGCAGGTTGCGCTCGAAGGTGGTTTCGCGGCTGGTGGACACGGGGTCGCTGTGCGTCACCACCGGGCGGTCGTCCCGGCCGTGCGCCACCTCGTGCAGCCAGGCGCCGTAGCTGCGGCCGAAGGCCTCGATCAACTCCGCGCGTGGCCGAGCCGCGAGTTCGCCCACCGTGCGGATGCCCAGGGCCAGCAGCTTGTCGGCCGCCTTGGGGCCGATGCCGTTGACCTTTCGCGCGGCCAGCGGCCAGATGCGCGTGGGGATGTCGGCCTCGGTCAGCACCGTCAGGCCGTCGGGCTTGTCCAGTTCCGAGGCGATCTTGCTCAACAGCTTGTTGGGGGTGACGCCCACCGAGCAGGTCAGCCCGGTGTGGCGCAGCACGTTGTTGCGGATCTCCTGGGCCAGCGCGCGCACGCCGCCAAAGGGGTCGTGGCCCACGGCGTCCTGGGCGCCGGGCACCTCGGTCAGGTCGATGTAGATCTCGTCGATGCCACGGTCCTCGATCACCGGGGCCACCTCGGCCACGGCCGCCTTGAAGGCGCGCGACAGCCGGCGGTACTCGTCGAAGTCCACGGGCAGCAGCACGGCGTCCGGCGCCAGCTTGGAGGCCTTCATCAGGCCCATGCCCGAGTGCACGCCCAGGTCCCGTGCGGCGTAGGTGGCGGTGGTGATGACGCCGCGGCCGGCGTAGGCGCGCAAGCTGGCGAAGCGACGCGTGTCGTCGGCCAGCAGCTCAGGCTGGTGGCGCCGCCCGCCCCCGATCACCACGGGCTGGCCCTTGAGTTCCGGGTAGCGCAACAGTTCCACGGATGCGTAGAACGCGTCCATGTCCAGGTGGGCGATCCAGCGGCGGCGCGGGAGCATGGCACGAGGGTACCTCGTGGCCTTCGGTTCCCAGTCTTGCGCGCGCGCCCGCGAGCGAAATCCGGACCACGGGCCCGGAAGACGCTGGGTCCTTGCTCAAGATTGGGGCAGCAGATGGCCCAGAGGAACGGCCTCCATCCCTTCATCCAGGCGGTACCGGTGCCGGCCGGGGTACACCACGTAGAGCGCATCGAGCTCCAGCTCGGCCATCGCAATCCGCATGCTGGGGGTGACTCTGGGCGCGTCCGCACGCTTGAACTCCACCCCCACCCGTTGGCGCCCGCGCGTGAGCAGCAGGTCCAGCTCTGCACCTTGGTGGGTGGCCCAGAACCATGCCTCGTCGGGCTGGGCCAGCCGCAGTACCTGCTCCAAGGCAAAACCTTCCCAGCTGGCGCCGCCGTGAGGATGGGTCAGGAGCTCTTCCAGGGTGCGAATGCCCATCAGTGCGTGCAGCAACCCGGAGTCGCGAAAGTAGACCTTGGGCGCTTTGACCTGCCGCTTGGTCAGGTTGGCGTGCCAGGGTTGCAGCTGCCGCACCATGAAGGCCTGGGTCAGCACATCCAGGTAGCGGCGTACGGTGGGTTGGGAGATGCCCAGTGCCTGGGCCACGGGTGCAGCGTTCCAGATCTGGCCGTGGCAGTGGGCCAGCATTCGCCAGAAGCGCAGCATGGCCTGCGGTGCGACTTCGATGCCCAGTTGCCGCATGTCCTGCTCGACGAAGCGGTTCACGGCCTGCTGGCGCCACACCAGGCTGTCGACCTCGTTGGCCGCCAGGAAAGACCGCGGGTATCGCCCTCTGAGCCACAGCGACTGTTGCTGTGCGTCTCCCACTTCGTCGAGATTGAATCCGGTGATCTCGATCACTTCGACCCGCCCCAGCAAGGACTCGCTGGCCTGCCTGAGGAGCGCAGGCGAGGCGCTGCCCAGCAAGAGGTACTGGCCAGGGGCGTCGCTGCGGTCGATCAAGGCCCGCAGCAAAGGGAAGAGTTCCGGTGCCCGCTGGATTTCGTCGATGACCACCAGACCCTGAAGACCGCTCAAGGTCTGCTGAGGCTGGGCCAGGCGTGCTGCGCCGTCCAGCGCTTCCAGGTCGAAGTAGCGCGGGCTGTCAGGCGGCAGCCAGCGCCGGGCCAGCGTGGTCTTGCCCACCTGTCGAGGCCCTGCCAGGATGACGGCACGAGATCGGGCGAGGGCGCGCCGGATGGAGTCCTCGAGCAGGGGGCGTCGAAGCATCCTGCGATGTTAGCAATCACCATGAAAAAAGAAAACCGGACTTTCCAATTTCATGGTCATTGAGTACGGGCTGCGCCCCGAGCGGGCGCCGATCCCCGCGTCAGCCCAGCCGGGTGCGGTGCCGCGCCACCTGCGCGCGCACCTGCTCGGGCGCGGTGCCGCCCGGCACTTGGCGGGCGTTCATCGAGCCGCGCAGCGTCAGCACCTCGAACACGTCCTCACCGATGGACGGGTGAAAGCCCTGCAGCGTGGCCAGGGGCAGTTGCGCCAGATCCACGCCCTGGCCGATGGCCACCTTCACGGCGTGGGCCACGGCCTCGTGCGCATCGCGGAAGGGCAGGCCCTTCTTCACCAGATAGTCGGCCAGGTCGGTGGCGGTGGCGTAGCCGCGCAGGGCCGCGCGTTCCATCGCCTCCGGCTTGACCACGATGCCCGCGCACATCTCGGCCATGATGCGCAGGGTGTCGCGCAGCGTGTCCACGGTGTCGAACAAGGGCTCCTTGTCTTCCTGGTTGTCCTTGTTGTAGGTCAGGGGCTGGCCCTTCATCAGCGTGAGCAGGCCCATCAGGTGGCCCACCACGCGCCCAGTCTTGCCGCGCGCGAGTTCGGCCACGTCGGGGTTGCGCTTCTGCGGCATGATGGACGAGCCGGTGCAGTAGCGGTCGGCCAGGTCGATGAAGCCGAAGTTCTGGCTCATCCACAGCACGATCTCCTCGGACAGGCGCGAGACGTGCACCATGCAGATCGAGGCGAACGAGGCGAACTCGAGCGCGAAGTCGCGGTCGCTCACGGCGTCCAGGCTGTTCTCGCACACCCCGTCGAAGCCGAGCGAGCGCGCCACGGCCTGCCGGTCCAGCGGGTAGCTGGTGCCGGCCAGCGCGGCGGCACCCAGCGGCAGGCGGTTGACGCGCTTTCGCACGTCGGCCAGGCGGTCGGCGTCGCGCGCGAACATCTCCACGTAGGCCAGCAGGTGGTGAGCGAAGCTCACGGGCTGGGCCACCTGCAGGTGGGTGAAGCCGGGCATCACGGTGTCGGTGTGCTGGGCGGCCAGTTCCACCAGGGCCCGCTGCATCGCCACCAGCAGCGGGCTCAAGGCGTCGATCTCCGCGCGCAGCCAAAGCCTGACGTCGGTGGCCACCTGGTCATTGCGCGAGCGCCCGGTGTGCAGCCGCTTGCCGGCCAGGCCCACCAGCTCGGTCAGGCGGGCCTCGATGTTCAGGTGCACGTCCTCGAGCTCGAGCTTCCAGGTGAACTCGCCGCGCTCGATCTCCCCGGCAATCTGCGCCATGCCGCGCTCGATGTCGGCCAGGTCTTGTGCGCTGATGATGGATTGCGCAGCCAGCATGCGGGCATGGGCCAGGCTGCCCTCGATGTCGGCGCGCCACAACCGCTGGTCGAAGCCCACGCTCGCGGTGTAGCGCTGCACCAGCTCGCTCATGGGCTCGGAGAACAGCGCCGACCACGCCTGGGCCTTGTTGGCGAGCGGGTTGTTGGAAGGATGGGAGGCGGTCATGGCGGGCAGGGCTGTGGCAGGTGACCGGGCATTATCCGGGCCCTGCCGAGCCGTCAGCCCGTGTTCCTGAGCCCCGCGGCCAGGCCGTTGATGGACAGGTGGATGCCCCGGCGCACGCGCTCGATCTGCGGGTCGTCGCTGCCGCGGTGGCGGTAGCGCCGCAGCAGCTCCACCTGCAGGTGGTTCAGCGGGTCCAGATAGGGGATGCGGTGCTCCAGCGAGCGCGCCAGCGAGGGGTTGGATTGCAACCGGGTGGCCTCGCCGGTGATCAGCGTGAGCGCGCCGCTGGTGCGTTGCCATTCGGCCTGCAGCAGCCCGAAGATGCGGCGCCCGCTCTTGCGGTCTGCCACCAGTCCGGCGTAGCGCTGGGCCAGGCCCAGGTCGGTCTTGGCCAGCACCATGTCCAGGTTGGACAGCAGCGTGCGGAAGAAGGGCCACTGCCGGTGCATGCGGCGCAGCAGCTCCAGTCGCGTCTCGCGCCCGGCTGCCGGCGCGACCGCGCCCTTATGGGTGCCGTGGCCGCCATGGCCTTCCAGGAAGGCCTGCACCCCGGAGCCGAAGCCGCACCAGCCGGGCAGCCCCAGCCGGCACTGGCCCCACGAGAAGCTCCAGGGGATGGCGCGCAGGTCTTCGATGGCGCGCGTGGCCTTGCGCGAAGCCGGGCGCGAGCCGATGTTGAGCTCGGCGATCTCGCGCAGCGGCGTGGCCTCGAAGAACCAGTCGGTGAAGCCGGGGGTCTCGTAGACGATGTGCCGGTAGGCGGCGAAGCTGGCCTGGCTCAGCGCGGCGGCGGCATCGATGAAGGTCTGGGGCGCGCGCTGGGTGGGGTGCAGCAGGGTGGCCTCCAGGGTGGCGGCCACCAGGGTTTCGAGGTTGCGCCGGCCGATCTCGGGGTGGGCGTACTTCGAGCCGATGACCTCGCCCTGCTCGGTCAGGCGGATCTGGCCCTGCACCGTGCCTGGGGGCTGGGCGAGGATGGCCTGGTAGCTGGGCCCGCCGCCGCGCCCCACCGTGCCGCCGCGGCCGTGGAACAGCCGCAGCCGCAGGCCGTGCGCCTGGCCGAGTTCGCCGAACAGCTCCACCAGCGCCGTCTCGGCCCGGTACAGCTCCCAGTTGCTGGTGAAGAAGCCGCCGTCCTTGTTGCTGTCGCTGTAGCCCAGCATGATCTCCTGCTCGGCGCCGCTGCGCACCACCAACTCGGCGATGCCGGGCAGGGCGTAGAACTCGCGCATGATGGGCTCGGCCCGGCGCAGGTCGGCGATGGTCTCGAACAGCGGCACGACGATGAGCTCGAAGCTGCCCTGGCCGTCCAGCGTGCCGTGCAGCAGCCCGCACTCCTTCTGCAGCAGCAGCACTTCCAGCAGGTCGCTCACCTCCTCGGTGTGGGAGATGATGCTGTGGCGCAGCGCCTCGCGGCCGTGGCGCCGGCGCAGTTCGCGCGCGGTCTCGAAGACCTCGAGTTCGCCCAGGGTGAGGGCGCTGTAGGTGGCGTCGCGCACGCGCAGGGGTCGGGCGTCGTGCAGCAGGCGCAGCAGCAGGGCGCGGCGCTGCGGTTCGTCCAAGGCGCTGTAGTCCGCCTCCACACGTGCCAGCCGCAGCAGCTCGGCCACCACCTGCTCGTGCTGGTCGGAGCTCTGCCGGATGTCCAGTGTGGCCAGGTGAAAGCCGAAGACCTGCACGGCGCGGCGCAGCGGCCGCAGCCGCGGCTGCACCAGGGCCTGGGCATGGTGCGAGCGCAGGCTGTGGGCGATCACGTCCAGATCGGCCAAGAATTCTTCGGGCGTGAGGTACGGGTCTTGCGGGGCCACGGCGTGCCGCAGCGCCTCGGTGCCGGTAAGTTCGTGCAGCGTGGCGGCCAGGCGGGCATACATGCCGATGAGGGCGCGCCGGTAGGGCTCATCCTCACGGTGCTGGTCGTGGTCGGGCGAGCGCGCGGCCAGCGCCAGCATGGCCGGCGTCACGGGCGCCAGGGTGTGCGACATCGACAGCTCGCCGCCCAGCAGATGAAGCTCGGTCAGGTAGTGGCGCAGCGCCACTTCGGCCTGGCGCGCCATCGCGCGGCGCATGGTGCGCGCGCCCACGTTGGGGTTGCCGTCCCGGTCGCCCCCAATCCAGTGCCCCATGCGCAGGAAAGGGGCGATGTCGTGCCCTTTCAGGGCGTGCTCCACCTCGCCGTACAGGCGCGGAATCTCGCGCAGGAAGGTGGTGGGGTAGTAGCTCAGCGCGTTCTCGATCTCGTCGTCCACGGTGAGCTTGGCGGTGCGCAGCATGCGGGTCTGCCACAGCTGGGTGACGCGCGCGCGCAGCAGCGCCTCGTTCTCGGTCCGGTCTGCCTCGGATTCCAGGTGGTCGCGCACTGCCACCAGCTCGGCAACGGCCCGCTCGGCGTCCAGGATGCTCTTGCGCTGCACCTCGGTGGGGTGGGCGGTGAGCACGGGCGAGATCCAGGCCTGACGCAGGGTGGCGGCGATGTCGCTGGCGCGCAGGTCGGCCCGGTGGAGCCGCTCCATCGCCAGCGCGAGCGAACCCTCCTGCACATGACCCTGCCGGTCGTGATGGGCACGACGGCGCACGTGGTGGCGGTCCTCGGCGATGTTGGCCAGGTGCGAGAAGTAGCTGAAGGCGCGGATGACGCTGACGGTCTGGTCGCCCGACAGGTTCTTCAGCAGGCGGTCCAGCGAGCGCCCGGCCTGTGCGTCCTTCTTGAGTCGGAAGGCCACGGCCAGTTGCCGCACCTTCTCGATGAGTTCGAAGGTGTCCCGGCCTTCGTGCTCCCGGATGATGTCGCCCAGGATGCGGCCCAGCAAGCGCACATCGTCGCGCAGGGCATCGTCCTTCGCGCTGGCAGCGCGGCCTGCTCTTGCGGGGCCAGCGGGCTCTCGGGGGGTCTGCAAGGCGTGCTTCTTCGAGGTGGCTGGCATTTGAAGACCCTGGCGATGTAACTTGGTTACAGATTCTGCACGCAAGCCCCGTGCCCGCAGCAGCTTGTGCAGGCCCCGGCCGTCCGGCGGGTTGACAGGCGTCGGTGACAACCCTGTCTGATAACCCCGGGCCACGCCCGGATAATCCCGGCATGAGTGACAAGACCGTCATCGCCACCCGAGAAAGCCGACTGGCCCTGTGGCAGGCCGAACACGTGCGGGACCTGCTGCACACGCGCTTTGGCCGGGAGGTCGGGTTGCTGGGCATGACCACGCAGGGCGACCAGATCCTGGACCGAGCCCTGTCCAAGGTGGGTGGCAAGGGGCTGTTCGTCAAGGAACTGGAGGCGGCGCTGCTGGAGGGCCGGGCCCACCTGGCGGTGCACTCGCTCAAGGATGTGCCCATGGATCTGCCCCAGGGTTTCGTCCTGGCGGCCGTGCTTGAACGCGAAGACCCGCGCGACGCCTTTGTCTCCAACCGCTACGACGACCTGTCGGCCCTGCCCCAGGGCGCCTGCGTGGGCACCTCCAGCCTGCGCCGGGTGGTGCAACTGCTCAGCGAGCGGCCGGACCTGCGCATCGAGCCGCTGCGCGGCAACCTCGACACGCGGCTGCGCAAGCTGGACGAGGGCGGGTTTGATGCCATCGTGCTGGCTGCGGCGGGCCTGAAGCGGCTGGGTCTGGCCGGCCGCATCCGTGGCGTCTTCGAGGTTGACCGCATGATTCCTGCTGCCGGCCAGGGGGCCCTGGGGCTGGAGGTGCGCGAAGACGCCCGCGAACTGCGCGAGTTGCTTGCGCAGACCGTGCACCGGCCCACCTGGCTGGCCGCCCACGCCGAGCGGGCTGTGTCCCGGGCCCTGGGCGGCAGTTGCAGCATGCCGCTGGCGGCCCACGCCTCGTGGGAGGGCGGCACCTTGCACCTGGAGGCGGCCCTGGGCCATGCATCGCAGCTGACCATGCCCTTGCTGCGCTTCACCGTCGAAGGCGCACCGGCGGACGAGGCCAGCGCGCGGCACCTGGGCGAGGCGGCTGCGCAAGGGCTGCGCCGGGCCGGCGCGGCCGGTTACCTCGGGGCGGCCTGAGCGTCTGTGAAGCGGCCGTGCGTGATCGTCACCCGGCCGCGGGCCCAGGCCACTGCCTGGGTGCAGGCGCTGGCCGACCAGGGCCTGCAGGCACGGTCGCTGCCGCTGATCGACATCGCCCCCGCCCCGGACCCGGCCGCAGTGCACCAGGCCTGGGAACGCCTGGCCTGGCTGGACTTCGTGATGTTCGTCAGCGCAAACGCGGTGGAACACTTCTTTGCGCTGCGGCCGGCCCACGCGTACTGGCCGCCGGGCCTTCGCGCCGGCTGCACCGGCCCCGGCACCGCCGCCGCACTGCGCACTTGCGGCCTGTCACCGCAGGCCATTGCCCAGCCCGCACCGGGTGAGCCCAGCGAGAGCGAGGCGCTGTGGCGGCAGCTGGCGGGCCAGCCCTGGGGCGGCAGGCGGGTGTTGGTGGTGCGCGGCGAGGACGGCCGCGACTGGCTGGCGCAGCAGTTCGATCGGGCCGGCGCGAAAGTCGAGTTCCTGGCCGCCTACCAGCGTTGCGCGCCAGCGCTGGACCCGCCGGCGCTGCAGCTGCTGGCTGCGGCCGTGGCTGATCCGGCCAGCCATGTCTGGTTGTTCAGCAGCTCCGAGGCCGTGGCCCGGCTGCGGGCCATGGCGCCGGGGGCCGACTGGTCCGTGGGTCGAGCGGTGGCCACGCATGCACGCATCGCCGATGCGGCCCGTGCTGCGGGCTTTGCTCAAGTCAGGCTGGCGCAGCCGGAGTTGCAGGCCGTGGTCGCCTGCTGCGCCCACCTAGAATCTTGCGGGTGGTGAACGACTCCCCCTCTTCGACCTCCTCCCCCTCGGCACCCGCGGCGGCTTCACCCGATCCCGCCCCGGATCCGAATGCTGCGGCGCCTCAGTCCGGCAGCCCGCCGCCGTCTGACGGCCGCCGGGCCGCTGGGCCGCTGCGGTGGGTGCTGGCGCTGGTGGCGGTGCTGGCCGTGTCGGCCCTGGGGCTGGCCTGGAACACCCAGCAGCGACTGAAGGCCGCGGAGCAGGAAATTGTCAAACGCCAGCAGGACGCTGGCGGGCAGGCAACCGAAGCGCGCCTCATGGCGCGCCAGGCCGAGGCGTCCAGCCGCGACACGGCCGCCAAGGTGGCGCTGCTGGAGGCGCGCGTGGCGGAGACCTCCCTGCAACGCAGCCAACTCGAGGAGCTGATCCAGTCGCTGTCACGCTCGCGCGACGAGAACGTGCTGTCCGATGTCGATGCCGCCCTGCGGCTGGCCCTGCAGCAGTCGGCCATCACCGGCAGCGCCGAGCCGCTGCTGTCTGCCTTGCGCCAGGCCGACGAGCGGCTGGCCCGCTACCAGCAACCACGCATGGACCGCGTTCGACGCGCCGTCCTGCAGGATCTGGACCGCGTGAAGGCGGCAGGCACCGTGGACGTGCCGAGTCTGGCCATCCGCATTGACGAAGCGGTGCGCCTGGTGGACGAGCTGCCCCTGTGGGCCACCATCGACCGCCAAGGCGCACGCCGCGAGGCGGACCCCCGCGCTGCGGAGGCCTCCAGCGGCCTGGCTTCACAGGGCACGGCCCCCGTGCCGGCGCCCGCCGCAGCGGCCTCGGCGCCCGGGCCGCAGTGGCTGGATGTCCGGCTGCGATCCATGCTGGGCCAGGTGTGGGCGGAAGTCCGCGGCCTGGTGCGCGTGGCCCGGGTGGACGACCCCGAGGCGGCCTTGCTGGCGCCCGAGCAGGCCTTCTTCCTGAGGGAGAACCTCAAGCTCAGGCTGCTCAACGCGCGGCTGGCCTTGCTGAGCCGGCAGTTCGAGACCGCGCAGGCCGACCTGCGCGAAGCGCAGTCCCTGCTGGAGCGCTACTTCGACAGAGGATCGCGTCGCGTGGAACTGGCCCGTGAGCAACTGCGTCAGGTGGCCCAGCAGGCGCGCCAGGTCGCGGTGCCGCGGCCTGATGCGACCCTGGCGGCGCTGGCCACGGCCGTGGCCGGTCGCTGACACCGGGCCTGTCCATGCGTGCCGTCGTCTGGGCCATCCTGCTGTTCGTCATCGCGGTGGTGGCCGCCACGACGCTGGGCACCAACGACGGTCTGGTCTCCATGGCCTGGAGCGGCTGGCGTGCCGACCTGTCGCTCAACCTGTTCATCCTGCTGGTGCTCGGCGCTTGCTTCCTGGTCATGGGTACTGTCCGGGCCGCGGACAGCCTGCTGACCCTGCCCACCCGAGCGGCCGAGTGGCGCGCCCTGCAGCGCGAGCGTGCGGCCCATCGCGCCCTGCGCGAAGCCCAGCTGGAGTTCGACGCTGCGCGCTACCTGCGCGCTCAGCGGGCCGCTCAGCGCGTGCTGGGCTTCACCCGCGCCTGGCCGCCCATCCCCGAAGCCGATGAACTCAGCCTCCTGGCGCTGCTGGTCTCGGCTGCCAGCCTGCACCGGCTGCAGGACCGCGAGGGCCGGCAGCGCGCGCTGGACGAGGCCCTGGAGCTGGCCGGACGCGCGCGAGGTCGGCCCGGGGCTGAAGCGCCGCTGCTGCTGGCTGCGCAGTGGGCCCTCGATGACCGGGACGCCACGCAAGCCTACCGTTGGCTGGAGGCGCTGCCGGCAGGCGTGGCGCGGCGAACCCACGCGCTGCGTCTGAAGCTGCAGGCGCAGCGCCTGTCGGCCCAGCCGGCCGAGGCCCTGAAGACGGCACGCTTGCTCGCCAAGCACCAGGCGTTTCCTGAGGCGGCAACCCAAGGTTTGCTGCGTTCCCTGTGCGTGCAGGTGCTGGACGCAGCCCACGACGCCGAGCAGTTGCGCCAGGCCTGGGGTTCGCTGGAGCCCGCGGACCGCCGCGATCCCCTGCTGGTGGCCCACGCGACCCGGCGCGCCGTCACACTCGGCGCTGCCGCAGACGGGCGGGCCTGGGCCAAGCCTCTGTGGGACCGCTTGTCCGAGCTTTCCCCGGAGCAACGCGTTGCTCTGGCGCTGGCCTTGTGCGAGGGCCTGGAGGGCGTGGGTCCCGAGTGGCTGGCGCCCATGGAGAAGGCCTTGCTCATCGGCGCCGAGGGCGTTGGCGGCGCTGCGCTCGCCGCTGCTGCGGGCATGACCTTTGCTGCGCGCGGGCTGTGGGGGCGGGCCGCCGCGCCACTGGAGCGCGCCGCACGCGCAACCCACCTGCCGGGGACCGTGCGCCGGCACGCCTGGCGCTTGCTGGCCCAGGCCGCGCAGGGCGCGGGCGACCCGACCCGGGCCGCTGCCTGTGAGCATGAAGCGGCCTGCGTCGACTGAACCAGGGGCTCCATCCTGAACTGAAGCTCTGCGCCGTGGCCCGGCCCGTGCGTCGGCTGATATACTCCTGCGCTTTGCGGCTGTAGCTCAGTTGGATAGAGTACTTGGCTACGAACCAAGGGGTCGTGGGTTCGAATCCTGCCAGCCGCGCCATTTGAGCCCAACGGGTTAGCTGCACCTCGGCTAACCCGTTGTTGTTTCGGGACAGGGCGCCCAGCGTTGACAGTCCCGCCCGAGAAGCCAGTCCAGTACATCGCCACGGCGCCGTGCCTGCCTGCCGGCCGTGCTGATGGAGGGAATCTGCGCAGCTTCGGGGATCGGGCGGTGCGCGATGCGCGGTGCCCACGGCGGCCGGGCTGCCGGTGCAAGTCGGGAGTGCGCAGGATTCGATGAGAATCCGTCACGTCCTGCGTCATGGGAGGTCGCACATGAGATCCTGGCTCCAGAACAACCGGGGGTTCCTGATCTTCCTGCTGTGCTTTGGATTCGTCCGCACGGCGGTGGCCGACTGGAATCCGGTGCCTTCCGGGTCCATGCGTCCCACCATCCTGGAGGGCGATGTCGTCTTCGTCAACCGGCTCGCCTACGACTTCAAGCTGCCGCTGACCGCGGTCACCCTGGCCCGCCTGGCCGAGCCCCAGCGTGGCGATGTGGTCACGTTCTTCTCGCCACAGGACGGTGCCCGGCTGATCAAGCGCGTGGTGGGCCTGCCAGGTGATGTGGTCGAAGTGCGCGACGGGGTGGTGGTGATCAATGGCGCCCCAGCCCGGTACACCTCACCCGCGCTGGTGCGGGAGCCGATCGCCGCGGGCAGCGAAGTGCCGGCAGTGCGCGCCGTGGAAGAGATCGACGGGCAGGCGCACAGGGTGCAGTACCTGCAGGCAGGGTCTCCATGGCGCTCGTTCGGTCCGCTCAAGGTGCCCGCAGACAGCTATTTCATGCTGGGCGACAACCGGGACAACAGCTTGGACTCCCGTTTCATCGGCGCGGTGCCCCGCAGCAAGCTGATCGGACGGGCCGAACGCACCCTGGTTTCCGCGGACATCACGGGCAGCGGCATGCCCCGGCTGAACCGCACCTGGGCCCGGCTCGAGTGAAGCCGCCGCCGCAGCCGCCCGGCCGCAGCGGGCGTGCGGTCCGAGGCGCCGGCCGGGTCTGTGGCACCCACGCAGTCCGCTGCCAAACTCGGGCCCTTCACTGAAGCCGCGACCCTCCTGGAAACCTCCATGCAAGCGTCTGCTGAGCGAATTCACCTCCTGGCCCACGAGAACGCCTTGGCCGGCCGCGTCATCGCGGTCACGGGGGCCAGCCGTGGCATCGGGTACGCGATCGCCGGGTTGCTGCACAGCGCGGGCGCCCAGGTGATTGCCGGCGCGCGGACGCCGCCGGACTGTGCCCGGGAGCGGATCGTCAGCGTAGCTCTGGATGTATGCGACGAGTCCAGCGTGCGGGAGTTCGCACGCCAGGCCATCGAGGCGGGCGCGGACTCGCTCGTCAACAACGCGGGCATCGGGACCTTTGGCGCTATCGAGACTGCGACCATCGACGACTACCGTCAGGTCTTCGACACGAACGTGCTGGGCACCCTGCTGGTCACCAAGCACTTCATCGCCGAGTTCAAGCGCCGCCACGCGCGCGGCCTGCCCAGCCGCCTGGTCAACATCACCAGCGACGTCAGCGCGCGCACCTTTGCCGGTGGCGCGCTCTACGTCGCCAGCAAGCATGCACAGCGTGCCCTGACGCAGACCGCGGCCCGGGAAGGCGAGCACTACGGGCTGCGGGTCACGGAGATACGGCCTGGCATGACCGACACGTACTTCAATGCGCAGACGCCCGGCAGCCCCGATCGCGCCGGTCACCTGCGCGCCCACGACGTTGCCCAGGCGGTGCTGTACGCCTTGTCCGCTCCGCCGCAGGTGCGTGTCGATGAGATCGTCCTGCACCCCACGGCCCAGCCGGTGGTCTACTGAGAGCTTGTGAAACATCCCCGCACACCCGCTCGTCCGCCCCAAACGGCCCCGCTCGTCGTTGCAAATGCTCGCCGTAGCCCGAGCTACGGCTGTGCTTTGCGCCTGGATCGGCACCCTTTGGAACGCCCGCTCGGGCGCGCCGGAATACTTCACAAGCTCTGA
>JBJTZN010000139.1:0-13982 GCA_046087245.1 Rubrivivax sp.
GGGCGTCTTGCCAGCCAACAACATTCGTCCAGCCTGCACCCGCTTGCGAACCGCCTCGTCCAACCGCTTTGCTGCCATCTGCTGCACCCGATACCCAACAAGTATCCATACAACGCATCAGCAGCCAATCAGTTGTCATGATTTTAGGAAATCTCAATAGGTCCAGTGCGGTGGACCGTCGAACCCCGGATCGCCAGAGCTGACGAGGCCTGCCGGCTTGCGACAGGCCAGAACTTGTCACAACCGAGGTCTTCTGTTAGCGGCTGACCTGAGAAGGCCGGATCTTGAAACTGCTCGCCCGCTACGGCGGCACGCTGGACGCCGGCCCCCGCACCGATGGGGTCACCGGGGCGGTGTTCACGGTGCAGCTGCCGGTGTGAGCCTGCGCGGCGATCCGATTTCGCGAAGTCTCGGCAGGAGGTCGCGCATGTCGTGCGTCATCTGAGAGGCTCCCCGATCTCGAAATCGTGGATCACGGCGTCGCCCATGGAGGCCAGGCCCTCGACGGCCTCGCGCACTGGCCCGGCCCTGCGGCGGCTCGCCGTCTCGGGCCCGTTCCCGGGGGACTGGTTGCTGTGGAAGTGATGCATCAGCGCCAGCCGTTTCAGTCCAAGCTTCGCTGAGAGCGTGGTCAGCAGCTCCAGCCAGTAGGCGGCGTCTTCGTTCGGCGTCCGGCCCGCGGGGCGTGCGTCAGCGCGGGCCTTGTCGGTCATCGCGCGGGCGATCCGGGCCTCGGACCAACCCTTGCGGCGATACCGCGCGATCTCGCCTGCGCGCGCCTCCTGCGGGTTCTCTGCAGGCTGCAGGGCGCTGCCCAGGAAGGTGCCGCAATCACAAGGGCTTCGGGACATCAGGTATTCCCGCTCGTATGCCGCCAGCAGCGGACGAAAGCCAGGCGTATCGACCCGCACCGCCCGGCGAACCTGGCCTCGCCTGTCCAGGGTGGCCAGGGCGGTGTTCAGCCGGTCGACGTCATCGGTGGCGGCAATCAGGGTGATGAAGGTGCACACTGCCTCGCTCCTCTTTCCTTTCACATGTCTTCCATCGATCTCTCCTGCGCTCTGTGGAGAGCGTCCCCGCAGGCCGGGATAGTCATGTCACGGCGTCCGTCATCTCGATGACATCCGGCCCCCCGGCCAGGGCGGAGATGACGTCATCCATCTTCGAAGCTTGCCATGGCAACGGCCGATTGGCGCCGTCCGCAGACTGCACAGGGGCGTGATCCCAGGTCAGCTTCAGCGCGCCAGTGCGTCCCACCCGGGCGGTCACCAGGCAAAAGCCCTCGATCCCCGGGAGTCGTTCCCCAGACCGGGCCATGACGCCCAGCAGGGCGTACCAGCCCTGCGGCGTATCGGTGTCTTCGACAGCGAACCGCCTTTCGAGTTGCGCCACTGCGTCCGGATCAGGCCAGCCGATGCCGTCGCGCAACGCGATCTCAACGGGGAGGCTGGCAACCTGCGCCTGGGCGGCAAGGGGCAGGGCGGCGAAGCCGGTGTGCCAGACCAGGATCGGCTGGCGATACCGCCTTGGCGCTGCCTGCAGGTCGTCCGGGCGGGCGGGCCGGTTCGTGACGAGTGTGCTGACGTCGACCAGAAGGTGGCCCTGTTTGTCACCGCCCAGGTGGATCGCGTGTCCGAACCGCCCATCGGGCAAGAGCACCGCGAAGCCCTGCCCCGCCTTCACACCCGTCCGCGAGGTGAAGGTCCGGGTCTGGAGGTCGAGCCCGCGCTGCAGATCCGCTTCTTCGAGGGGCCGCCCCGAGCCGTCGTATTCAACGCCATGGGCGACCGCGATCGCCTCGATGCGGGTGATGGCGGAGTCGATGTCGAGCCCGGCGGCGAGCGTCTGCCGCAGGATCAGACCGCCCGGCGTCGGCTGCACCTCCACCCCGTCGGGGAGGCCGGTGCGAAAGCGCTTCAGCCGCGTGAGCGCTCCGTGGATGAAGTGTTCGATCTGCTGCGGCATGACGCTTCAGCCATCGGTGCGGGGCCTGGTGACTTCCTCGAAAACGCGCACGCTGTCGATCCGCAGGATCACCTTGCCGCCATCACTGCGTCGCATCACGGCGAACTGGCTCAGCGGCCACCCCGCTTCGGCATCTGCCCGCACGACGCCCTCGAAGCGCAGGGCCAGGAGGCGCTGGCCGGAAGACAGCAGGACGTCGTACTGGCGGCCCTCGTCGAACAACTCGGTTGCCGACTTCAGAACGAGTTCTTTTTTCTTCTGTCCGAGGCGAGGCAGCCGGTTGAAGAATACAGACAGGGCCATGACCATCAGCACAATCACGACGCCCACGGTGAGGGCCTGAACAAGAAACACGGCGAGATCCGACATAGAGCCACCTCAGGAACTGGAGCCGCGCGGGATGCGCTGGATTTCGGGCCGGGAGTTTAGGAAATTCAGCCGCCCTCCCCTGGCCCGAAAGGCCCCGGGCGCACCAGGTCACCCCGACACCGCTGCCCGGGCGGACACCGGGCTCAGTACGCGCGGCCCAGGACCGCCAGGGCGAACGGCGCGTTGGGGCCCGCCTCGCCCTCCCAGGCCGGCGCATGGCTGCCCGGCGGCATCGCCGGCAGGTCCAGCCCCGCCGGCGTGGCGCTGAAGCGCGGCGCATGACGCAGCGCGCGCAGCGTGGCCGGCTGGCCCACCGGCGCGCCGGCATGCACCAGGTGGCCGAAGCCGCAGCGGCTGTCCTCCAGGTACGGCGCCAGGTCCGGCGCCACGGCGGCCAGACCGGCGCTGTCCTGCCCCATCGCACGCAGCCAGCCGGCCACGCCGGCCAGCGTCACCTGCACCTGCCAGCTGCCGCCTTCGGTGGCCTGGTGCCACAGCGCGGCCTGGATACCGAAGGCCAGCAGGTGGCCGGCGGCGAAGTCGAGGATTTGCACCGGCATGGCCATCGGCGCAGCCTTGCCGGCAGCCTGGGCCTCGGCGCGGTTGAAGCCGGTGGCCGTCTGCACCAGGGAGTCGAAACCACGCCGGCCGGCCCAGGGCCCGGTCTCGCCCCAGGCCGACAGGCTGGCCACGATCAGGCCCGGGTATGCCGCGGCCAGCGCCTCGGCGCCCAAGCCGTGGCGGGCCAGGGCACCGGGCCGGTAGCCCTGCAGGAACACCTGGGCACCGGCGGCCAGCCGGTGCAGCGTGGCGCGGTCGGCGTCCGTGTCCAGATCGAGCAGGGCCGAGCGCTTGCCGCGGCTCATGTCGGCGATGGCGGCGATGTTGGGCTGGCGCGGGCCGTTGATCATCAGCACGTCGGCACCGTAGGCGGCCAGACAGCGGGCTGCGGCCGGGCCGGCCAGGATGCGGGTGAGGTCCAGCACGCGCAGGCCCGCCAGCGGGCGCTGCCCGGCGGCCAGTGCGGGCCAGGGCCGGGGCGGCGCGTCGGCACGGCCAGCCGGCGGTGGCAGGCGCCGGATCTGCACCGGTGGCACACCGGCCAGGGCCCGCGCCTGCGGGTGGGCATCCCAATCGCCGAAGGAGCGCGCGGCGGCAGCCACGCCGCCGGCATCGGCCACCGCCTGCTCGACATCCTCGGCACGCCAGTGCGCCAGCGCGGCCGCCACAGCATCACGCGGGGTGGCGTCACCCGCGGGCAGGCCCAGCACCCGCAGCGCAGCGTCGCGGTGGTGGGCGAAGTTGGCATGGATGCGCACCTGGCCCGGCGCCGCCACAGCACTGCCGCAGTCGTACAGGCCCGACAGCTTGTCCCACAGCGGCGGGGCCACGCCGTCGATCAGCGCATGGGCGCTGCATTCCACGGCGGCATGGCGGCGGTCCACCTGCACCTGCTGGCGCGGCAGGCCGCTGCGCAGGTGCCACAGTTCGGCCGCGGCCAGCGCCGCCGCGCCCAGGCTGGCCTGCGCCGCGGTGGCCACCCGGAACGACGACGGCAGCACCGGCAGCGTGCCGGGCAGGCTGGCGTGCGGCAGCGCGTCCGCCGGCAGTCCGGCGGCCCACCACAGCGCGGCCAGGGCGGTTTCGGCAGGGGCCGGATCGGGCTGGGCGCGGGGCATGCCGGCATTTTGGCGGCAGGGGTGGGGCGACATGCCATGCAGGGGCAGCCGGCCGCTTGCATGCGCGTCCGGGTTCACACGGTGCCTGTGGCCGCCGGCCCCCGCACCGATGGGGTCCCCGGGGCGGGGGTCGTCAGGTGCCCTTGGACACCGTGATGGTCGGGAACCTGGCGCTGAAGTCCTTGGCCTTCTGCGCGATCTTCACCGCCACCGTGCGCGCCACGGTCTTGTAGAGCGCGGCGATCTCGCCATCGGGGTCGGCCACCACGGTGGGGCGGCCTTCGTCGGCCTGCTGGCGGATGGACAGGTTCAACGGCAGCGAACCCAGGTGGTCCACCTTGAACTGCTCGGCCATGCGCTTGCCGCCATCGGCGCCGAAGATGTGCTCGGTGTGGCCGCAGTTCGGGCAGCAGTACACCGCCATGTTCTCCACGATGCCCAGGATGGGCACGCCCACCTTCTCGAACATCGTCAGGCCCTTCTTGGCGTCGATGAGCGCGATGTCCTGCGGCGTGGTGACGATCACCGCGCCCGTCAGCGGCACGCGCTGGGAGAGCGTGAGCGCGATGTCGCCGGTGCCCGGGGGCATGTCCACCAGCAGGTAGTCGAGGTCGCCCCAGTTGGTCTGGCGCAGCAACTGGTCAAGCGCCTGGGTGGCCATGGGGCCGCGCCAGATCATGGCCTGGTCTTCATCGACCAGGAAGCCGATGGACATGACCTCGACGCCGTAATTGGCCAGCGGCATCATGGACTTGCCGTCTTCGCTCTCGGGCCGGCCGGTGATGCCCATCATCATGGGCTGGCTGGGGCCGTAGATGTCGGCGTCCAGGATGCCCACCTTGGCGCCTTCGGCGGCCAGGGCCAGGGCCAGGTTGACAGTGGTGGTGCTCTTGCCCACGCCGCCCTTGCCCGAGGCCACGGCCACGATGTTCTTCACCCGCGGCAGCAACTGCACGCCGCGCTGCACGGCGTGGGCCGTGATCTTCCAGCCGATCTGGATGCTGACGTTCTCCACGCCCGGCAGGGTGCGCGCCGCGGCGATCAAGGCCTTGCGCAGGGCCGGCACCTGGCTCTTGGCGGGGTAGCCCAGCTCCACCTCGAAGGAGACGTCACCCCCCTCGATCTTGAGGTTACGCAGCAACTTGGTGGAAACGAGGTCGCGCCCGGTGTTGGGGTCGACAACAGCCTTCAGGGCTTCCTGCAGGGCGGCTTCGGTCAGGCTCATGGTGGGCGAAGAAGGGTGGATGCGCGATGAAGGCCGGCAGTCTATCGGGCGGCGCATGGCGCTGCCGGTGACGGGCCTTCCCTAGAATCGAGCGCATGAGCCGCCGCCTGTTCGTCACCACCGCCCTGCCCTACGCCAATGCGCCCTTCCACATCGGGCACATGATGGAGTACATCCAGGCCGACACCTGGGTGCGGTTCCAGCGCATGCGCGGCCACGAGGTGCGCTTCGTCTGCGCCGATGACGCCCACGGCGCGCCCATCATGATCGCCGCCGAGCAGGCGGGCAAGACGCCTCAGGCGTTTGTCTCGGAGATCGCCGCCGGACGCAAGCCCTACCTCGACGGCTTCCACATCGCGTTCGACCACTGGCACTCCACCGATGCGCCCGAGAACCACGAACTCGCCCAGTCCATCTATCTGGCATTGAAGGACCAGGGCCTGATCGTCGAGCGAACCGTCGAGCAGTTCTTCGACCCCGAAAAGGGCATGTTCCTGCCCGACCGCTTCATCAAGGGCGAGTGCCCCAGGTGCGGCGCGAAAGACCAGTACGGCGACAACTGCGAGGTCTGCGGCGCGGTCTACGCCCCCACCGAGCTGAAGAACCCGTTCTCGGCGCTGTCGGGCGCCACGCCGGTGCTGAAGTCGAGCTCGCACTTCTTCTTCCAGCTCTCCAGCCCGCGCTGCGAGGCCTTCCTGAAGGAGTGGACGCAAACCGCCGATCGGCTGCAGCCCGAGGTGCTGAACAAGATTTCGGAATGGTTCGGCACCGACGAGGACGGCAAGCCGAAGCTGGCCGACTGGGACATCAGCCGCGACGCCCCCTACTTCGGCATCCGCATCCCGGGCACGCAGGACAAGTATTTCTACGTCTGGCTGGACGCGCCCGTGGGCTATCTCGCCTCGCTGAAGGCGCTGCTGGGTGCCGGCTTCGACGCCTACGTGGCCGACGCGAACGTCGAGCAGGTGCACTTCATCGGCAAGGACATCGTCACCTTCCACACGCTGTTCTGGCCGGCCATGCTGCACTTTTCCGGCCGCAAGGTGCCCAACCACATCGTCGTGCACGGCTTCATCACCGTCAGCGGCGAGAAGATGAGCAAGAGCCGGGGCACCGGCATCTCGCCGCTGAAGTACCTGGATCTCGGCCTGAACGCGCAGTGGCTGCGCTACTACATCGCCGCCAAGCTGAACGCGCGGGTGGAAGACCTGGACTTCAACCCCGAGGATTTCGTGGCCCGCGTCAACGCGGACCTGGTGGGCAAGTACATCAACATCGCCAGCCGGGCGGCCGGCTTCATCGCCAAGCGCTTTGCGGGCCGCCTGTCGGCCGACCTGGGGGTGGAAGGCCGCATGCTGCTGGACGGCCTGCGCGCCCACGCCGAGACCGTGGCCGGCCTGTACGACGAGCGTGAGTTCGGCAAGGCGCTGCGCGAGGTGATGGCGCTGGCCGACCGCGTCAACGAGTACGTGGACCAGCACAAGCCCTGGGAGATCGCCAAGCAGCCCGGCCAGGACGCGGCGCTGCACGACGTGTGCTCGGTGTGCATCGAGGCCTTCCGCCTGCTGACCCTCTACCTCAAGCCCGTGCTGCCAGCGCTGGCCGAGCACGTGGAGCGCTTCCTGCAGATCGAGCCGCTGCAATGGGCCGACGCCCAGCGCGCACTCGGCCACCACACCATCGCCCCCTACCAGCACCTGATGCAGCGGGCCGACCTGGCCCAGGTGATGAAGTTGTTCGACACCCCCGAGCCCGTGGCTGCAGAACCCCCGGGTGGCGAGGAGCTCTCGGAAGAGATTGGGATCGCCGACTTCACCAAAGTGGACCTGCGCATTGCCAAGATCGAGAAGGCTGAACTGGTGGAAGGCAGCGACAAGCTGCTGCGCCTGACGCTGGACGTGGGCGAAGGCCGGCTGCGCAACGTGTTCTCCGGCATCCGAAGCGCCTACAAGCCCGAAGACCTGCAGGGCAGGCTCACCGTGATGGTGGCCAACCTGGCGCCACGCAAGATGAAGTTCGGTGTCTCCGAAGGCATGGTGCTGGCCGCCAGCCACGCGAACGACAAGGCCCACCCCGGCATCTTCGTGCTGGAACCGTGGCCGGGCGCGCAGCCCGGCATGCGGGTGCGCTGAAGGTCGCCGGGCGGGGCTCCGTGCGCATCCCGCTCCATCCGTTCCGCCCCCGGCTGCTGAGCAGCCTGCAAGGCTACGACCGGCGCCGCTTAGGCGCAGATATCGGCGCTGGCGTCACGGTGGGCATCGTGGCGCTGCCACTGGCCATGGCCTTTGCCATCGCCTCGGGCGTCAAGCCGGAGGCCGGTCTGTTCACCGCCATCATCGCGGGCTTCCTGATCTCGGCGCTGGGCGGCTCGCACGTGCAGATCGGCGGACCGGCCGGCGCCTTCATCGTCATCGTCTACGGCATCGTGGAGCGCTACGGGCTGGCCAACCTGCTCATTTCCACCGCACTGGCCGGGGTGCTGCTGTTCCTGATGGGCTGGCTGCGCCTGGGCGCGCTGATCCGCTACATCCCGGTGTCCATCGTCATCGGCTTCACCAACGGCATCGCGGTGCTGATCGGGCTGTCGCAGGTCAAGGACCTGCTGGGCCTGCAGATCGACAAGCTGCCAGCCGACTTCTTCACCCAGATCGGCGTGCTGGCGTCTCACCTGCATACGCTCAACCCCGCGGCACTGCTGATGGGGCTGGGCTGCACGGCCGTGGTGGTGCTGTGGCCCAAGTCCTACCAGATGGACACGGCCCCACAGGGCACCTGGGCCCGCCTTCGGCGCAAGGCCGCCCACGCACCAGGCACCATCGTGGCGCTGGCAGGCGCCACCGTGCTGACGGCCGCGCTGCAACTGCCGCTGGAGACCATCGGCTCCCGTTTTGGCGGCATCCCCCAGACCCTGCCCGCCTTCGCGCTGCCCGAGTTCAGCTGGACGGGTGCCAAGCAGTTGCTGATGCCCACCTTGACGATTGCCCTGCTGGGGGCCATCGAATCTTTGCTTTGCGCCCGCGTGGCCGACAACATGACCGAGCACCCGCGCCATGACCCGAACCAGGAACTGATGGCGCAGGGCGTGGCCAACGTGGTGAGCCCGCTGTTCGGCGGCATGCCCGCCACCGGCACCATCGCCCGCACGGTGACGAATGTGCGGGCGGGCGCCACCGGCCCCGTGGCCGGCATGGTGCACGCCCTCACGCTGCTGGTGGTGATGCTGGTGGCCGCACCCTTGGCCCTGCACGTGCCCCTGGCCGCACTGGCCGGCATCCTGCTGTTCGTGGCCTGGAACATGGGCGAGTGGCGCGAATTCGCGCACGCCCAGCGCTTCGACCTGCCCTACCGCACCGTGCTGTTCGGCACATTCGTCCTCACGGTGGTGTTCGACCTGACCGTCGCGGTGGAGGTGGGGCTGGTGCTGGCCTGCGTGTTCTTCATCTGGCGCATGGGCAGCCTGTTCAGGGTGGAAGCGCGCCGCGAGGAAGCGCTGCCGGCGGGGCTGGCACCCCAGACGCAGGTCTTCGACCTCTACGGCGCCCTGTTCTTCGGCGCCGTGGCCCAGGTGGAGGATTTGCCCCAGCGCATCGCGCCACAAACCCGGCTGGTGGTGCTGGACATGCACCGCCTGATCTCGATGGACACCTCGGGGCTGGAAGCCCTCAAGCAACTGCACCGCAGCCTGCAGCGCCAGGGCGTCACGCTCACGCTGGTGGACATCAATGAGCAGCCGCTGTCGCTGATCCGCCGGTCGGGCTTCGAGCAAGCTCTGGGGGCCGAGCGGGTGGCGGCGGACTGGGCGGCCCTGCTGGCACCGCGCGAGGGTGTCGGGGCAGCCGGAAGTGCCGAAAATGGGGCTGAAAAAGGGGCGGAGAAGTCGGAGACTGGCGAGGTACCTGCTCTTCAGGTCCCGGCAGGGCCGGCGGCTTAAACTCTTGGCAGTTGTGTTGGCCTGTCCTTGGGCCACGCGCCTTGACCTGACACCTTGCCATGCCGCTGTTCTGGAAACCCTACCGCTCCGATGTCACCCAGTTCATCGAGCAACTGAAGGCCCAGCGTCCCACGCTGGAAGAAGAGCAACGCCGGGGGCGCTCCCTGCTGTGGGACCGCCCGGTGGACCGCGACGCGCAAGGCGAATGGCAAGAAGCCCGCGTGCCGCAGCAGCCCTACGTGTACCAGACCAAGTCCTGACCGGCTGCACCGGCGCCAGGCCATGAAACCCGAAGCGATGCCGGAAAGCCTGGCGGAGTTGTCCCCTGCGCCCCTGCCGGCCACGCCCGACGTGGTGGACCAGGTCGCCCTGGCCCGCCTGTACGGCGAACCCCTGTTCCAGCTGCCTCAGGACCTGTACATCCCGCCCGACGCGCTGGAGGTCTTCCTCGAAGCCTTCGAAGGCCCGCTGGACCTGCTGCTGTACCTGATCCGCAAGCAGAACTTCAACATCCTGGACATTCCGCTGGCCGACGTCACGCGCCAGTACCTGAACTACGTCGAGCAGATCCGCAAGCACAACCTGGAGCTGGCGTCGGAGTACCTGCTGATGGCCGCGATGCTGATCGACATCAAGTCGCGCATGCTGCTGCCGCCCAGGAAAAGCGAGGACGGCAAGGAAGCCGAAGACCCGCGGGCGGAACTGGTGCGCCGCCTGCTGGAGTACGAACGCATCAAGCTCGCCGCCGAGCGGTTGGACAGCCTGCCGCTGCTGGGGCGGGACTTCCTGCGCGTGCAGGTGCTGGTCGAGCAGTCCCTGGCGCCCAGACTGCCGGACGTGGACCCCGCCGATTTGCGCGCCGCCTGGGCTGACATCCTGCAGCGCGCCAGGCTCAACCAGCACCACCGCATCACGCGCGAGCAGTTGTCCGTGCGCGAGCACATGAGCCTGGTGCTCAAGCGCCTTCAGGGACGGCGCTTCATCGAGTTCCACGAACTGTTCGACACCACGCGCGGGCCGGCCGTGGTCATCGTCACCTTCATCGCCATGCTGGAGCTCTCCCGCGAGCGGCTGCTGGAAGTCACCCAGGCCGAGGCCTTCGCACCCATCTACGTGCGACTGTCCTACACCCCGAACTGAGCCCCCAACTGCCGCCGGACAGCCGCCAGCAGCGGCGCCGGCGAAACCGGCTTGATGAGGCAGGCCAGTGAGCCGTCGCTCGAGGCATTGGCCACGACCGCGCGCTCATCACCGGTGATGAGCAGCGCGGGCACCGGCCGAACGGGCCAGGCCTGGCGCACCAGCCTGAGGGCCTCCAGGCCATCGCCGGGACGCGGCAGGTGGTAGTCCAGGATGAGCAGATCGGGTGCACAGACGCCGGGCTCCTGCAGCCACCGCGCCAGTGCGGCGATGCTGGCAAAGGCCTGCACCGAAGCGCCCCAGGCCTCCAGCAGGAGCCCGAGTCCGGTGCGGGCCCCCTGGTCGTCGTCCACGACCACGATGCGACAGGACGGGACCGCCGGCACCGCGATGTCGCGCTTGACCGCAGCGTGCCCTGCCAGGGCCGACGCGGCGGGATGTGCCGCAGGTGACTCTGCATCCGGGGCAGAAGGCGGTGGGAACGGCGCTGCAGGCGGGTCAGCCACAGGCCCCGGAGCAGCCACAGGTCCCGCAGCCGCCACAGGCCCGGCCGGCAGGTCGCTCAGGGCTGCGAAGTGCGCGTCCACGAGACGCTCAATGGCCACCGCTGCATCGGCAATGCCGTCCACCAGCGGTTGCTGCGCAGCGCGCAGCGCTTGCATCTTCAGGGCCTCGCAGTACAGGCCCAGCGCATTGAGCGGCTGGCGCATCGCATGGTGCGCGAGTCGCCAGGCGTCCTGCGCGCCTGCCTGCGCCACGCCCGGCGCCGCAGCCGACGCAGGACGCTCAGCCATGGCTGCTGCGGCGCCACGACACTGCGCCGGGCTCACCCTGGGCCATGCGGCTGATCGCCAGCACCGCCTGCGTTCGGGTGGCCACGTTCAGCGCGCGCAGCACCGAGGCCACGTGATCCTTGACCGTGTCCAGCGCCAGGTTCAACTCGCGCGCGATGAGCTTGTTGGGCAGACCTCGCAGCAGGCCGGACAGCACATCATGCTGGCGCGGGGTGAGGCCCAGGCGCTCGACTGACTTCGGCACCCCCCCGGGGGGCTCGGGCAGGTCCGGAAGGCCCGGTGGCCCGGGGCTGCGGCCGCGGTTGGGGCCGAACAGGTGCTGCGGAATGAACAGCCCGCCCGACAGCACGGTGCGCAAGGCCTCCACCAGCGCCTGGGTGGAAGCGCGCTTGGGCACGAAGCCCATGGCCCCCAGATCCAGCGCGCGCACCACGTCGCCGGCGTTCTCGGAGGCTGACAGGATCACCACCGGCACCTGCGGATGCGCCTGGCGCATCTGTGCCAGCACCTCGAAACCATCGGCGTCGCCCAGCACCAGATCCAGCAGGGCCAGATCGAAGTCCGGCGTGTGCTCCAGGCAGGTCCGGGCCTGCGTGGCGCTCTGCGCGCCCGTCACGGTGACATCGTCACCCAGACCGCCGATCACCGCCTGCATGGCGGCCAGGATCAGCGGATGGTCATCGATCAGCAGCACCTTCATCGGGGACTCCCAGCGAATCCATTTACGGGCCCATGGGAAGATTATGAAAGGCCAACCGGCCTTGCGCCAGCACCCCGTTGGGGGGTGGTCAGCGGCTCAGCGCCAGCCATCCCAAAGCAGCTTCAGGCCAGTCAGCAGCATGCCGGCGTAGGCCAGGCGATAGAACCAGGCGGTGCTGACATGGCGCGTCATCCACACCCCCAGCCACACCCCGCCACGGCCGAGGCCGAGAGCACGCCGAACAGCCCCCAGCCCAGCACAGTGCCGGCGATGCCCCAGGGCAAGATACGACGCACCAGGGCCGGATCGCGATGCCTCCACAGTTGCTGCAGCGTGGCGGCATCCATCACCATCAGCAGGGGCAGCAGAATGGCCGCGGCTTGCGGTACGGGAATGACCAGCGCGATCATGGGCACGGGCAGCGAACCGAAGCCGCTGGCAAAGCCGCTCTTGCTCAGCCCCACCAGCAGCACGGCAGGCACCGCCACGACATGGAACAGCGGATCGGTGAGCGGGGGAAGGGGGCCCCACATCGTCGCCAGGAACGAGCCCCCCGTGCTCACGGCCACCATGCGCAGAGCCTTGTCACGGGCTGACCATCGAGTCTTCCACCCCCCGGCGTGCCGACGGTCAGCGATGGAAGGGTGCCTTCGCTGCAGACTCGGACAGTTGAAAACGAAGCTGCCAAGTGGTGATTGCCCTGCGCATCAGTCAGTTGAAGGGGGCCTCTCAAGCAAGGCTGCACCTGGCGGCGTGGCCGCGCGTTTGACGAAGTACAGACCAACTGCATCCACGGCGATGTGGCCGCCGATGGCTGCCAGCAAACCAACGTACTCAGCAACCAGACCGAAGAAGCAGCTGGCAGCGAACAAAGCGAAGGCCTGAAGCGCGACACGGCGGTTGAGGCCATCGAAGCGGTAGGCACGCGCATGTGCCGCCACAAACAGCAATGAGGTAACCCAGATACCCAGCAGCGGCTGCAGCGCACCTCGGAACAGGAGTTCTTCCCCCACGCCGGCAGCTACGGCGATCCACAGAGGATTCAGTCCAGTGAGGTCCAGACGGCTGTAGCTGTCGACGATGTGTTTCGCGGAGCGTTGTCTTGCCACGCGGCGATAGCCGATGCTTGCGCCAGCAAAGTAGAGCGCCCCGAGGCACACCACAAATGCGAGCTGCACGGCCACCGCGTGGCCCTGAAGAAGGAGATCGGCGTACGGGCGGTCATGGAAGGCAGCGATGATCACGATGGCTAGCGCGCACAAGAGCGCGCACGTACCGAACTGGCGAGCGAGGGAAACGGGCTTTGCAGCGGGCGAGGACACGACGGTGGAATGTGCAGCCACTGGAGTCAGTCGCTGGAACGTGTTGATCTACAAGAGGACATTCTTCGAATGACTTTCGGGCGAATTGCGAGAGCGCCCGACCATTTCGCTACCCGATCATGATCTGACCCTCCCGCCCCCGAACATGAAAGCCATGCTCTGGCACGATGCGAGGCGGCACCCGGGATGAATGAGATCGCAATACAAATGGAGGCTCGACCTCGGCGCCTGACCAGAAATCCGTCTCCTGGACGGCGGTGCACAGTTGCTGGCAGCGCGGATTCATTGTCGCTCAACAGGCCAAGGTCTTGAGCTTGATTGCGCACTTCTCCACTGCGCCGGGCTATGGCACCTTGTGATGCATCACGCAACGAATCAGGTAGCGGTCTCGTTGTGCTCGTTGTGCGATGCACGGCTCCGGAGGCCATGCCGTTGCTCACCCGAGAGCCACCGAACGACCGCCCTTCGCGGGTCCCGCAGTCGATGCGCCACTTGGCGCCGCACCAGTCCATGTCCGTCGGTCGCCAGCCCCCCGCCCGCCGAGCTACATCAACACGATGTCGTACTGCTCCGGGTTCATGCCCGGCTCGGCGCTCAGGGAGATGGGCTTGCCTATGAATTCGCTCAGGCCGGCCAGGTGCACGCTTTCCTCGTCCAGCATCATTTCCACCACGGCGGCGCTGGCCACCACGCGGAACTCACGGGGGTTGAACTGGCGGGCCTCGCGCAGGATCTCGCGCAGAATGTCGTAGCACACGCTGCGCGGGGTCTTGACCTGGGCGCGGCCCTCGCAGGTGGGGCAGGGCTGGCACAGCATATGGGCCAGGCTTTCGCGGGTGCGCTTGCGCGTCATCTCC
>JBJTZN010000140.1:0-25862 GCA_046087245.1 Rubrivivax sp.
TTCAGTCGCGCCTGAATAGGCACGCTGCCATCAGCCTGCCGCCAGCGCATGAAGCCATCCACGCCCACCACGGGCAGGCTGGCCAGGAACTCCGGCGCCCAGGGTCCCGTCATGCCGGCGCGCACCACCGCCTCAAGTTGCGCGGCGCTCAGCTTCTCGGTGCGCGACAGGCCCGAGCCGTTGTCCAGCACCAGGCCTGCGTCTGGGATGCTGTGGCGGGCCATCCAGGCCCGCACGGCGCGGTCGGCGCGCTGCAACGTGGGCTCGTCGTCGGCACCCGGGGACTGCCGCCCGATGGCCAGCAGCAGCGTTCGCGTGCGGGCGTTGTCCGAGACCTTGTTGATGCCACGCACCAGCTCCGACAACGGCCGAGACTGCCGTTCGGCCAGCACCACGGCGCCGGGTGGCGTCACGGCCTCGCGCGCCTGCCCGTGCCAGTGGCCGCCCAGATCGGCCCACTGCCTGCGTACCAGCCGACCGATGAACTCGTCGCGATCGATCAGGTTGAGCGCCAGAGACCGCTCACAGCCTCTTGGCCAGGTGCCGCGCAGCACCACCTCGGTGTCGCCCAGCCAACGCCGCCTCACCTCGGGGGTCTTCCAACCCTCACCCCAGCGTGTACACGGGGCGTCCACCAAGTGGAATTCATGCCGGATACGCAGGCCGTGCAGACGCGGGTGGTGATGAATCTGCAGCGTGCCGGCGGCATCGAATGCCACCTCCAGGCGCAACAGATTGGCGTCCACCGTCAGGGCATCCGGGATCAGGTTGTATTCGAACTCAGGCGCGTCGTCGAACGGCGGCAGGCCGACATCGAGGCGAGAGGGCCGGAAGGCCGATCGGTCCAGGATCAGGTCGCCGCGGATCTCCTGCACGCCGCGGTCGCGCACCTTGCGAAGCAGGGCCTGCAGGGCCTCGGCGCTGAGATCCATGTCGGCGCCACCTTCCAGCACCAGGTCGCCGTGCAGCACCCCCTGCGCGATGCGCCCGGCCGCCAGAAGCCGGGTGCGACCACGCCAGGCCGGCCCCAACAGGTCCAGGCCGGCCAGCGTGGTGAGCAGCTTCATCGTGGAAGCCGGCTGCAGGGGGCGGTCGGCGCCCAGATGCAACACGCGTTGGCCGGGCACGGCCGGGCGCAGCGGTGCCACGACCAGGCCGATGGCCGTCTCGGGCATGCCGGCAGCTTGTGCCAGCGCTTGCACCCTGGTCAGGACGGCGTTCGCGCCCTCCGGCACCAGGGTGTCTGACCTGGGGGCTGCTGTCTCGGGCGCGGCCCCGGCGCACACACCGGCTGCCCACAGCCAACCCGCGCACAGGGCTTTCCATCTCGGCATCAAGGTCTCCAGTGGGGCGAACGTGGGGTCGGCGCAACGCCTGGGCGGGTAGGTGGGCGGGTGCCTCGCTCAGCCAAGCGAGCTTGGCAGTCTACGCAGGCGCTGGTGCGCCCATCGTCCGCGCCCACGGACTGTGCGGGCACGGCCCACGGGGTCCCGAAGAGCAGACGAGCAAGCGCCATCCGGCATGAGCCCGGGTTATGCCGCCACCAAGGGATTTCATTGGCAGATCCCAGGAGCGGGCCCTAGCCTCCCATAGTTTCGCTGGTGCGAATGCTCCTGCATCGCGTCACGCGTCCCGAAGCCAACCTGGAGAACCGAACGTGAAACTGACCCCCTTGGCCGCCGCCCTGACCCTGCTGGGTCTGGGATCCGCGGTGCTGGCCCAGACCCCGACGACGCCCCAGAAGGTGGAAATCACTGGTTCGATCATCAAGCGCATCGGTGCCGAGGGCGCGCTGCCCGTGCAGGTCATCTCCCGAAACGAGATCGAGCGGCAGGGCCTGACCAGTGCGGAGCAGGTGATCCTGTGGCTGTCGACCAACGGCAACGGCCTGGACAACTTGGCCTCCAACGCCGACGTCGTGGGCGGGGCACAACAGGGCAACAACGGCGCCACCAGCGCCAACCTGCGCGGCCAGGGCAGCAATGCCACCCTGATCCTGATGAACGGCCGGCGCGTGGCCGCACACGGTCTGAACGGGGGCGTGGTCGACCTGAACCAGATCCCCATGGCCGCCATCCAGCGCATTGAAGTGCTCAAGGACGGCGCCAGTTCCATCTACGGCACCGACGCGATCGGCGGGGTGATCAACTTCATCCTGCGCACCGATTTCCAGGGCGCCTCGGTGCAGGCCTCGGCCGACGTCACGCAGGCCGGCGGCGGCGATCTCTACCGCGCCTCGGTGACCGCCGGTTTCGGCGATCTGGGCCGCGATCGCTACAACGTCATGGCCACCCTGGGCCTGCGCGACCACAAGGCGCTGCGGGGCGACCAGCGCGACTTCGTCAACACCTTCCAGCCCAACCGCGGTCTGAGCGTGGACACCCGGGGCACGCCCTTCGCGACGATCTTCCCGCTGGCGGGCACGCTGTTCGCCACCAACGCTGCCGCGCCGTTGCTGCCCGGCAGCACCACCTTGCGGGCCTCCGGAGGCCTGAACGTGCTGGATCTGCCAGGCGCCGAGGGCTGCGGCTCGATCAAGGGCCAGGCGGCCTACGACGCACTGCTGTGGAACACGCCCACGGCGGCCCTGGCCTGCGCCTGGGACACCGGTCGCGCTGCCGTGCTCCAGCAGCCCCTGACCGACACCAGCCTGGTGGCACGGGCCACCGTGCGCCTGGGCGAGCACCAGCTCGCCGCCGAAGTCACGGCCAGCCAGACCGACTCGGCCAAGCGCTTCTCCAACGTCCAGATCACGCCCAACACCACCACGCAGCAACTGCGCTTTCCCCGCAACACGGCCTCGCAGGCGGCCTACGACGCCGTGTTCAACCGGCTCCTGACCGCCTTCCCCGGGCAGATCACCGAAGCCCAGCGAGGCCAGCCCCTGGCCTACCGCTGGCGCTGCATCGAGTGCGGCCCGCGTGAACTGACCACCGAGGCCGAGACCCAGCGCTGGGCCTTGACGGCCGAAGGGCCGCTGTGGCGCGGCTGGGACTACCGCGCCGGCCTGATCCAGGCCACCAGCGATGCCCGGTCCAGGCTCGGCACCGGCTACTACTACCGCGGCACCACGGCCACGGGCGCCTCCGACGGCGCCCCCGGCATTGTTGACGCGCTCAACAGCGGCCGCATCAACGTCTTCCTGTTCCCTGGCCAGGCGCAAAGCGCAGATGGGCTGGCAGCGCTGAAGGAGGCTTCGGCCGAGGGCGTGGTGTTGTACGGCGGCAAGTTCACGATGGAGCAGTTCGACTTTGCGGCCTCGGGCGCGCTGGGCAAGCTGCCGGGCGGCGAGGTCATGGCCGCGGTGGGCGTGGACCTGCGCACCGAGAAATACCGCTTCAACGGCGACGAGCGCGACTTGGCAGCGCAGCGGGTGATCATCGCCGCGCCTTTCGACCAGACAAATGTTCTTTCGGGCGTCAAGCGCGATGTCAAGGCCCTCTACGGGGAACTCCTGCTGCCGCTGACCAAGCAGCTGGAGACCACGCTGTCCGTGCGCCAGGATGACTACTCGGGATTCGGTTCGACCACCAACCCGAAGGTGTCCGCGCGGTGGAAGCCCGCCGATCAGTTCCTGGCGCGGGGTTCCTACAGCACCGGATTCCGGGTGCCGACCTTCAACCAGTTGTTCAACGGATTGGCCGGTTCGCTGTACACAGGCACGGCCCTGGTGGACCCCAAGACCTGCCCGGCCGGGCGACCCAACACCACGGACCCTGGCTGCGCGTTCATCGACCGGGCGGCCGACATCATCAACGGCGGCAAGCCCGACCTGGGCCCCGAGAAGGCCAAGATGGCTTCCCTAGGCTTCATCTGGGAGCCCAGCGCGAACCTGAGCGTGGGCATGGACTGGTGGACCATCCAGCGCAAAGGCACGATCCAGATCCTGTCGCTGACCCAGTTGATTGACAACTACAGCCTGTTCCCCGAGCGCTTCATTCGCGATGGCGCCGGCAAGATCATCGCCGTCGACCAGCGCTGGATCAACGCCGGCGAGACCGAGACCTCGGGCCTGGAGGTCAACTTGCGCGGAGGCTTCTCTGCCCTGGGCAGCAAGTGGACGGCCGGCCTGGACGGCACCTACCTGCTCAAGAAGCGCTCGCGCGTGGTGCCCTCGGCGCCGTGGAGCGCCAGTGAAATCGGCCAGTTCAGTTTCGCCGGAGACCTGGGGCTGCGCTGGAAGCACAGTGCCTACCTGACCGGATCGCGCGGGCCCTGGAGCGCCACCTTCGCCCAGGTCTACCGCAGCGGGTACAACGACCAGGTTCTGCCCGGCGTCGCCGCCGGCGCCGTCACGCCGCCGGACTGGAAGCCCAAGGTCGACAGCCTGACGACTTACAACCTCTCGGCCTCCTACAGCGGCATCAAGAACCTGACGGTGACGGCACTGGTGAAGAACCTGTTCGATCGCGACCCGCCCTTTGCGATCACCTACGACAGCAACTTCGGATCCGGCAGTTCCTGGGAGCCCCGCGTGGCGGACCCGCGCGGCCGGGCCTTCGTCGTGAGCGTGGACTACAAGTTCTTCTGAGTGCCCCAGGCCAGCCCACGCGGGCTGGGCCGGGCGAAGTAAAACCACTCGTGTCCGGGCTCCGCCCGCACGTTGGGAAAGACGATGCGGCCATCGGCCGGCGCGGTGACGGCCGTGCCGTCATGGCGCAGACCGATCACCTCACCGGCCTTCAACGGGTCGAAGCTGGTCCACTGCCTGACGAAATGGTCGTCGGGGTGCAGACGGTCCGTCACCTCCTCCAGGCGCAACACCTCGTGGTCCTGCGCCGGGGCGTCGGGGGCCCAGGCCACCAGGCCCAGCAGGGCCAGGGTCTGGCGGATGGCCTGCAGGCCGACCTCGGGCGCCTTCGGGTCGGCGTGCTGGCCGCACTCCAGCGTCACGCCCCAGCCGCCGCGTGAGCGCATGTACTCGGTGGTGCCCACGCCGTAGTTGGCGTCGGTGTCCAGGCTCTGCCCAGCGCCTTGAGCACGCGCGCGGCGCCGCGCCACGCCCTGCTCGTAGGTGCGCAGCCAACCCTCGACGATGCGCTTGGGACCCAGGTGTCGTGCCAGGCGGGCCTCGTCAGCCGCGTGGGCAAAGGGCTCCAGATCCCCGGTATTGTCTTCGGGGCCGAACAGGGTGAAGGCCTCGCCCGGGCTGTTGAAGGAGTGCAGGTCCAGCAGGACGTCGTGGGCATCCAGCAGCGGGCACAGCACGTTGCCGACGCGGTCCTCGAAATCCTGCGGCACGGCGGTGGGGCGCAGGTTGCGGTTGAGGTTGCGCTGGCCCATGCGCTGGCCCCTCGAATGGGCCAGCGGGTTGGTCACGGGCACGAATGTGACGCAGCCGCGCTCGATGCGCCAGCGGCCGGCGTCGAGTTCGGCCAAGGCCCGGCCGATGGCCAAGGGCCCGGCCACCTCGTTGCCATGCACGGCGCCCAGCACGATCAGGCGCGGCCCGGGGCGCAGGCCGTGGAACTGGTGCGCGCGCAGGCTGGTGGGGTGCTGGGCCGGCGGCAAGGCCGATGGCTGGGGCGATGGCGCAGGGGAGGGGGAGGTGTCGTTCACGGCAAGGAGGTGCGGGGGGTGGTTCGTGGCAGGCTTGGTCGCGGGATCCGCAGCGATCGCGCGAAACAGGCGGACCCGGCAGATCAGCGGGCCGCGGACCCGGACCTTCTCCCCCCAAGTGTCTCTCAGCACGCCCACGGCGCCCAGGCGGGGCCCGGCGCGGGGGCAGCCCGCGGCTTCAGTTCTTGGCGCCGGGCTGACGCAGGTGGTGCAGCGGCAGCGCGCCTCCGGCCTTGACCTCGCCCAGCGAGAAGCTGGTGTGCATGTCCTTGACGTTGGGCAGCTTGAACAGCGTTTCCATCGCCCAGCGGGAGTACGCGTCAAGGTCCGTGGCCAGCACGTGCAGTTCGAAGGTGCCGGCGCCGCTGATGTAGTGGCACGCCACCACCTCGGGCAGGCTGCGGATGCGGTTCTCCAGTTCCTGGGTGGCTGCGGCGTTGTTGCGCTCCGCATCCACCCGCACGAACGCCAGCACGCCCAGACCCACCTTGCGCCGGTCGATCTCGGCACGGTAGCCGGTGATGTAGCCCTGGGCCTCCAGGCGCCTGACACGGCGCCACGTGGGCGCGGGCGACAGGCCGATGCGTGTGGCCAACTCGGCGTTGGACAGTCGCGCATCGGCCTGGAGTTCACGCAGCAGCGCCAGGTCGTAGCGGTCCAGCAGGGCGGGCGTGTCCTCCTGGGCGGCCCCGCCGGCACTGCCCCGGGAATTCCCTGCACTTCGCCTTGCTGGCATCATCGTTTCTCCAACCTGTGTCTGCAACCTGAATTGTTGCGTACGGACCCAGGAATTGGGCATCAGAAAGAAAGCACTTCGTGAACCCGAACCTCTAAACTGAGTCTGGCCGCCAGCCTGCCCGCCACGAGGTCGGGCCCGCACATCGAGGCGCCTGCCCGCCAAGCGCCCAGCATCCGGAGGGGACCATGAACGCACCGCTGCCCGAAGTCATCCGCAAGGCCCTGGAGAGCGTCACGCTGGACGACAAGTACGCGCTGGAACACGGCCGCGCCTTCATGAGCGGGGTGCAGGCGCTCGTGCGCCTGCCCATGTTGCAGCGCCAACGCGACGCCCTGGCAGGTCTGAACACCGCCGGCTTCATCAGCGGCTACCGCGGCAGCCCGCTGGGCAGCTACGACCAGTCGCTGTGGCAGGCCAGGAAGCATCTGGCGGGCCAGCACATCGTCTTCCAGCCCGGCGTGAATGAAGAACTGGCCGCCACCGCCGTGTGGGGCACCCAGCAGCTGGACCTGTTCCCGCAGTCGAAGAAGTTCGACGGCGTGTTCGGCATCTGGTACGGCAAGGGCCCGGGTGTGGACCGCTGCTCCGACGTGTTCAAGCACGCCAACATGGCCGGCACCTCGCGCCACGGCGGCGTGATCGCCGTGGCCGGGGACGACCACGTGGCCAAGAGTTCCACCGCGGCGCACCAGAGCGACCACATCTTCAAGGCCTGCGGGCTGCCGGTGTTCTTTCCGTCGGACGTGCAGGGCATCCTGGACATGGGCGTGCACGCCTTCGCCATGAGCCGCTTCTCGGGCGTGTGGGCCGGCATGAAAACCATCCAGGAGGTGGTGGAGTCGTCCTCCAGCGTCACGGTGGACCCGGCGCGCGTGAGGATCGTGCTGCCGGAAGACTTCGTCATGCCCGAGGGCGGCGTGCACATGCGCTGGCCTGACACCGCGCTGGAACAGGAGGCGCGCCTGTTCGACTACAAATGGTATGCGGCGCTGGCCTACATCCGTGCCAACCGCCTGAACCACAACGTGATCGAGGGGCGCAATGGAGGTCAGGGCGACCGCTTCGGCCTGATCGCCAGCGGCAAGGCCTACAACGACATGCGCCAGGCCCTGGCGGATCTGGGCCTGGACGACGACACCTGCCGGCAGCTCGGCATCCGCGTGCACAAGGTCAACGTGGTGTGGCCGCTGGAGGCCACGGCCACGCGCGAATTTGCACGCGGGCTGCAGGAGATCCTGGTGGTGGAAGAGAAGCGCCAGGTCATCGAGTACCAGCTCAAGGAAGAGCTCTACAACTGGCGCGACGACGTGCGGCCCAACGTGCTGGGCAAGTTCGACGAGCCCGAAGGCGACCTGTCGGGCGGTGAGTGGAGCCAGCCCAACCCCAGCAGCCGCTGGCTGCTGCGCGCCAAGGCCGACCTGACGCCTGCGATCGTGGCCCAGGCCATTGCCAAGCGGCTGAAGAAGCTGGGCGTGCCGGCCGACATCGAGCAGCGCATGAACGAGCGGCTGGCCATCATCGAAGCCAAGGAGCGTTCCCTGGCGGTCATCGATGCGCGCGGCATCGACCGCCTGCCCTGGTTCTGCAGCGGCTGCCCGCACAACACCAGCACCCGCGTGCCCGAGGGGTCGCGCGCCGTCGCGGGCATAGGCTGCCACTACATGGCCGTATGGATGGATCGCAGCACGGTCACCTTCAGCCAGATGGGCGGTGAGGGCGTGAGCTGGGTGGGGCAGGCGCCCTTCAGCAAGGACGCGCACATCTTCGCCAACCTGGGCGACGGTACCTACTACCACTCCGGCATGCTGGCCGTGCGCCAGAGCATCGCCGCCCAGGTCAACGTCACCTACAAGATCCTGTTCAACGACGCCGTGGCCATGACCGGCGGTCAGCCCGTCGACGGCACGCTGAAGGTGCCGGAGATGACGCGCGAGCTCGACGCCGAAGGCGCCAAGCGCATCGTGGTGGTGACGGACGAGCCGCAGAAGTACGACGACGCCGGGGTCAAGGCGCGCCTGGCGCCGGGTGTCACGGTGCGTCACCGCGACGATCTCGATGCCGTGCAGCGCGAGCTGCGCGAGGTCGAGGGCTGCACCATCCTCATCTACGACCAGACCTGCGCCACCGAGAAGCGCCGCCGCCGCAAGCGCGGCACGATGGCCACGCCGGCCAAGACCGTGGTCATCAACGAGCTGGTGTGCGAGGGCTGCGGCGACTGCTCGGTGCAGAGCAACTGCCTGAGCGTGGAGCCGGTGGAAACCGAGTTCGGCCGCAAGCGCCGCATCAACCAGAGCACCTGCAACAAGGACTTCTCCTGCCTGAAGGGCTTCTGCCCCAGTTTCGTCACGGTGGAAGGCGGCGCGCTGAAGAAGCCGAAGAAAGAGCAGCGCGGCGACCTCGCCGGCCTGCCCCCCCTTCCGGAGCCTGTACTGCCGGTAGCCGAGAGCGCCTGGGGCATCGTGGTGGGCGGCGTGGGCGGCACGGGCGTCATCACCATCGGCCAGTTGCTGGGCATGGCCGCGCACCTGGAGGGCAAGGCCGTGGTGACGCAGGACGCCGGCGGCCTCGCGCAGAAGGGCGGCGCCACCTGGAGCCATGTGCAGATCGCCAACCGGCCCGAGGCCTTGTTCACCACGAAGGTCGACACGGCCAAGGCCGACCTCGTGATCGGCTGCGACCCGATCGTCACCGCCAGCAAGGCCACGCTGGCCGTGGCCCACGCCGGGCGCACCTTCGTGGCGCTGAACAGCCACGGCACGCCCACCGCAGCCTTCGTGCACAACCCGAACTGGCAGTTCCCCGAGGCCAGTTGCGAGGCTGCCATCGCCGGCGCCGTGGGCCGTGAAGGCCTGGGCGCCTTCGACGCCGAAGAGGTGGCGGTGCAACTGCTGGGCGACTCGATCTACACCAACCCCTTGATGCTGGGCTACGCCTGGCAGAAGGGGCGCGTGCCGCTCAGCCGCGCCGCGCTGCTGCGCGCCATCGAGCTCAACGGGGTGCAGGTGCAGAACAACCACGCCGCCTTCGAGTGGGGCCGGCGCTGCGCGCACGACCTGGCCGCCGTGCAGGCGCTGTTCGCCGCGCGCCAGGTGATCGAGTTCGTCAAGAAGCCCTCGGTGGACGAGCTGGTCAAGCGCCGCGTGGAGTTCCTCACCGGCTACCAGGACGCGGCCTATGCGCAGCGTTACCAGGCCTTTGTCGAACGCGTCCGCGCCGCGGAGACGCCGCTGGGCAAGGGCACGGCACTTTCAGAAGCGGTGGCACGCTACCTGTTCAAGCTCATGGCCATCAAGGACGAGTACGAGGTGGCCCGCCTGCACACCGACCCGGCCTTCACCCGCAAGATCGAGAGCATGTTCGAGGGCGACTTCAAGCTCGTGCACCACCTCGCGCCGCCGGCCATTGCCAAGCGCAACGCCAAAGGCGAGCTCGTCAAGCAGCCCTTCGGGCCGTGGGTGCGCAAGGTCTTCCCGCTGCTGGCGCGCCTGAAGGGCCTGCGTGGCGGCGCCCTGGACGTCTTCGGCAAGACCGAGGAACGCCGCATGGAGCGGCAACTACTGGTCGATTACGAGGCCTGCATCGACGAGCTGCTGAAGGGCCTGAACCCCGACAAGCTGCCCCTGGCCGCCGAGATCGCCCGCATCCCCGAGGAGATCCGCGGCTATGGCCACGTGAAGGAGCGTCACGTCAAGGCTGCGCGGGCGAAGTGGGACGGCCTGATGGCGCGGTGGCGGGGTGCCTGAGAACCACCCCTTCCCGGACAGGCTGGGGTGGAGGTGTCGGCCATGCACTGGCATGCCCTGACTGAGGCGCGCAGGCAGCAGCGGCTGCGACGTGCCTTCATCGCCGACGGCGAGCAGGTGGGCAGCGTGGACGAAGCGCATCTGGCCGCCTTGCAGCCCTGGGCGAGGTGGGTGGAGGTGCGCACACAGGCCGTGGTACTGACCGCACCGCCCGCGGACCGTGCAGCCGTCTTCATGGAAGTGAACAGCCGGCTGCGCGAAATCGGACTCATCCGCGCCTGGCGCGACGAGCCCTTCGCGCTGCTGTCGCCGACCACGGGACGCGCGCTGGCGGTGTTCGAGCGGGCGTCGGCGCGCTTCTGGGGTACGCTGACCCTGGGCGCTCACTGCAACGGCTGGCTGGCCGGCCCCGACGGGCGGGCGCAGCGGATGTGGATCGCCCGGCGTTCGGCCGCCAAGGCCACGGACCCCGGGCTCCTGGACAACCTGGTGGGCGGCGGCGTGCCCTTCGGGCAGACCCCGCTGCAAACCCTGGTGCGCGAGGGCTTCGAGGAGGCGGGCTTGAACCCGCAGCAGATGGCACGTGCCACCCCGGGCCGCGTGATCGAACTCCACCGGGACGTGCCAGAAGGCCGGCAGTTCGAGCGCCTGCATGTCTTCGACCTGCAGTTGCTTCCTGACGAGCGGCCTGCCAACCAGGACGGCGAGGTGGCTGAATTGCGGCTGTGGCCACTGGACCAGGTCGCCCGCGAGGCGGCGGGCGCGGGGATGACGGTGGACGCCAGCCTGGTGACCCTGGATTTCTTGCTGCGCCACGGCGCGCTCGGGCATCCCCCTGGCGCAGCCTGCAGCGCGCTGTCGCTCGGTCTGTCGGCTCTGCTGGCACAAGTGCCGACCTGAGGCCACCCGGCCAGTTCTCGTCACGGCGCCCGCGCCCGCCCCACACCCTGCAGGGCTTAGCAGCCTCCGACACACTCGCGCCTCGTGCCAGGGAAAAGTCGGGTTACACCCGATAGCCCCCCGACCGGCCCTGAGCGATATTGGCCCGTAGATTTGTCCAGGACACTCTTTAGCATTGCTTTCGAGCTTTCCAACCAGTCCCAGCCTGTCAGCCCCAAGGCCCCCATAAGGAGATTCTCATGACGATCAAGACCTCGCCGGCCCCGCAACGCCGCAGCTTCCTGAAGCACGCTTCGGCCGGCGCCGTGGGCGCCGCCGCCATGGCCGCCCCCATGGTCAGCAATGCGCAGACCGTCAGCCTGCGCTTCCAGAGCACCTGGCCCGCCAAGGACATCTTCCACGAGTACGCCAATGACTTCGCCAAGAAGGTCAACGACATGGCCGGCGGGCGCCTGAAGATCGAGGTGCTGCCTTCGGGCTCCGTCGTCCCCGCGTTCCAACTGCTGGACGCCGTCAACAAGGGCACGCTGGACGGCGGCCACGGCGTGCTGGCCTACCACTACGGCAAGAACACCGCCCTGGCGCTGTGGGGCTCCGGCCCTGCCTACGGCATGGACCCGAACATGGTGCTGGCCTGGCACTATTACGGCGGCGGCAAGGCCCTGCTGGAAGAGATCTACAAGAGCCTGAACATCGACGTCGTGTCCTACGTCTATGGCCCTATGCCCACCCAACCTTTGGGCTGGTTCAAGAAGCCGGTGGCCAAGGTGGACGACATGAAGGGCCTGAAGTTCCGCACCGTCGGCCTGGCGATTGACGTGTTCAAGGAACTGGGCACCGCCGTGAACCCGCTGCCTGGTGGCGAGATCGTGCCCGCGCTGGACCGTGGCCTGATCGACGCGGCCGAGTTCAACAACGCTTCGTCCGACCGCATCCTGGGCTTTGCCGACGTGGTTAAGAACTGTATGCTGCAGAGCTTCCACCAGAGCGGCGAGCAGTTTGAAATCCTTTTCAACAAGGCCAAGCTCGAAGCCCTGCCGGCGGAGTTGAAGAACGTGATTTCGCACGCAGTGGAAGCCTCCAGCGCCGACATGAGCTGGAAGGCCATCCAGCGTAACTCCCAGGACTACATCGAGCTCAAGACCAAGGACAAGGTCAAGTTCTACAAAACACCTGACGCGATCCTGCGTGCGCAGTTGGCGGCCTGGGACAAGGTGATTGCCGCCAAGGCGGGAGAGAACCCGCTGTTCAAGAAGGTCCTGGACTCACAAAAGGCCTTCGCCCAGCGCGCTGGCGAATGGCAGAACGACTACATGGTGGACTTCAAGATGGCGTGGAACCACTATTTCCGCGCCCCCGCCAAGAAGGCCTGACACCTGGGCCTGCAATCCCCAACGGGTCACCGGCCAGCGCCGGTGACCCGTTTTCATTGCGTTTTCGTTGAATACTCCGGGTTCTCGCTGCGGCCCAGCACTTCTCAGACCGCCAGGCCGAACTCTCAACCGCCGTTCTCTGTCTGGAATTCCCCCGATGCAAAGCCTTCTGTTGCTGGTGGACCGGGCGTCCACCTGGCTGGGCAAGGTGTTCGCCTGGTTCATCGTCGCCCTGACCCTGCTCATCACCTACGAGGTGTTCTCGCGCTACGTGCTGAACAAGCCGCATGACTGGAACCTGGACGCTCAGATCATGGGCTACGGCACCCTGTTCATGATGGCCGGGGCCTACACCCTGAGCAAGAACGGCCACGTGCGTGGTGACGTGCTGTACGGCTTCTTCATGCCCCGCACCCAGGCCACGCTGGACCTGATCCTCTACGTCCTGTTCTTCCTGCCAGGCATCGTGGCGCTGACCTGGGCCGGCTGGAACTTCGCCTCGGAGTCCGCGGCCATCCGGGAGAGCACGTTCTCGGCCACCCCGCTGCCGGTCTACCCCTTCAAGTTCGTCATCCCGGTGGCGGGCGGCATGCTGCTGCTGCAGGGCCTGGTGGAGATCGTGCGCTGCATCCAGTGCATCCGCACCGGTGAATGGCCTTCACGCGAGCAGGACGTGGAAGAAGTCGACGTGGACAAGCTCAAGGCGATGGTCCACGTGAAGGACGAGGACATCGCGGCGCTGGACAAGTATGTGGCGCCTGCAGGTCCCGGCCACACCGCAGGAGGCCAGAAATGAAGATCCGCAAGGAACTCTGGTTCGGCTTCATCCTGATGGCGCTCATCATCGCCGGCACGGCGGTGATGCTCCTGTCGGCGCCCACGATCACCAATGGCCACCTCGGCCTGATGATGTTGTCGCTGGTGGTGGTGGCCATCATGCTGGGCTTCCCCACGGCGTTCACGCTGATGGGCATGGGCATGATCTTCACCTGGCTGGCGTACGAGGAAGACACCTCCAAGACGCTGACGCTGATGGTGCAGTCGGCCTACAAGGTGATGAGCAACGACGTGCTCATCTCCATCCCGCTGTTCGTCTTCATGGGCTATCTGGTCGAGCGGGCCAACCTGATCGAGAAACTGTTCAAGAGCCTGCACCTGGCCATGGCGCGCGTGCCGGGCTCTCTGGCCGTGGCCACCCTGTTCACCTGCGCGGTGTTTGCCACCGCCACGGGCATCGTGGGCGCCGTGGTCACGCTGATGGGCCTGCTGGCGCTGCCGCAGATGCTGCGTGGCGGCTATGACGTGCGCGTGTCCGCCGGGGCCATCACCGCCGGGGGCTGCCTGGGCATCCTGATCCCGCCCAGCGTCATGCTCATCGTCTATGGCGCCACGGCCGGCGTGTCCGTGGTGCAGCTGTACGCAGGGGCCTTCTTTCCCGGCCTCATGCTCGCAGGCCTGTACATCGTCTACGTGATCCTGCTGGCCAAGCTCAAGCCCCACCTGATGCCGCCGCTGTCGGCGCACGACCGCTTCGTGCCTTTGCCGCCGCTGACGCAGAAGATTTCGGAAACGGTCTCCAACACCGCCCTGCCCGCGCTGCTGAAGGCCCTGAAAGGCCAGCGCAACGTGGACGTGCCCACGGGCTATCTGGTGCGCCAGTTGGGCGTGGCGCTGATGCCGGCCGCTTTTTTCCTGCTCGCGCTGACTGGCAGCTGGCATCTGAACACCCGCCCGGCCGAGGTGCAGGCGGTGGCCGCCGTCTCCAGTGGCGGCGTGTCTGAACCTGCTGGCGCCACTGCAGGCGGGGTGCAGGAGCCCGCGGGTGCCGAGAGCGGCGGTGTCAAGGAGCCCCCGGGTGCCGATTCGGGTGTCAAGGAGCCTCCGGGGTCAGACTCCGGCGTGAAGGAGCCCCCCGGGGCCAGCACGGGCGTGAAGGAACCTCCCGGTGCGGAGTCGAGCGGCGTCAAGGAACCGCCAGGCGCCGACTCGGGCGGGGTGAAGGAGCCGCCAGGGGCTGAGTCCAGCGGCGTGAAAGAGCCGCCCGGGTCCTCCTCGGGCGTTCAGGAGCCGCCGGGCGCATCGCAAGGCGTGCAGGAACCCCCGGGGGCCACCGCAACAGGCAGTGCCGCGCCGGTTCCGCAAGCCAAGGCAGCACGCACCCCGCCCACCACGGGCTGGTGGATCGGTGCCGGCGTGGGTGCCCTGGCCATGGTGGCCTTCTACGCCATCCTGAGCTTCCAGCGGCTGGAGATCTTCAAGATGCTGCTGGGCAGCTTCTTCCCGCTTCTGGTGCTGATCCTGGCCGTGCTGGGCTCCATCGTCTTCGGCCTGGCCACTCCCACCGAGGCGGCGGCGGTCGGGGCGTTCGGCGGCTTCGTGCTCGCGGTGGCCTACAAGCAGTTCAACATGTCGGTGCTGAAGGAGTCGGTATTCCTCACCGCCAAGACCAGCGCCATGGTCTGTTGGCTGTTCGTGGGCTCGGCCATCTTCTCCGCGGCCTTCGCCCTGCTCGGCGGGCAGGAGCTGGTCGAGAAGTGGGTCATGTCCATGAACCTGACCAAGACCGAGTTCCTCATCCTCAGCCAGGTCATCATCTTCATCTTGGGCTGGCCGCTGGAGTGGACCGAGATCATCGTGATCTTCATGCCCATCTTCATTCCGCTGCTGGACAACTTTGGCGTGGACCCGCTGTTCTTCGGCCTGCTGGTGGCGCTGAACCTGCAGACGGCCTTCCTGAGCCCGCCGGTGGCGATGGCGGCGTTCTACCTCAAGGGCGTGAGCCCGCCGCACGTCACGCTGAACCAGATCTTCGCGGGCATGCTGCCCTTCATGGGCATCCAGATCATCGCGATCATCCTGCTGTACCAGTTCCCGGCGATCGGGATGTGGCTGCCACAGGTGCTGTACCGGTAAGGTCGCGAAGCAGGCGGGCGGTGTCGCGGCAGCACCGCCCGTCGAGCATGGCTGCATTTCGTCGGACGCTTGGCCCAGCCTGTCGCGGTAGGCTCGTGCGGCGGTGCATCGGGTTCTACAGTGGCGGCATTCCTCGCCCAGATGCCACCAGCCGGCCATGAACTCACCCCATACGCCCCCCCATTCCCCATGGCGTCTGCGCTGGCAGCGCTTTGCCAACGCCAGCATCGTCGGGTTCCACCGCTACGCCACGTGGCTGGTGGGCATCAGCTGGAAGCGCTTCTTCCTGCTGGCGCTGCTGCTGATGATCACCGTGAGCATCCTGGAGTCCCTGCCGCCCTTCAGCTGGAAGATCAGCGAGGTGATCGAGACGCCGAAGGAGGCCAAGACTCCGAAGCCGGTCAAGCCCGCGCGCGAGCCCGTGGTCAAGATCGAGAAGCCTGCTCCAGGATCGAAGACCGAAGGGGTGGACATCACCATCGACGAGCGGGGCATCCGCATCGTGCCTCGCGCGGCATCGGCTCCCGGCCCGGCGGCCTCCGCGACCGACGGGGCTGCAAACCCGGGGACATCCGCCGCATCCGCTTCGGCCACGCCCTCGGCCAAGACGGCGGAACCTTCGGTGTGGCAAGACATCAAGCGCGGCGCCCATGACGGCTGGAAAGAGGGCGCGGATCGGGGCTCCCCGACGGTGCAGATCACCCTGCCCGCCGGGCTGGACACCGAGGAAGTGCGCCAGGCCGTACGCGAAGCCGAAGACGGCATCCGCGAAGCCATTCGAGAAGCCCGGCAGGCGGCAGCTGAGGCCGATCAGGAGGCCCGGGAGGCTGCTGCGGAGGCGGCGTCCGCCAGCCTGCAAACACGGATTCGCGTCGTCAAGTTCGGCGAATTCCTCAGCGACCTGGCCGCACTGTGGATCGTGGCCTCCATCATCATCAAGATCACCTACAAAGGCCAGCTGCAGGCGCGTGCCGCCGCCGCCCTGGCCACGGAGACGGCCGAGGCCGAACAGCTCAAGCGCCAGGTGGTGGAAGCGCGCATGGCCGCCATGCAGGCCCAGGTGGAGCCGCACTTCCTGTTCAACACGCTGGCCTCCATCGACCACCTGATCGAGACCGACCCGCCACGCGCCAGCCGCATGCAAAAGAGCCTGATCGCCCTGCTGCGGGCCACCATGCCCTCTCTGCGCGAGGGCACGGTCAACGGCGTGCGTGACCTGGGCCAGGAGATCGCCGTCATCGAGCCCTACCTGGAGATCCTGAAGGTGCGCATGGAAGATCGGCTGGAGACCCAGGTGGAGGTGCCCGAGGGTCTGCGCTCTGCCGAGTTCCCACCCATGATGGTGCAAGGACTGGTGGAGAACGCCATCAAGCACGGCCTGGAGCCCAAGCCCGAAGGCGGCAGGCTCAGTGTCCAGGCCGAGATCGCGCATGGTCGGCTTGTGGTCACCGTCACGGACACGGGGGTGGGCTATGGACAGGCTGACACCGCCGGTACCGGCACGGGCCTGGCCAACATACGAGAACGCCTGCGGCTGCTGTACGGTGACCGCGCCGCCCTGGAACTCAGCACCCCCGATGGCAGCGGCACCCGGGCCCGGGTGACCTTGCCGTACCGTGCGCATGTGACGCCGCCGCCCTCCGCCGCAGCCCAGGGGGCAGGCCCAGGCAGCGACGGCAGGAGGCCCGCGTGAAGACTGCCCTGAGACGCTTTCTGCTGACCGTGGTCCTGCTGGCCACACTGGCGACAGTGGCACTGGTGAGCGCACTGCAATCGTGGTCCGCGCAGGATGCGGTGCGGCTGATCATCAACGGTCAGCCGGTGCATCTGCACATCGGCCAGGACGTCGGATGGGTTGCCTTGACGGCAGGTATCGCGCTGGTGATGCTGCTGGTGTTTCTCATCGTGCCCCTGGTGGTCGTGCTGGCGGTCCTACTGGCGCTGGCCTTCGGTGCCGCTGCGGCGGTGCTGAGTCTTGCAGCCGCGCTATCGCCCCTGCTCCTGCTGGGGGCGGTGGCGTGGTGGATCTTCAGCCGCTCGGCGGGCTCGACCCCAGCCACGCCGGTCAACCCTGCGAGCCCCGTGAATCTTGCAACCGCTGCGAAGGAGTGATGGCGCCATGCCCGATCCCGTTGCTGCCCGACCCGTTGTCTCACGCGCCCTGATCGCCGACGACGAGCGGCTGATGCGCGAGCAACTGCGCGCCCGCCTGACCGAGGCCTGGCCCGGCCTGGAGATCGTGGCCGAGGCCCGAAACGGGCTGGAGGCGGTTGAGATGGTCGCCCAGCAGCGGCCCGACGTGGTGTTCCTCGACATCCGCATGCCCGGGTTGACCGGTGTGGAGGCCGCACGGCAGATCGCGCAGATGCCCCTGGCCGACAACGAGCTGCTGCCCGAAGTGGTGTTCATCACCGCCTACGACCAGTACGCTGTGGAGGCCTTCGAGCAGGGCGCGGCCGACTATGTGCTCAAGCCCGCCGAGCCCCAGCGCTTGAAACTGACCGTCGAGCGCATCCGCAAGCGGCTGGAATCACGCGGTACGGCCGAGGAGGCTGCAGCCCCGCCGCTGCAGCATCTGCTGCATCAGTTGGCCGCGAAGATGACCCCGGGCGCGGCGCCACCCCGCCTGACGCGCATCCAGGCCAGCGTGGGATCGACCATCCAGATGATCCCGGTGGACGAGGTGCTGTTCTTCATCAGCGACGAGAAGTACACGCGGGTGCAGACCGCCCGGACCGAGGCGCTGATACGCAAGCCCATCAAGGAGCTGGTGGACGAACTCGACCCGCACCACTTCTGGCAGATCCACCGCAGCACCCTGGTCAACGTGCGCGAGATCGACAGCGTCACGCGCGACGACCGCGGCCGCCAGATCGTCAGCGTGCGCGGCCACGGCGAGAAGCTGGAGGTCAGCCGCAGCTACGCGGGCCTGTTCAAGGGGATGTGAGGACGCACGCCGGCCTCGAAGGCATGCAGCGGGGCCTCCAGGGCACCGCACAATGGTCGCCCGAAGCACGAGACCCGTAGCCGATGACCTCCCCCGCAACACCCCCCGCCACGCCTGCCGCCGAACCCCGCCTGACCTCGCTGTCCCACGGCGGTGGCTGCGGCTGCAAGATCGCACCCGGGGTGCTGTCGGAGATTCTCCAGGGCACGGCGGCCATGCCCATCCCCAAGGAACTCATGGTGGGCATCGAGACGGCCGACGACGCCGCCGTCTACAGACTCAATGACGAGCAGGCGCTGATCGCCACCACCGATTTCTTCATGCCCATCGTGGACGATGCGCTGGACTTCGGCCGCATCGCTGCCACCAACGCCCTCAGCGACGTCTACGCCATGGGTGGGCGGCCCATCCTGGCGCTGGCGCTGGTGGGCATGCCCATCAACGTGCTGTCCACGGCCACCATCGGCCGCATCCTGGAAGGCGGCGCTTCGGTGTGCCGGACGGCAGGCATCCCGATTGCCGGTGGTCACACCATCGACTCGGTGGAAGCGATCTACGGCCTGGTGGCCCTGGGCCTGGTGCACCCGGACCATGTCAAGCGCAACGCCGACGCGCAGCCCGGCGACATGCTGGTGCTGGGCAAGCCCATTGGCGTGGGCGTGATGAGCGCGGCGCTGAAGAAGGACCAGCTCGGCGAAGCCGGCTATGCGCAGATGATCGCCACCACCACCCGGCTCAACACCCCCGGGCCCGACCTGGCCATGCTGCCGGGCGTGCATGCGATGACCGACGTCACCGGCTTCGGCCTGGCCGGCCATGCGCTGGAGATGGCGCGTGGCGCACGGTGCGAGGTGCAGGTCGACTGGGCCGCGGTGCCCCTGCTGGAGGGCGTGCGTCAGCTGGCCTCGCAGGGCTTTGTCACCGGCGCGTCAGGCCGCAACTGGGCCGGCTACGCACAGGAGGTGGCGCTGCCCGCGGGCTTCGCGCCAGAAGACCGGGCCCTGCTGACCGACCCGCAGACCAGCGGCGGTCTGCTGGTGGCCTGTGCACCGCAAGCCGTGGACGCCGTGCTCGCCACCTTCGCCCGCCACGGCTTCGAGCGGGCGGCCGTCGTGGGACGCTGTCGCGAGGCCCGGGGGAGTCCGGGCCTGACCGTGCGCGGCTGAACCTCACGCGCCCCGTCCGCGAGGCTCCGGGCAGACGTGAAGCCCGGTCAGTTCAGCGCGTGATCGCCACCAGCACGCTGCAAGGGGCCTGCTCGATCAGCGCCTTGGACACCGAGCCGCGCCACCAGCGGTCGGTCCAGCGATCCAGATGCTTGTGGCCCACCACGATCAGGTCCGCGCCGATGCGATCGGCGCACAGCGCGATCTCCTCCACCGCGTCGCCCTGCACGAGTTCGCCCTCGGCCCGCAGACCGGCATCGCGCAGGCGCTGCAGCCCGCTGTCCAGCACCGCCTGCAGGCGGTCTCGCTGTGCCACGTCAGCCTCTTGCGTATAGACCCAGCCCTCAGCCGCTACCGAGGTCACGGGGCGCGGCATCACGGCAATGAGCCGTAACTCGGCCTGACTCCACTGCACGATCTCGCGGCAGTCCAGCAAGGCCTTTTGTCCGGCCTCGGAGCCGTCGTAGGCCAGCAGCACCCTGGTGTACATCGTGCACTCCTTGCATCCGTGGTCAGGCTCCGGGCGAACCGGGTCATGCGTCAAGCATGCGGCACGCATCGCTCGCAGGCAAGGTGGGGGAACCCCGGGGCAGGGACCCGTTCAGCCGCCCAAGCAGGACGCGGCCGGGGCCTTGTGCCCTTGGGCTTCTGCGGGCCTCGGCCGACACCGCCGCGAGATCGCAAGAAAGATCCCAAGCTGCGGACGAAAAAAAGCCGCGGACGCGCCGCGGCTGCCGGGCAGGGCCTGCCGAGGCCCCGCGCCCTCAGAACATCACTCCACCACGCGGATGTTGGAGGCCTGGGGGCCCTTCTGGCCCTGCGTCACCTCGAATTCCACGCGCTGGTTTTCCTGCAGGGTCTTGAAGCCCGTGCCCTGGATTTCCTTGAAGTGGGCGAACAGATCCTTGCCGCCGCCGTCCGGGGCGATGAAGCCGAAGCCCTTGCCCTCGTTGAACCACTTGACGATACCGGTTTCCTTGGCCATTTTCATTTCCTTTCAGTGAGACGACCGCACATGCGGACGCCGTGCAGAACCACCCCGCAACTCACCGATGGAAGATTGGGCCGAACCGCCGGCCTGGCCGGCGGGCAGTACACAAAGAACCGACTGAGAGAAGATCTAGAGCACGCCTACCTGGGCATCGTAGCAGTTTTTCGCCGCGGGGCACGGCGCAGACCGTGGTCCTGCTCAGGCTGCAGGCGGCGCGACCCCTGGTTCAGACGCGTTGCCCGCAAGCGCAGGGGCGGCCCAATGCCGAGCCACGGCCAGCAGCCGCCTGGGGTCGATGGGTTTGGTGATCACATCGTCCATGCCGGCCTGCAGGCAGCGCTCGCGGTCGGCGGGCAGGGCGTTGGCCGTCATCGCCACGATGGGCACGTCCGGCTGGCAGCTGCCCTGGCGAATACGGTGCGCAGCCTCCAGGCCATCCACCACTGGCATCTGCATGTCCATGAAGACGAGATCGAACGCCTCAGCCTGCAGTCGCTCCAGCGCCTGCAAGCCGCCCGGCGCCGTACGCACTTCCAGCCCGGCCTGGATCAACATCTCCGCGGCCACCATGAGATTGATCTCGTTGTCGTCCACCACCAGCACCCGGGGGACGCGGGCCGCTGCGGCCCGGGGGTGCCCGTCGGGCCGGTGCTTGAGCGCGACAGGCTCGCCATGCCGGGCAGGACCGCGCCTGCGCTGCGCCGCCAGGCCGAACCGGGCGGAGAACCAGAAGGTCGAGCCCTCCCCCACCTGGCTGTCCACACCGGCCAAGCCCCCCATGAGGCCCGCGAGCCGACTGACGATGGCCAGGCCCAGACCCGTGCCGCCGTACTGCCGGCTGGTGGAGGGGTCCGCCTGGTGAAAGTGCTGGAACAGCCGCTGGCGGTGCTCGTGGCTCAGGCCGATGCCGGTGTCGCGCACAGCGCAGCGCAGCACGACATGCGCAAGCCCGCGCTCCAGAACCTGCACCCGCACCTCGATCTGTCCCTGCGCGGTGAACTTCACGGCGTTGCTGCCGTAGTTGATGAGGATCTGGCCCAGGCGCAGCGGGTCACCGACCAGGGCGTCGGGCACGTCGGGGTCCATCTCGAAGGTCAGTTTGAGCCCCTTGGCCGCCGCCTTGTCGACGATGAGGTTGGAGAAGTTCTCCAGCACCGCGGCCAGCGAGAAGTCGATGTGCTCCAGGCTGAGCTTGCCGGCCTCGATCTTGGAGAAGTCCAGGATGTCGTCGATGATGCCCAGCAGGTGCTGGGCCGATTGCTGGATGCGCTCGAGGTAGTCCCGCCCGCGCTCGTCCGTGGCGTGGCGCAGCGCCAGGTGCGTGATGCCCAGCACCGCGTTCATGGGGGTGCGGATCTCGTGGCTCATGTTGGCCAGGAAGCGCGACTTGGCGAGGCTGGCACGCTCGGCCTCCAACTTGGCTACGTTCAATGCCTCCACCAAACGCACCCGCTCGCTGAGGTCACGCGCGATGACCGTGAAGCAGGTCTGCCCCTGCTGCATCCAATCGAAAACTTTCAGCTCCAGCTGCAGTACCCGGCCGCCGGCATGCACACCGGTGGTCTGCTGCGCAGCGGCGCCAGGCGCCCGCGCCTGCTCGGCACCGGCCGGTCCATCGCCACGGCGCAGCCTGGCAATCAGGACGCCGGCCTGGGGAAGGAAACTCTCCAGCGACCGGCCCAGGGCCTGGTCGGCGTCCACACCGAAGAGCCCGTGTGCAGCCGCGTTCCACCTCACCACGCGGTGCTGCGGGTCGGTGGAGATCACCGCGTCGGGCATGCTGGCCACCATCTCGTCCAGCCTGGCAACCTGCTGAAGGACCTGGGCGCGCAGCGCCAGGCGCTCCAGATGGGTGGCCAGCCGCTGGCGGGTGGCGCCGACATCGAACGGCTTTTCGATGAAGTCGACGGCGCCTTCGTTGAAGGCGCGGTCGCGGTGGCTGCGCTCGCTGTGGGCCGAGCAATAGATCAGCGCGCACTGGGGGTGCAGCGCGTGCAGGTGCTGGCCCAGCTCGAAGCCGTTCATGTCCGGCAGGTTCAGGTCCAGGATGGCGAGCTGGAAGTGCGCTCGGGCAGCGAGGCGCAAGGCCTGGGCGCCCGAATTGGCGAACGAGGCTTCGACCGCAACGCCTGACAGCAGTTCGCCCATGAGGCGCCGGTTGTCCGCCAGGTCGTCCAGCACCAGCACCCGAATCGGGTCGCTGCCAGGGGGCGCAGACGCCAGGTCCATCAGGCCGCCTCGCCCAGGGTCTGGTCCATGCGCTTGAGCACGATCTCGGAGTCCTGCTCGCGCAGGCACGGGCCCAGGACGTCGAGCAAGGTGCGCTGCAATGCGGGATCGCTGAGCTGGCCCACGAGTGCCTTGACGCGGCGGATCTGGCCCAACCCCGCCGCGGCCCGGGTCATCGCCACCGCCGCCCACGCATCGGCCCGGCCGAAGCGCTGGGGGTCCCGCACCGCCACCGCGTGATCACCCAAAGAGCACGGCGCGCTGAAGCGGGCGCCGCGCCCGGACTTCTCGATGTCGAACAGGCGCACCCGGTGCTGCGGCAGGCTGTACAGCTCCACCGGCCGCCGCTCGAGTTCGATGCGACCGGCCTCGATCTTGGGCAGGTCCAGGATGCGGTGGATCATGCTCCGCAGGTGCCGCCCGGAGGACAGGATGGCCTGCAGGCGGCGCATGGTGGCCTCGGTAGCGTCGCGCTGCAGCAGGATCTGGGCATGGCCCGGGATGCCCTTCAGCGGCGCGCGCAGTTCGTGGCTCATGTTGGGGCGAACTGGGTGATGTTGAACCGCAGATCGATGCGTTCTTCCTGACGCGGCATGCAGGGTCTCGAATCCGGCATGCGTCGATGCTATCCAGGCCTCGAGCCGCCGCAAGACCAAGGTACGCTCGGGCCGTGACGGAAAGCACACCCGACCCGGAAGTTCGACGAGGAGAACCAGCGTGAATCCCGACATCCTGGAGCGCATCCCCCGCCACCGGCTGCCCGGCCTGCTGCAGCGCATGCCCAAGGCGGAGTTGCACATCCACATCGAAGGTTCGTTGGAGCCGGAGCTGATCTTCGAGCTGGCCCGGCGCCATGGCGTGAAGCTGACGCACGCCAGCGTGTCCGCGCTGCGTCAGGCCTACGCCTTCACCGATCTGCAGAGCTTCCTGGACCTGTACTACGCAGGCGCCTCGGTGCTGCTGCAGGAGGAGGACTTCTTCGACATGGCGATGGCCTACTTCCGTCAGGCGGCGGCCGATGGCGTGGTGCATGCCGAGGTGTTCTTCGACCCCCAGACCCATACCGCCCGCGGCGTGCCCCTGGGTACGGTGATCCAAGGGCTCACGCGGGCCCGGCAGGAGGCCGCTCGCACCCTGGGCCTGAGCAGCGCATTGATCCTGTGCTTTCTGCGCCACCTGAGCGAAGACGACGCCTTTGCCACGCTGGAGTCGGCGCTGCCCTGGCGCGAACACTTCATCGGCGTGGGCCTGGATTCCAGCGAGCGCGGCCACCCGCCCGGGAAGTTTGCGCAGGTCTTCGAGCGCTGCCGGGCGCTGGGCCTGCACGTGGTGGCCCATGCCGGAGAAGAAGGCCCGCCGGCCTACATCCGCAGCGCCCTGGACGACCTGCAGGTGCAGCGCATCGACCATGGCGTGCGCTGCCTGGAAGACCCGGCGCTGGTGGCCGAACTCGCCCGCCGCCAGATGCCGCTGACCGTGTGCCCGCTGTCCAACGTGAAGCTGTGCGTGTACCCCAGCATGCAGGCGCATCGCCTGCCCGAGTTGCTCAAGGCCGGCCTGTGCGTGACCGTGAACTCCGACGACCCCGCCTACTTTGGCGGCTACGTGGGCGCGAACTTCAGGGCCCTGTTCGCGGCCCATCCGGACCTGGGGCCGCGCCAGGCCTGGCAATTGGCGCGCCACAGCCTGGATGCCAGTTTCGTGGACGAGACGGTCAAGGCCGGCTGGCGTGCCCGGCTGGACGAGGTCTTTGCCCAGGCTGCGGTTCCGCCCGCACCCGTGCGCCCGCGCGCATGACACCAAGCCCGCCTGGAAACCCCACATGATCGAGAGGCAGGAAGTACGCTGGCCCCTGCGTGATGGCACGCCGGCGCAACAGGCTGCGCCAGGGGGTCAGGCAGGGTGCCGTGTCTGGTTGATGGACACCATCACGAAGGTGACCGCAGAAGACGCCGGGGCGGTGATCGTGTCAGGGTCCCATGGTGGCACGAGTTCCGGCCAGTTCGCCCTGGCGGCCCCCATGAAGCTGGCCGTGTTCAATGACGCCGGCGTGGGCAAAGAGGGTGCCGGCATCGCGGCCCTGGACATGCTGCAGGCGCGCGGCTGCGCCGCGGTCACGGTGGCGCACACCAGTGCACGCATCGGCGATGCGCGCGACACCTGGGAGCACGGCGTGCTGTCGCATGTCAATGCGGCCGCCCAGGCGCTGGGCCTCGCGCCCGGGCAGACGCTGCGCGACGCGGTGCAGCGTCTGCGGTAGGCTGCCACCCGCATCCTGCCGACTTCCTTCATGATCGGGCCCACACCGCCATGCAGATGAAACCCCTGGGCCGCAGTGGCCTGTCCACCGCCCCCATCGCCCTGGGCGGCAATGTCTTCGGCTGGACGGCCGACGAGCCCAATTCCTTCGCCCTGCTGGACGCCTTTATCGAGGCCGGCTTCAACCTCATCGACACGGCAGACGTGTACTCGCGTTGGGTGCCCGGGCACCAGGGCGGCGAGTCGGAGACGGTGATCGGGCGCTGGCTGGCCGCACGCAAGGGCAGCGGCATGCGCGAGCGCATCGTGCTGGCCACCAAGGTGGGCCACCCCATGGACGATCCCGGCCGGCGCCTGCAGCCGGCGTGGATCCGCCAGGCCGTGGACGACTCGCTGCGCCGGCTGCAGACCGACCGCATCGACCTGTACCAGGCCCACATGGACGACCCGGACACGCCGCTGGAGGACACGCTGGGCGCCTTCGCCGACCTCATCCGGGCCGGCAAGGTGCGCGCCATCGGCGCCAGCAACTACAGCGCGGCCCGGCTGCAGCAGGCCCTGGACACCAGCGCGCGCCTGGGCCTGCCGCGCTACGAGACGCTGCAGCCGCTGTACAACCTGCTGGACCGCAGCGCCTACGAGGCCGAGTTGCAGGCGCTGTGCGTGCGCGAAAGGCTGGGGGTCATCAACTTCTTCGGCCTGGCGCGCGGTTTTCTCACCGGCAAATACCGCGGCGAGGCCGACCTGGCCCAGAGTCCGCGCGGTGCCGGCGTCAAGACGGCCTACTTCAACGCCCGCGGCTGGCGCGTGCTGGCGGCCCTGGACGAGATGGCCGCCCGGCTGAAGGCCACGCCGGCGCAACTCGCCCTGGCCTGGCAGATGCGCCAGCCGGGCATTGCCGCACCGATTGCCAGCGCCACCTCCCTGGCGCAGTGGGCGGAGCTGCGCGCCGCCGCCCAGCTGGGGCTGAGCGACGCCGACCTCAGCACGCTGAGCGCCGCCAGCCGGGAGTGACGCAGAGGCGGGCGACGCAGAGGCGGGCG
>JBJTZN010000141.1:0-6124 GCA_046087245.1 Rubrivivax sp.
ACCTTCTTCTCCAGCCGCGTGGAGCGCTCCTGCCGCTCGCTGATGAACGTGCCTTTCCACCTGAGCGACCCAGCGCTCGACGACGCCTTCCTGAAAGGCGCGCAGGCCCGCGGCCTGGTGCAGCTCAAGGGCCACCGCATCATGGGCGGCATGCGTGCGTCGATCTACAACGCCATGCCGCTGGAAGGGGTGCAGGCGCTGGTGGCCTGGATGCGCGAGTTCGAGGCGCAGCACGGGTGAGCCGGGCCAGACGCTCCAACGTCCCTGAGCTGCCACCCTGCCCCACCGCCGCCGCATGACCGCTCCACCCGCCGCCGCTGACACCGCCTACGAGCTTGCCGCCTTCCGTGAAGGGGTGCGGGCCTGGGTAGACGCCGAGGTGGCGCCTTTCGTGCGCGAATGGGACGAGGCCGGCAGCTTCCCGCGTCAGCTGTACCGCCGCGCCGCACAGATGGGGCTGCTGCAGCTGGGCTACCCGGAACACCTGGGCGGCACGCCCTGCCCTTTCGCGTTCCGCCTGGCCGCGGCACAGGAGATCGCCCGCGCCGGCAGCGGTGGGCTGATGGCCAGCCTCTTCTCCCACAACATCGGCCTGCCGCCCATCGTGGAGCAGGCCCACCCCGCACTGCAGCAGCGCATCGTGCCCGCAGTGCTGGCGGGCGAGGCCGTCGCTGCGCTGGCCATCACCGAACCCGGTGGTGGTTCGGACGTGGCGCGGCTGCGCACCACGGCGCGCATGGACGGCGACCACTGGGTCATCGACGGCGAGAAGACCTTCATCACCTCGGGCCTGCGCGCCGACTGGCTGACCGTGGCGGTGCGCACCGGGGGCCCTGGAGCCAGCGGCATCTCGCTGATCGCCGTGCCGGGCGCGAGCCCCGGCCTTCAACGCAGCGAGCTGGCCAAGATGGGCTGGTGGTGCAGCGACACGGCCCACCTGCGCTTTGCAGGCGTGCGCGTGCCGGCCGACCACCTCATCGGGCCGGAGAACGCGGGCTTTCGCACGATCATGGCCAACTTCAACGGCGAACGGCTGCTGATGAGCGCCGGGGCCTGCGCCTTCGCGCAGGTGTGCCTGGACGAGGCGCTGGACTGGGCCCGCACGCGCCAGACCTTCGGCCAGCCGCTGGTGGCGCACCAGGTGGTGAAGCACCGGCTCATGGACATGCGCATGCGCATCCGCGCCTCCGAGGCGATGCTGCAGGAGGTGTGTGCGCGCTTCGAGGCCCACCCGAACGACCCCGACACCGTGGCGGACCTGTGCCTGCTGAAGAACCAGGCCACCCAGACGATGCAGTTCTGCGCCGATGCCGCCGTGCAGACCCTGGGCGGCATGGGCTACATGCGCGGCACCAAGAGCGAGCGCATCTACCGCGAGGTGAAGGTCATGATGATCGGCGGCGGCGCCGAGGAGATCATGAAGGACCTGGCGGCGCGGCAGCTGGGGCTCTGAACAAGGCCGCCGGACCGCACTCGACCCCACGAGACCGCACGTTCGACTGCACCCGCGACACCGCAACCTGCCTGTCCGCAGCACCCTCTTCACCAGCCTCCCCCGGAACGCACCATGGAAGTCTCCTTCAGCCAGGAAATCGAATCGCTCAAGCTGGGCGCCGGCCAGACCTTCCACGGCGAGGGCATCCTGGCCGTGACCAAGGCACTGCTGCAATCCGGCGTGTCCTACGTGGGCGGCTACCAGGGCGCGCCGGTGTCGCACCTGCTGGACGTGATGGTGCAGGCGCGCGACTACCTGGACACCCTGGGCGTGCACGTGGAGGCCTGCTCCAACGAGGCCTCGGCCGCCGCCATGCTGGGCGCATCCCTCCACTACCCGCTGCGCGGCGCGGTGACCTGGAAGTCCATCGTCGGCACCAACGTCGCGGCTGACGCGCTGTCCAACCTGTCGTCGCCCGGCGTGATGGGCGGCACGCTCATCGTGGTGGGCGAGGACTACGGCGAGGGCGCCTCGGTGATCCAGGAGCGCACCCACGCCTATGCGCTCAAGAGCGGCATGTGCCTGCTGGACCCACGCCCGGACCTGCCCCGGCTGGTGGAGATGGTGGAGCAGGGTTTCGGCCTGTCCGAGGCCTCCAACATGCCCGTGCTGCTGGAGCTGCGCATCCGCGCCTGCCACGTGCGCGGTAGCTTCTCCACGAAGGACAACCGGGCGCCGGCCATCAGCACCCGCGCGCTGATGAGCGACCCCGCGCGCTTTGACTACATGCGCCTGGCGCACCCGCCCGTCACCTTCCGCCAAGAGAAGCTGAAGGTGGAGCAGCGCATTCCCGCCGCGCGGCGCTACATCGTCGAGCACGGCCTGAACGAACAAATGCCGGGCCGGCGCGAGGAGCTGGGGCTGATCGTGCAGGGCGGCGTCTGGCCCGCGCTGCAGCGCGCGATGCAGCAGCTGGGCCTGGCCGACGGCCGCGGCAACGCCGAGATCCCGGTGCTGGTGATGAACGTGGCCTACCCCGTGGTGCCCGAGCAGGTGGTGGGCTTCTGCGCCGGCAAGCGGGCCGTGCTGCTGGCCGAGGAAGGCCAGCCCGAGTACCTGGAGCAGGAGATCGCGCTGCACCTGCGGCGCGCCGATGTGCAGACGCGCCTGCACGGCAAGGACCTTCTGCCCAGCGGCGGCGAGTACACCGTGGAAGTGCTGGCGCGCGGCCTGCTGGCCTATGCCGACCAGCACCTGCCCGGGGCGGTGTCGGCCGAAGGCCGCCAGTGGCTGGCCGACATCACGCGCCGACGCGAGGCCGCGGCCGCCCTGCTGGCCGCGCCGCTGCCGGCGCGCCCGCCCACTTTCTGCGTGGGCTGCCCGGAGCGGCCGGTGTTCTCCGCCCTGAAGCTCGCGCAGCAGCAGGTGGGCGATCTGCACGTGGCGGCCGACATCGGCTGCCACGCCTTCGGCACTTTCGAGCCCTTCTCCATGGGCCATTCCATCCTGGGCTACGGCATGAGCCTGGCCAGCCGCGCAGGCGTCTCGCCCATGATGCAGCGCCGCACCCTGGCCATCATGGGTGACGGTGGCTTCTGGCACAACGGCTTGTTGACGGGCGTGCAAAGCGCGCTGTTCAACGGCGACGACGCCGTGCTGCTGATCTTCAAGAACGGCTACACCAGCGCCACCGGCACGCAGGACCTGATTTCCACCCCGGGGGCCAGCGACAAGGCCTCGGCCGCTGACAAGGGCCGCAGCCTGGCCCACACCAACCGCACCATCGAGTCCGCCCTGCAGGGGCTGGGCGTGCAATGGATGCGCACCGTGCACACCTACGAGGTGGAACGCATGCGGCAGACGCTGGTGGAAGCCTTCACCAGTGATTTCAACGGCCTGAAGGTGGTGGTGGCCGAGGGAGAGTGCCAGCTTGAGCGCCAGCGCCGCTTGAAGCCCTGGGTGGCCGGGCTGCTGGCGCGCGGCGAGCGCGTGGAGCGCGTGAAGTACGGCGTGGACGAAGACGTGTGCAACGGCGACCACGCCTGCATCCGGCTCTCGGGCTGCCCCACTCTGGGGCTGAAGGACAACCCCGACCCGCTGAAGGTCGACCCCGTGGCCACGGTGTTGGAAGGCTGCGTAGGCTGCGGCCTGTGCGGCGAGAACGCACACGCCGCCACGCTGTGCCCCAGCTTCTACCGTGCCGAGGTGGTGCGCCACGCGCGTTGGGGCGAGCGCCTGGTGGACGGGCTGCGGCGTACTGTGACCTCATGGTTGAGGGCGGCATGAGCCGTTTGTGCACCTTGAACAACGTGCCGTCACCAAGCACGGAACACCGTGCGGCCTGGCCTTGCCGCAGCACGTTTTGCCCACCCGAGACAAGACTCGTGACCGGGAGGTCCGCCCCATGACCGCACCCGCAAAGACGACCCTGGCGATCGACCGGCCCATCACCCTGTTGATCTGCGCCCTGGGCGGCGAGGGCGGCGGCGTGCTCACCCAATGGCTGGTGGACGCGGCGCGCCTGGCCGGGCATCGCTCGCAGGCCACCTCCATCCCCGGCGTGGCGCAGCGCACAGGCTCGACCACCTACTACCTGGAGTTCGACCCCCAGCGCGAGAGCGAACGCGCAGGCACCCCGCTGGTGTTCAACCTCAGCCCCGTGCCCGGCGCGCTGGACGCGCTGGTGTCGTCCGAACTGCTGGAAACCGCGCGCCAGGCCAGCAACGGCATGCTGAGCGCCGAACGCACGCGGGTGCTCAGCTCCTCCGCCCGCACCCTGACCACGCTGGAGCGCATGGCGCCGGGCGACGGGCGCCTGGACGACGCCGCGCTGCGCCGGCTGGTGGCCGCCTTCAGCCTTGAACACCACGTGCTGGACATGGCGGGCCTGGCGCGCCAGCACGGCACGGTGGTGAGCGCCGTGATGCTGGGCGCGATTGCCGGCAGCGGCCTGCTGCCCTTCGAGCGCCGGCACTTTGAGGGCGCCGTGAAGGCTGGCGGCGGCAGCGCCGCCTCCACCCAGGCCAGCCTCAAAGGCTTTGCAGCGGCCTGCGATGAAGTGGCCGGCGCTCGCACGCGCGGCGCCTTTGTGGCGCAGGTGCTGGGCACGGGAGCGGCACCCTCCCCTGCAAAGCCCGCCAGCGGGCTGCCCGCCCCCGCGCCCGCACCCGAGGGGAACGGCGGGCCCGCCCCCACAGCCACGGCCGCCGCTCAGCGCGTGCTGGCCGGCAACACCCGCTTCCCCGAAGTGCTGCGCCCCCTGTTGACGCTGGGCTGCGAACGCCTCATCGCCTACCAGGGCGCCGGCTACGCGCGGCAGTATCTGGACCGTGTGGCGGCCGTGTGGCAAGTTGAGCAGGCGCAACAGGGGCAAAGCACGATGCAAGGCCCGCACAAGGAACCTGTGCACGCGCCGGCCCAGCCCGGGCAGACGGTGACCGCGCCTGGGCTCTCGGCTGAAGACTGCCCCATCACCCGGGAGGTGGCCCGCGGCCTGGCGGTGTGGATGGCCTTCGACGACGTCATCCGCGTGGCCGAGCTCAAGAGCCGCCACGCCCGGCTGCAAAGGGTGCGCGACGAGGTGCGGGCCGGTCCGCAGGACGTGCTCAAGGTCTTCGATCACTTCAAGCCCGGCGTGCCCGAGTTCGCCGCCCTGCTGCCGCCGGCCCTGGCGCGCCGCCTGCTGGCCTGGGATGCGCGGCGCCAGGCCCGGGGGCTGCAAGCCTGGGCACTGCCGCTGAAGATCGGCACGCACACCGTTACCGGCGTGCTGGCCTTGCGTGCGCTGGGCCTGCTCAAGCCGCTGCTGCCGCTGGGCAGCCGCTGGGCCGCCGAGCAGGCGCTGATCAAACAATGGCTGGAGGCCGTGCGCGGCGGCACCCGCCTGCACGCCCCGCTGGGGCTGGAGATCGCGCGCTGCTGCCGGCTGGTGAAAGGCTACGGCGGCACGCACGACCGCGGGCGCGAGCAACTGCTGCACGTGCTGCAGCATCTGGCACCCGCCGACCAGGCGCAGGCCCAGGCGGCGGAGCAGGCCGTGGCAGCGGCCCGCGAGGCGGCCCTGGCCGACGGCAGTGGCAAGGCCCTGGCCGAAGCCCTGCGACACCACGGTGCGCCCCCGCAAGCCCCGCGCGAGCAGCCCATCCGCTGGGTGCGCAAGCCCAAGCCCGGGAACAGCGCGGCTGCGCATCGGGGCGGCGTCAGTCCCTGAAGCCCCCAAAGCCTCTGTCGCCCGTGCAGCCCATGAAGCACCAGACCTCGTCAGCACCCCCAGGACACCCCATGCAGCCCATCCCCGTCCTTGAAAAGCGCCGCCTCCAAGCCCAGGTCATCAAGCCCATCTGGGAAGAATTGGTGGCCCGTTTGGGCCTGGAGCAGGCGCGCGACATCCTGGACAAGTCCATCCGCAAGGCGGCCATCGAGGAAGGCCGTGCACTGGCCGCCGCCGCCCCCGGTGGCGACACCGGCATGCCGGCCTTCATCCGCTTGTACGACAACTGGAAGACGGGCGGCGCTCTGGAAACCACCACGCTGCAGGCCACCGACGAGCGCTTCGACTTCGACGTCACGCGCTGCCGCTACGCCGAGATGTACCGCGAGATGGGCCTGGAAGCCATCGGAGACCTGCTGTCCTGCAACCGCGACGGCACCTTCGTCCAGGGCTACAACCCCGACATCACCATGGAGCGC
>JBJTZN010000142.1:0-16986 GCA_046087245.1 Rubrivivax sp.
CTGCACCGCGCCGGGCGCCCGGCGCACGCCCTGCCGGCACCCGAAATCACGCGGCGTGCGCTGGAGGGCTCGGACGCCGTGTGTCTGCAGGCCCTGGAGACGTTCTGCGCCATGCTGGGCACGGCTGCGTCCAACCTGGCCGTCTCCCAGGGGGCCACGGGCGGCGTGTTCATCGGCGGGGGCATCGTGCCGCGCCTGGGCCTGTGGTTTGACCGCAGTCCGTTCCGGGCCCGCTTCGAGGACAAGGGGCGGTTCAGCCCGTACCTGCGGGCCATTCCCACCTACGTGATCACGGCCGAGCACGCCACGCTCGACGGGGCGGCTGCCGTGCTGGCCGCGCAGTTGCGGGGCCAGCAGGCCGCGCCTGGCTCGGCCATCCTGGGTCAGCTCCAGCGCGCCATGCCCAACCTGTCGCCGGCCGAGCGCCGGGTGGCCGATCATGTGCTGGCGCATCCGCGCTCGACCTTGAACGACCCCATCGCCGCCATCGCGCGCGCGGCTGGTGTGAGCCAGCCCACCGTGATCCGCTTCTGCCGTTCTCTGGGCTGCGAGGGCCTGTCGGACTTCAAGCTGCGACTGGCTTCGGGCTTGACGGGCACCGTGCCCGTCACGCATGCCCAGGTCACGGGCGATGACACCATGCTGGAGCTGGGCGTGAAGGTGCTGGGCAACACGGCCTCGGCGATCCTGCAGGTGCGCGACCAGCTCAACCGCGACACCATGGACCGCGCCATCGAGCTGCTCACGGCCGCCCAGCGGGTGGACTTCTATGCGGTGGGCCATTACCGCGTGGTGGCCGACGACGCGCAGTTCAAGTTCCTGCGCTTCGGCCTGTCCAGTGCCTCGTTTACGGACGCGCGCCTGCAGTTGCTGGCGGCCAAGGTGCTCAGGCCGGGTGACGTGGCGGTGGTCATCAGCAGCAGCGGGCGCATCGACGAGCTGGTGACGGTAGCCGACACGGCGCATGAACGAGGGGCCTTCGTGGTGGCCATCACGGCCAGCCATTCGCCGCTGGCCCGCCGGGCCGACGTCGCCTTGATCGTCGACCATCTCGAGGACGTCAGCACCCACGTGCCCATGGTCAGCCGCATCCTGCACCTGCTGGTCATCGACATCCTGGCGGTGGGCGTGGCCATGCGCCGTGGTGCCGACGTTGCTGCGGCACTGCCGCAGGAGGCGGCGCAGGTACTGGACGAGGCGCAAGACCCGCCGCTCCCGCGCAGCGCCCGACGGGCCGGGCTGGGCGTGCGGGCAGCCGGCCCGCTGGCCGGCCTCATCTCCCACAGCCGCTGAGCGGGGCCACCGGGAGGCGGCGGCCTCAGCAGGCACGGGGCCGCTAGATCTTCACCCCCAGCCTGCGGATACGCTCGTGTTCCACCTCGTCCGGGGTGTCGGAGTCCACCAGGATCAGCCGCAGCCTGAGCTTGTCCCCCGGCTTCTGGATGCCGGAATGCACGATATCGGCCACCCGCTTCTTGTCGTACAGCGTGCCGTCGTAGTCCACCAGCACCCGCAGCTCCTTGTCCCCGAAGCCGTCCGGGATCAGGTGGATGAAGATGGGCACATCCTCTCCCAGCCATCGTTCGACGGCCAAGCGAATCCGCTCCTTTCTCAGGTCTCCAATGTCCACGGCGTTCAAACCCACCCATTGATCCCAAGCCCAAGACGCGGCACCGCGGAATCACCCCTGCGCCAGGCTTGGATCTTGAAATTGCGTTGGCGCAGACACGCTGCTAGGTGTCGATTTTTTCACAGATCGCCAGGGTCACTTGCCAAGCAGGGGCCGTGATCGCGACATTCGCGGAGCTTTCGGCCGGGCGGCTAGTACTTCGAGGAGGCGCTTTGGAAGCCCTGGAGTTCTTCCGAGAGCTGGCAGTCCGGGTCGGTCACCATCACCTTGGCCCGTCGGCTTTCCAGCAGGCCGCCAAGCCTGTCGGCCAGGGCCGCCTGCGACGCCAGCCTGCGAGGCAGTGCACGGGGCACCGCGACCATGACGCGGACGGTCTCGTAGCCCGGGCCCACGGAGGTCTCGCGGACGAACATCTGCGAGTCCGATCCCAGCAGCACCGATACCACCTGCCGGATCTGCCGCAACTCGAGCACCGTCAGCCGGCTGCGCTCCGGGCCGCCCAATCCCCCGCCCAGCGGGGCCGGCAGGTAGGGCAAGGCCTGCCAGCTGGCGTCTGTCAAGCGTTCGTGCATGAGTTCCTCATGACCGTTGCTGCTGTGGCCAGGCGGGCAGGCAAGGCGGGCAGACATGAAGTCACCGCGCCCCAAGCCCTGGGGCGGCAGTTTGCGCTCCATCGGATAATTGGGCCACAGCAGCGAAGCGTTGCCAGGGCTGTTCAGCCGCTGTAAGGCCGGCCGTGTCCACCGGGCCCACATGTTCGTGAACTTGTTCACGGTCCGCTCGGGCTGTGGAATCCAACGGCGCACCACCCCCTCACCTGCGAGTGTTCGACCCCGCCCATGAACCCTTTGCCTGCACCGGACGCATCGCACCCCACCAGCGCCTTGGACAGCTCGCATGACCGCGTCCACGGCGACGAGCGCGGCGTTGCTGCTGTACCGCCCATGCGCCTGTCCGGCCTGGAACCCGTGCTCATCGGCCCGGGATCGCTGTTCGTCAACATCGGCGAGCGCACCAACGTCACCGGCTCCAAGGCCTTCGCCCGGATGATCCTGAACGGCGACTTCGAGCAGGCCCTGGCCGTGGCGCGCCAGCAGGTGGAAAACGGCGCCCAGATCATCGACATCAACATGGACGAGGCCATGCTCGACAGCCAGGCCGCCATGGTGCGCTTTCTGAACCTGATCGCCGGCGAGCCCGAGATCGCGCGCGTGCCCCTCATGATCGACTCCTCAAAGTGGGAGGTGATCGAAGCCGGCCTGAAGTGCATCCAGGGCAAGGGCATCGTCAACTCCATCTCGCTGAAGGAGGGCGAAGCCGAGTTCAAGCGCCAGGCCACGCTCGTGCGTCGCTACGGCGCGGCCGCCGTGGTGATGGCTTTCGATGAGAAAGGCCAGGCCGACACCTTTGCGCGCAAGACCGAAATCTGCGCCCGGGCCTACCGCATCCTGGTGGACGAAGTGGGTTTCCCGCCCGAGGACATCATCTTCGACCCCAACATCTTCGCGATTGCCACCGGCATCGAGGAACACGACAACTACGCCGTGGACTTCATCGAGGCCACGCGCTGGATCAAGACGAACCTGCCCGGCGCCAAGGTTTCGGGCGGGGTGAGCAACGTGAGCTTCTCCTTCCGCGGCAACGAGCCCGTGCGCGAGGCCCTGCACACCGTGTTCCTGTACCACGCCATCCGCGCGGGCATGGACATGGGCATCGTCAACGCCGGGATGATCGGCGTCTACGACGACCTGGAGCCGGTGCTGCGGGAGCGCGTGGAGGACGTGGTGCTGAACCGGATGCCCGCCTGGAAGGAAGGCGAGGAGCACAAGACCGCCAGCGAGCGCCTGATCGAGATCGCCGAGAGCGCCAAGGGCGCGGCCAAGGACGACTCCGCCCGCCTGGCCTGGCGCGCCGGCACGCTGGACGAGCGCCTGAGCCACGCGCTGGTGCACGGCATCACCGAGTTCATCGTCGAGGACACCGAGGCCGCCTGGCAGCGTGTGCAGGCCGAAGGCGGCCGCCCGCTGCACGTCATCGAAGGCCCGCTGATGGCCGGCATGAACGTGGTGGGCGACCTGTTCGGCGCGGGCAAGATGTTCCTGCCCCAGGTGGTCAAGAGCGCGCGCGTGATGAAGCAGGCCGTGGCCCACCTCTTGCCCTACATCGAGGCCGAGAAGCAGGCCTTGCTGGATGCGGGCGGTCAGGCCAAGGCCAAGGGCCGGATCGTGATCGCCACCGTCAAGGGCGACGTCCACGACATCGGCAAGAACATCGTCGCCGTGGTCCTGCAGTGCAACAACTTCGAGGTCGTGAACATGGGCGTGATGGTCCCGTGCCAGGACATCCTCGAGAAGGCCAAGGTCGAGGGCGCCGACATCATCGGCCTGTCCGGCCTGATCACGCCCAGCCTGGAAGAGATGCAGCACGTGGCCGCCGAGATGCAGCGCGACGAGCATTTCCGGCTGAAGAAGATCCCGCTGCTGATCGGCGGGGCCGCCACCAGCCGCGTGCACACCGCCGTGAAGATCGCGCCGCACTACGAGGGCCCCGTGGTCTACGTGCCCGACGCCTCGCGCAGCGTGGGCGTGTGCTCGGACCTGCTGTCGGATGAGCGCGCCACCGCCTACATTGCCGAGCTCAACGCCGAGTACGAGCGGGTGCGCCAGCAGCACGCCAACAAGAAGGTCACGCCCCTGGTCAGCCTGGCCGCGGCGCGCGCCAACAAGACGCCCATCGATTGGGCCGCCTACACGCCGCCCCAGCCACGCTTCATCGGCCGGCGCGTGCTGAAGAACGTGGACCTGGCCGAGATCGCGGCCTGCATCGACTGGGGCCCGTTCTTCCAGACCTGGGATCTGGCCGGGCCTTTCCCGCAGATCCTGCGCGACGAGGTGGTGGGCGCCGAGGCGCAGCGCGTCTTCAGCGACGGCAAGCGCATGCTGCAGCGCCTGATCGAAGGCCGCTGGCTCCAGGCCAACGGCGTCTTCGCGCTGCTGCCGGCCAACACCGCGGACGACGACACCATCGAGGTCTATGCCGACGAATCGCGCGAGCAGGTGCTGCTGCGCTGGTCACCGCTGCGCCTGCAGACCGAGCGGCCGGTGGTGGACGGCGTGAAGCGGCCCAATCGCTGCCTGGCGGATTTCATCGCACCCAAGACCGGGCCTGGTGCCAAGCCGGACTACCTCGGCCTGTTCGCCGTCACCGCGGGCCTGGGTGTGGACAAGAAGGAGCGCCAGTTCATCGCCGACCACGACGACTACTCCGCCATCCTGCTCAAGGCCCTGGCCGACCGCCTGGCCGAAGCCTTCGCCGAGCGGCTGCACCAGCGCGTGCGCACCGAGTTCTGGGGCTATGCGCCCGACGAGGCGCTGAGCAACGAACAGTTGATCGCCGAGCAATACCGCGGCATCCGCCCTGCCCCCGGCTACCCCGCCTGCCCCGACCACCGCGTCAAGTCCCAGATGTTCGAGGTGCTGAAGGCGGGCGAGATCGGCATGGGCCTGACCGAGAGCCTGGCCATGACGCCCGCGGCCAGCGTCAGCGGCTTCTATCTGGCGCACCCGGCTGCGGCGTACTTCAACGTCGGCCGCATCGGCGACGACCAGATCGCCGACTGGGCCAGGCGCATGGCGATGGACGAGGCGCAGGCAAGAAGGGCGCTGGCGGGGGTGCTGTGAGAGGCGGGGTGCCTTCGACGCCCTTCATGGCGTCCATCCATCGAAGCGTTGGAGCGCGCGCAGCGCGCGTTCAGTGCTTGCCCTTCTCGATGAGCGTCACGCCAGGCAACCCCTTGAAGTGACCGTCGCAAGTCAGGAGTCGCGCCCCCTTGCTTTGTGACGTGGCGAAGACGATGGCGTCCGCTGTCGCCAGCTTGTGCGCCCGTGCCGCCTCCGCTGCGGCCAGCGCGATGGGGGTGTCGAGCGCGACGACGTGACAGATCTGCGTGAACGCAATCACCTGATCAGACCCGGTCCGACCTGTCACGGTAGCCCTCGGGCGATGCACCGCGGGCGATGCCTTTGAGGGCTTCCAGACGGGGAACGGGCACCAGCAGCACGCCCGTGCCCTTCGGGATGAAGGCGAACGTCACTCCCGCCTCCCAATGCTGCGCTGCCCGGATAGCCTTGGGTATGGAGATCTGGTACTTCGAGGAAAGGGTGGCAGTAGGGTTCACGGTGTGGCACTTCGATCGATCGAAGAATGGTAAGACGTCGGATGGCAGCTGTCCAGCATGCACCAGGTGGACTGACGGGGTATGGCGGTACACCTGTCGGATCACGTCATCACCTCGACAGAGCTTCAGGTGCCCAACTCCAGCGCCAGCAGTTCCTCGACGCTCTGGCGGCGGCGGATCAGTCGCGTCGTGTCCGTGTCCAGCAGAACCTCTGCAGCCAGGGGTCGGGAGTTGTAGTTGCTGCTCATCGAGCTGCCGTAGGCGCCAGTGTTCTCGATCACCAGGAAGTCGCCGACCGCAGCCTGAGGCAGGGCGCGAAGTTCGATGACGCCGCCTGCGCCTTGCGTGAACACGTCGCCGCTTTCGCACAATGGGCCGGCAACGGCGCTGGGAGTGGCGCCGGCCAGCAAACGTCCGTCGCCGCTGACCAGGCGCATGTTGTGGTGCGCGCCGTACATGGCCGGGCGCATCAGCTCGTTGAAGCCGGCGTCCACCAGCACAAAGGGCACTCGGCCTTGACGCTTCACGGCCCGCACCTCGGCAATCAGGGCGCCTGCTTCGGCCACCAGATAGCGGCCGGGCTCGATTTCGAGGCGCAACCCGTGGCCCATGAGCGCCTGCGCCTCCTGGCGGGTAGCGTCCCAAAGGCCGAAGTAATGCGCCGGGTCGATGCGTGGCTCGCCCTTGCGGTAGGGAATGGACAGGCCGCCACCGGCCGAGATGGCGACCAAGTCCAGCCCGGCGGCCTTCACCTGTCGTACGGGGTCGACCATGGCCCTGCTGACCTGGCCCAAGTGCCCGTAGTCCACGCCCGAGCCGATGTGCACGTGCAGGCCCACCAGGCGCAGACCGGTGGCCTGGATCACGCCCAGCGCCTCGCCCAGGTCGGCGTGCCAGATACCGTGCTTGCTGTGCTCGCCCCCGGTGCTGGTCTTCTTGCTGTGGCCATGGCCGAAGCCGGGATTCAAGCGCAGCCACACCGCATGGCCGGGCGCCCGCTCGCCGAGTTGGCGAAGCATGTCGATGGAGCCGCAGTTCACCACCAGGCCCATGGTGAGCACGAAGTCCAGGGTTTCCCGGTCCAGCAGGTCAGCGGTGTAGACGATGTCAGCCTGGGCCGCCTCGAACAGCGTGGCGGCGCGCGCGCTGCCGTCTCGATAGCCCGCAGCCAATGCGCGCAGCGCTTCGCCGCGGCTCACGGCATCCACCTTGGCGCCGCCTTCGCGAAGCAGGCGCAGCAGGTGCACGTTCGGGTTGGCCTTTTGCGCGTAGCGCACGGCGTCGAAGACCTGCAGGCTGGCCAGGCGTTGGCGGACGGTGGGGGCGTCCATCACCCACACAGGCGTGCCGAACTGGCGGGCAAGGGAGCGGGTCTGGTCGTCGGTCAGCATGGGCGAAGCATGCCGACGCCAGCTCATGCGGTCCAATTGAAAATCATTGCTTGAGCATCCATTTTGGATATGCCGACGCCATGCCCATCAGCCACCGCCAAGTCGAAGTCTTCCGTGCCGTGATGCAGGCTGGCAGCGTCACGGCCGCCGCGCAGGCGCTGCACAGCTCCCAGCCCACGCTCAGCCGCGAGATCGCGCTGATGGAGCAGCGCCTGGGCTACGCCCTGTTCGAGCGCGGCAATGGGCGACTCAAGCCTACGGCAGCCGCTTTGGCCTTGTTCGACAGCGTACAGCGCCACTACCAAGGCTTGTCCCAGGTCCAGGCGCAGGCACGGGCCTTGGGCCGGGCCGAGGCCCAGGCTTTCGCCCTGCTGGCCCAACCCGCGCTCGCTCACGCCTTGGTGCCCGGCGCCTTGGCGGCATGCCCAGCGGCGGCGCTGACGGCGGTGTCCATCGTCCCGGCTGAATCCCCGGTGCTGGAGGCGTGGATGAGCGAACAGCGATTCGACTTGGCGCTGACCGAACGTGTCGATGCGCCCAGCGGCTGTCGGGCTGAGGTGCTGGCTGATCTGGCCGAGGTGGCGGTGCTGCCGGCAGGGCATGCCTTGGCATCCCAGGGGCCGCTGGGTCTGGACGACTTCTCGGAACAGGTGTTCGTCAGCTTGGCCGATGACGACCCCTACCGGGCCCAGATCGACGCGCTGTTCGCCCAGGCCGGCGTCATGCGCCAGATGCGCCTGCAAACACACAGTGCCGCCGGGGTGTGCGCGCTGGTGGCCCAAGGCCTGGGCGTGGCCATCGTCAACCCCATGACCGCGGCAGCCTGTGCCGGACCGGCGATGGTGGTGCGGCCACTGACCGTGCGCATCCCGTACAAGGTGACCCTGCTCACGCCGCTGCATCGACCGACACACCGCCTGGCCGCACCCTTGACGGAAGCGTTGCGGGCTCGTTTGCGTTCCATGACCTCGTAGGACGGGCCCGAAGTTCTCGAAGTCCCGACGCGGGTGGGCCATTCCTGCCCGGTCGGCTTGCGCAGCGGCAGGTCTCGTGCATGAACGCCGCGGGCGACCTCTTCAGCGCGGCAAGGCGGCGGCCGCAAGCGGGCCAGACGTCAGCCCTGCAGCAGTCGCCCCATCAGTTTTTCGGGGTGAGCCGGCACTTCGCCTCACCGACGGGATTCCAGTTCCGGGGTGGATGAATGCTTCATCGCCGACCATGACGACTACTCCGCCATGCGGCTCAAGCCGGCGGCGTCGCGTCGTGTGCGGCGAGGCTGATGCGGTCCCGCCCGCCGCGCTTGGCGGCGTAGACCGCCTTGTCCGATCGCGCCTGCAGCGCCTGCAGGGCCTTGGGCGAGGCCAGACCCTGGCCCGCGCCCAGGCCCACGCTGACGGTGGTCTGGATCTCGTGCTGGTCATGCGGAACACGAAGACGGCGAACGCCTTCCAGGATCTTCGTGGCCACGCGGTGGCCGGCGCTCTCATCCGAACCGATGAGCAGGGCGACGAATTCCTCGCCGCCCGTGCGGGCCAGCAGGTCCGTCTGTCTGATGCAGGCCTTCAACTCGGCAGCGAAGGCCTTGAGGTAGGCATCGCCAGCGGCGTGGCCCCAGCGATCGTTGATGGCCTTGAAGTGGTCGATGTCCATGGACAGCACCACCACGGGCACGTTCGGGCTGACGCGCGTGGCCAGCAGGGCCACCTCTTCGTCCAGGCCTCTGCGGTTCAGACAGCCCGTCAGCGGATCGGTGCGGGCCTGACGCGCCAGGATCAGCAGCGCACGAAAGCTGGCAAGCATCATCACGCACAGGTTGAAGGTGTTCCAAAGCGCCAGGTCCAGCCAGACCCAATGACGGTAGGAGGGCAGAACCGCCAGGTCCAGGCCGGGCAACCCCTGCAGGTACGCCAGCAGGTACAGGGGGGCCAGCAGCAGGACGCAGCCTCCCGCGGCCCACGCGGGCAGTCGGTAGGGCTGGGGGTGCGGGCGTAGCAACACGAACAGCAGGCCCACCACTCCCAGCAGATTGCCCAGGCTGAACAGCATGTTCAAGGCAGACTTCTCCGGCCACGGCCAGGGCCACCATGACAGCGCCGCGATCCCGCCCGCCAGCGCCCAGGCCCCCAGGGCCAGGCCGCGGTGCGTGGCAACGTCCAGCAGCCGGGCCAGGCCATGAACCATGGCCGCGCAGCCGGCCAGGGCCGCCATCACGGCCAGGTGCGAGACCCAGGGGTGGCGGCCGCTCTGCGTCTCCTTGTCCACCAGCAGCAAGAACAGGGCGGCACCGGCCGTGAAGCCGAGGTAGCCCGCGGCGTAGACCACCGCGCCCCTGAGCGCAGCGTGACGCGACACCACCGACAGGCACACCACCAGCGCGCCGAAGGTCAGGGATACCGCGATGTCTGCAACCAGGGAGTGAAGAAATTGAGCATCCATGTCGCCGCGACCCGGGCTGCCAGTCCTGCGCGGCAGTGTGCCTGGGCAGGCTTGGTGCACGCAGCCACAGGACGCTGAATCAGTGCTGAATTCACGAAATCAGCGCCATCCGCCAGGGGCGGCGGCCCTCAGGGCTGCTGTGCCGTCCGCAGCCGCTCGTCAAGCCCGGGGTGGGTACTGAGCCACACGGGAATGGCGTCCGTGCCTTGGCGGGCGGCTTCGGCCGCCAGCTTGCTCCACAGGGTAGCCATGACGCGCGGGTCAACGCCCACGCGCAGCAGGCAGCGCCTGGCGAAGAGGTCGGCTTCGCGCTCGGCCTCGCGCGAGTAGCGCAACCCCTGCACCGTGCCCAGGGCTGAGACAGCCACCATGGCCTTGACTGCCGGTGAGTGATTCCGGCGCGGTCGTCTGCTCATCTGCTGTGCTCCTCCAAACACGGGCTCTATCCTTGCCCATCGGAGCAGCACTTCGACCCTGTGTCGTGTTCAGATTTCCGCGACCACCTGTCCCCCGCCTGGATAGCCCCTTGACGACTATCTCATTCGGTGACCGCGGTCGTCACATCAGTCGCTCTGTTGTACAGCAGCGTAATCTTGTTGATCTTGCAAAGGTTGAAGTTGGTGGTCCATTCAGTCGAAGAACCGTCGGCCCACTTCACCATCATGTTGTACAAGCAATTCGTCGTGCCAGAGCGGAACTTGACTTTTTTGGACTTTCCGGCATCCAGAACCCCATCTCCCAAGATGTCCTTGCCCCAGGTCTTGCTTGTCGTTGGTGCGACATAGACCTCTTCAATGTCGTATTCCGTGCCGTTCACCAGGGTGAAGTCCTGCTCCGACTGCGCACGCGCTGGCGAGACAGCCCACAGCAGTGATACGACGAAAGCGGAAACGGCCAGGAAACGGCTGAAATGCGTCATCATTTTTTAACTCTCCTCTTGTCTGGACATGCAGGTTGGTTTCGGGGGGGTGATGAGGGGTTCACCCCGAGGAATCTTAGCTGGTTCGGAAGATCGCAAGCTTCCATGGAGACTGGCTGGACATCGGGCGATGCCCTTGTCGGTCTGCAGCTCGGAGGCGGTTCCCACCGTTACGTTTACTGTTTTCTACCCACGCGGGTGCACTGAGTTGTGCGGCTGTGCGCGCGACAAGGCCTTTTCTCATCACTGGCCAGTGGACAGCGTCAGCGGGTACTGCTTGGCGCACCCGCAGACGGCGGCGCTCAGGGCTGCTGTGCCGCCCGCAGCCGCTCGTCAAGCCCGGGGTGGGTACTGAGCCAGACGGGAATGGCGTCCGTGCCTTGGCGGGCGGCTTCAGCCGCCAGCTTGCTCCACAGGGTGGCCATCACGCGGGGATCGACGCCCACGCGCAGCAGGCAGCGCCTGGCGAAGAGGTCGGCTTCGCGCTCGGCCTCGCGCGAGTAGCGCAACCCCTGCACCGTGCCCAGGGCCGAGGCGGCCACGGTCGAAAAATCACCGAGCACCGTGCCTGCCACGGACAGCAGCCCGAACGACCGGACCAGGCTGCTCATGCCGTGGCGGTAGACCACATGGCCGATCTCGTGCGCCAGCACCGCCAGGGCCTCGTCTTCGGTCAGCGCCTGCGCCATGCCGTCGAGCAGCACCACCGTGCCGTCCGGCAGGGCCAAGGCATTGAAACCCGGTCCGCTCTTGCTGCTGCGGAACTCCAGGCGCAGGCTGCGCCCCTGGCCGCAGGCCTGGGCCATGGCCTCAAAGCGCAGCCGCAGGTTCACGTCCATGCCCTCGCGGCTGGAGGCCGCGAACCAGTTGCGGTCCACCGTCTCCCAGGCGCGCTGGCCCACTGCCTCGTCCACTTTCAGCGGCACCAGGGGCAGCACCGCGCGCGCAACCAGCGCCACGCCCTGGCGGTCCAGCCAGACCAGCAGCGCCACCAGCATCAGCAAGCAAGCCAGCACCGCAGGCCAGGAGCGCCACAAACGTGCCACCGGGTGGCGGCGGCCCGCCCCGCGCAGCAGCGCGCCCACGAAGGCGGCATCGGCGCCCTGCAGCCACAGCGTGCCCCCCGCCGGCAGCACGATGGGATAGGGGCCGCGCTGCCAGCGTTCCCCCAGCCCCAGGGTGGCCAGCGGGTGATGGGAGCGGATGGGAGCGGCCGCCGCGTCGCGTGCATCCGGCACCTCGACCACAAGCGCATCCTTCTCGATCCACGCCACGGCAGCGCGCCCGGCCGAGGAGAGGCCGTCGAAGACCTGCCCAGGACAGCGCAGCCGCGCGGCGTCAGGCATCGCGGACCCGGCCCCGGACCTGGCCTCGGCCCCCACGGCGGTCACCATCCCAGATCCAGGCCGAAGAACTCGGCAGCCGCGTCCCCGGCCGCCCGGCCCGGCAACACGGGGGCGGCCTGCGCCGACAGCTCCTGCAACGGTCGATTCCCCAGGACCTCGATGGCCTCGATGCGGTATCGGGCGATGGCCACCGCCGCAAACGGCCAGTACAGGCCCGCCGTCAGCAGCGTGAGCAAGGTGTGCCCGAGCACGAGCTTCCACAGGGCCCAGCCCTGCATGTGCCCGGCAAAGCCCAGCTGATCGCCCCACCGCGTGCGGCTCCACACGATCTGCTGGGTCCGCGCGGCGAAGAAGGGCCACACCGCAATCCACATCACCAGCAGGGTGCCGGCCGCGGTGAGCACATAGCGCAGCGGGTCCTGCGCCGGCGACCCGCTTGCGCTCGTGCTGAAGATCAGCGCCATGACCAGGCCGGCCAGCAGCCCGCCCGCGATGGCCAGCACCAGGCCGGTGGCGTACAGGTAGTAGAACGCCGTGCTGGCGCGCTCAAAGGTAAAGCGCTGATCACCGAAGACGGCGTGGGCATGCTGCAGCCGCTTCAAGCGCTCATGCGCCCAGGGCAGGAGCAGCGCCAGCGCCACCGCGGTGCCCAGCACCCACGCCTGCGGCGCCCCGGCTTCGCTCAGCACCGTGCCCAGGGTCCACACCAGCAGCAGCGGCACACACACGGCGTACACCTGGCGACGCGGCGCATTGAAACCAAAGCGCAGGCCGCGCCAGCTGGTGTTGGCCAGCTTGAAGCGCTGCGCGCCGGCAAACAGCGCCGGCCCGGCCACCAGCATCAGGCCCAGCACCGCCAGGCCCAGCCACAGCGACAGGCTGAAGGCGAAGGTCCACAGCGCCAGCAGCCCTACGGCCAGCACGCGCCCGGCCAGGATGCGCCACGGCTGGCCGTGGTAATCGAAGCGATCGTCCAGCAGGGCCGTGTGCTGCGCAAACCAGCGCGCCTTGCGCACCTTGGCCCAGGCCGAGTACACGCCCAGGCTCAGCAGCGTGAGCAGCAGGTTGACGATCCAGATGCGGAAGTACTCTGCGGCCGGCCCATCGAAGGTCAAGCGCGCGCTGTACCCCAGCGGTGGACCGGGCGGGGCCGGAGGGGCGGGCGGCGTGCCCAGCAACTCGCGCTTGAGGGGCCCGTCTTCCAGCACCTGGGCCAGCCCCCGGCGGGCGCGCAGATCCTCGTGATCTTCAAGCGCCGAGCCATCGGCGCGCTCTGGCGGCGCGGCCATCGCCTCAGGAAACGACACACCAAGTCGTGGCGCGTTGCAGGGTTCGTAGCGATGCGAAGGCCATGATTCACCTGAGTCAGGGAGCGGCGGCGTAGCGGCACGACAAGCGACCGGCACGAAATATACGCCCGAGACGGACCGCCGTCACCCTGCGTCGCTGCCGGCCGCTGCCTGCGCAGCAGGCACCGTCCTTCCATCACGCTGCCGCCGTGAGTAAAGTGCGGGAGTGACGGGGGCAGGTGTTGCGACGATACTGGCCTCAATGCCAGATTTGACCCTGGTGCTCTCGCGGGTTACCAGCAACGTTTGGTTTCAGGCGTCACGTCACGCCCAGGTCGCATGGCCCAGCATAGATTGCCGCACACCCTGCACTTGCTGCTCCTTGGCGGAGCTCTCTTCCTGAGCGCAGGAAGGCTGTCAGCACAGGAGACTCTTTCGCGGCTCGAAGCCGAGAAGCTTGTGATGACCGTTGTTCAAGCTGTCGAGACACACCGGGTCCCCGCCAAGGATCAGGCAGCGAGTCATGGTGCCAAGCTGCGGGTCTTGCAGTTCACGGAAAGTCCCGGGCGCGTGACGCCAGATGAGCTCTACGGCGCCATCAACGCATACCTGAGGACGCTCGACACCGAGGGCCATACGTTCGCCATCCCGGCGGAACAGTGGAAGCGATGGGAGTCTGCTACCCCCACGATCCTGATGGACCGCAGCGCCTTGGCGCAGTTGGTTGAGGTCGGGCGCGACAGGATCCTTGTCTTGCGCCTTCCGCAAACCACCTTCGTGGATGAGAAGTCCACCGCGGAGTTTGCGACCTGGGCCAACGGAGTCATCGATGGCGTCACGCGAGGAGCCGACGTCTGCGGAGTGGTCATCGATCTTGCCGAACAGAAGGGCGGAAACGCCTGGCCGGCTGTCGCTGTGATGCAGCCGCTGCTGAGTGCCGGCAACACAGCCCGGTTCGCGCCATGGGGCAAGCCTCGATCACCCATCTGGGCAAGCGAAGTGACGTCCCAGTTGCATCCACGCTTCGTTTCGTTGGGCAGTGGGTCGCTGGCACAGTTCAGAGGGCTTCCGTTCGCCGTCGTGACCACCGGCAAGACCGCAAGCGCAGGCGAAATGGTCGCTGTGCTGCTACGCGGTGAAGCCCGCTCCCGGTCCTTCGGACGTCCAACGTACGGGGCCTCCACGGCAAACATTGCGATATCTTTGCCAGACGGCGGCATGTTGGCTCTGACCGTAGCGCGATACGCCCTGGGGGACGGCCCGCCGCTGAAGGGAAGGATCGAACCCGACGAGCGATCGACCTTCTTCGCGCCGCATGCTTGGTCTGTTAGAAAGGCGGCACAGTGGGTTCAAGGTGCAAGCTCCCGGTGCAAGGGAGGAACCCCCTGATGCGGCGGAACTGCTCGGTCCGCCGGAAGATGCCAGCGGGCCGCAGGGTCACGGGCCGCAGATGCGGTCCTTCCATCACGCTGCCGCCGTGAATGAACATCGAGCGGGCGGTAGAGCATCCAGCGGGCTGCGCGCGCCCATGCCACCCACCTTCAACACATGGGTGTAGATCATGGTGGTGGCCACGTCGGCGTGGCCGAGCAACTCTTGTACCGTGCGGATGTCGCTGCCGGCTTGCAGCAGGTGCGTGGCAAAGCAGTGCCGCAAGGTATGAGGCGTGGCCGGCTTGGCCACCTTGGTCGACAGCACCGCCCGCTTGAAGGCCCGCTGAAAGGTCTCGGCGTACAGGTGGTGCCGGCGCACCTCGCCACTGCGCGGATCGGTCGATGGCTGATCCTGCGGAAACACCCAGAACCAGGTCCAACTGGCGCTCGCCCGAGGGTACTTGCGCGCCAGCGCATCCGAAGGCATCGCCACACCGGCACGACCCGCCTCAACATCCGCCGCCCACAACTGGCGGGCGGCGCCGAGTTGATCGCGCAACTCGGCCACGAGCGCGTCGGGCAGCATCACGACGCGATCCTTGCCGCCCTTGCCCTCGCGCACCATCAGCGCGCGGTGGGCAAAGTCGACGTCCTTGACCCGCAGTTGCAAAGCCTCGCTGATGCGCATGCCCGTGCCGTACAGCAGCCGCGCCAGCACCCGGTGCACGCCCTGCAGACCACCCAACACGGCGGTCACCTCGTCACGCGACAACACCACCGGCAGGCGCCGTACGGGCACCGGTCGGCCAATCTCCGCCAGCCACGGCAACTGCAGGCCCAGCACCTTGTCGTAGAGAAAGATCAGTGCGGACAGGGCTTGCCGATGGGTCGATGCGGACAAGCCCTTCTGCGCGGCCAGGTGCATCAAGAACCCCTCCACCTCCGCCTTGCCCATCTCGGCCGGGTGCCGCAACCCATGGAAACGGATGAAGGCCCGCGCCCAGTACACATAGGCCTCTTCGGTGCGCAAGCTGTAGTGCAGCAGCCGGATGCGCTCTCGCAACTGGTCCAGTAGCCGAACGGACTTCAAGGGCGGCAGGGCCGCCGTCGCAGCCACAGGTCTGAAGTCCGTGCGTCCGGGGACCTGAGCTTGTCGCGTAAACACCATGATGGCCTCCCTTGGCAAGGCGGCGCAGTGTTGACAGAATTGTCAGCAAGCGCTGCATTTGACGGCGAATTTATGACTGTATGAACGTACAGTCAACAGGGAGGAAAGTTTGATGCGACAAGCACATAGGCCACGTCAGCCGCACCCGATTAGGACGACAGTTGCCGTGTTAGGCGACAGCGTGGTGTCGTCCATAACACGTTAGAGCACAAGGCATCCCGCCGACGCTCATTTTTCAAAGGAGAAAACCTTGGATTCACCCGAAGTCACCAACGAACAAGAGAGCATGCGCCTTCGTGTCGCTTTTCTTCACTGGGCTGGCTGCCTCGGCGCCTTCATCTTGCTCGTCGTAATTGCGTCGTCATTCAGCTCCAGCCTATTTGGCAACTTGGCGTTTCTCTTCTATATCGGCACCGGGTTTTACTTGAGCCGCGCGGTTCTCCGCAAAATTATCGAGTGGCACCCTATGTACAACACGCTCTATAACGTCACGTCGGGCAAATTGAAGTTCTTCTTCCTTTGGCCAATCATGTATTTCTTCCTGTTCGTGCGTCTTGGCATCAACAAGGTGCTCTAACAATTCGTTCCAGCGGACCGTCAAAAAGCTGCGCTTTTTGCCGTCCGCTGAACTCAAACGTTAGGCGTCACATTTGACGCTGAACTCGGTCCGAACCTAGTCAAATCGGATCGATCTCTTGTCTGACTAGTCCTAGCGGAAAGGAAAGAAGTGAAATCTCATGTACCAAGCCTTGCAACATTCGCAGCGCTACTTCTTTGGATTCCTGGCACTAACGCGCAAACTTCGAATGTAGCGACCTGTGATGGCCGCTTTCAACTTGAAGTTCTTTCGCTAAAGCGTGAAGGTCCAGGTAAAATTGTTGGGGTCTTTCAGTACGAGAACTTGTCAAACTTTTCGGCTCGTCTCGCTGTCTACTATGGCGGAGCCAACGGCAGGGACACTTACTTGATTTCCAATACTGGCGAGAAGTGGCCAAAGATAAAAGCCTATCGGGGTGGTGGCGGAACGGACGGCCAGGTCTTCATGCCTGGGGTCAAGACAAAGTCAACGATGCGGTTCAGTGTCGTGACCGGCGGAAACGATGCCACTTCATTTCACGTAGTGAACTGGACCCACCTACTTGCGGAGCAAGGGATGACACTGGGAACAGACAAAGGGGGTTGGTGCAAGTTTGAGATCCGAGATATCCCTCTGAGGGAGTGACGCCTAACCCTTCGCTCAAGCGGAGCGCCAACGGC
>JBJTZN010000143.1:0-6743 GCA_046087245.1 Rubrivivax sp.
GAGCGCTCAGCGCCGGCCCGCAATCATTGCCGCCTGCTGGAAACAGGCCAGCTTGTGGTGATGTCACCATTTAGGGAAATATCAATAAACAACACCCGCCATTGAACGTCAGCCTACAGGTGACTGCACCCGCAGACGAACAGATCCTCCGACGGATGCCTCTAACTGAAATCGGTGTGAGGCTCCCCCTGTGCCTGCACAGGGGCGATGCAACAACTTCGGGGCGGCGTTGGGCGAGTCGCAGCAGTGATGGCGTGACCAACGCACTCCAAGTGGCACGCCGCACGTTAACGCCCCAAGTGAAGTCCTTGTCACACCTGCAGCGCCAGAGCCGTTGCTTTGGTTGCCTGCCCCTCGCGCGGCCGCACAATCCGGCTTCATGATCGGACGCATCACTGGCACCCTGGCGGAGAAGAGCCCGCCCTTGATCCTCGTCGACGTGGGCGGCGTGGGCTACGAGATCGATGTGCCCATGAGCACGTTCTACAACCTCCCCGGCCTGGGTGAACGCGTCACGCTGCTGACCCACTTCGTCGTGCGGGAGGACGCGCAGCAGCTCTTCGGGTTTCTGACGCACGAGGAGCGCGCCACCTTCCGCGAGCTAGTGAAGATCAGCGGCGTGGGCCCGCGCACGGCGCTGTCCATCCTGTCGGGCCTGAGCGTGGCCGATCTGTCTCAGGCCGTGAGCCGGCAGGAAGCCGGCCGCCTGGTGAAGGTGCCCGGCATCGGCAAGAAGACGGCCGAGCGGCTGCTGCTGGAGCTCAAGGGCAAGCTGGGGCCCGACCTGGCGCTGCCCGCCGCCTCGGCCGCGAGCGATGCGCAAGCCGACATCGTGCAAGCCCTCGTCGCGCTCGGCTACAACGAGCGCGACGCGAACGCCGCGCTCAAGGCCTTGCCCCCTGGCGTGGCCGTGAGCGAAGGCATCAAGCTGGCGCTGAAGGCACTGAGCCGCTGAGCCGTCGCTTCACAGACGCGCCGAAACCGTGGTGTCTGGGGAAACTTCAAGGGCTCTTGGTGTCCGACAAGAAGGCGCCGAGCCGTCCCATGTCTTGCGGCCCTTGCGGGCGGGGCCGGGTACAGCACGAATCGGGTGAACGCCCTCAGTGCTTGTGGCCGTGATGGCCCTTGTCGCCTGACCCACCTTGGCTGCTCAGCGGCCGCACCGCCGCCTTCACCTCCAGCGTCTCGCGCTGGCCGGCCGACTCCACCACCAAGGTGATGGGCACGGTGTCGCCGGCCTTCAGTTGCTTCTTCAGGTCCATCAGCATGACGTGGTAGCCACCAGGCTTCAGGTCCACGGCCTTGCCAGCCGGCAGGTCCAGGGAGGGCACCGCACGCATCTTCATGACGTTGCCGTCCATGGCCATCTCGTGGATCTCGACCACACCCGCCACGGGCGAGGAGGCGGACACCAGCTTGCCGCCCTTGGCCGACTGCAACTGCATGAAGGCCCCGCTGGCCTTTTGCTGGGCCACGGTGGCCCGGGCCCAGGGGTCCTTGACGGTGGTCTGGGCCTGGGCCGTCAAGGCCAGGCAGATCGTGGCCGCGGCCACGGCGACATGACGTGCAAGAAGGTTCTTCATCGGTCGGTCTCCTGTGGGAAAGAGGGATTCAAGGGGAAACATCTTCAACGCTTGCGGGCCCAGGCGGCCAGGTCCTGTGCCTTGGGCGGACCCGTCACCCAGCGCGGCGGCTCGCCGGGGTGGAGGAAGGCCACGTAAGGTGTGATGCCCCGCCACGACGGGTCCACCGCATGACGCAGCGCCGCCGCCTGTCCCTGGAAGGCGAACAGGCGATCCAGCGGGCGGTGGTGCGGGTCGCGCAGCAGCTTCGCGTCATCGTCGCCAGGCACGGCGTCCATCACCACGGCAATCAGCTGGGCCGAGGGCTGCAACCGGCGCTTGTCCTGCGCCAACTGGGCCATCACCGCCGGGCAGTGCGCGCAATAGGTGGCGGTGAAGACCACGATGGCCGGCGCCGTCAACCCGGCCTGCAGCGCGCCCCAGGCGGGGCGGTCAAACACCTCGACGGCGCGGGGTGCGGCATGGGCCGGCAAGAGCGCAGCCGCCGCCCACAGCGCGCACAGCACGCGCAGCACACGCACGGCCCGCACCAGCCGATCGGGGAGGAATGGATCAAGGCAGAACACGTTCAACCCTCACTTCCTTGGCGGTGCGCCACACGGCAAAAGCCTCGTCGCCGCGGCGCACCAGACGCGGGTGGTCGTTGTCGTCCGCGCTGCGCGCCAGCTCCCGCAGGCGGAACGACCGCCCGTCATCCTCGGACACCCAGGCGCGCAAGCGCGTGGCCTCGCCATCGAAACTGCGCCAGACGATCGCCACGCTTCGGCCCGCGCTGATGACATCGGCGTGCTCGGCTGCAGCGTCGGGCAAGGCCTGAACTTCACTGGCGGGCGCACCTCGGGCATCCAGCCGGCCATAGCGGACTGCAGGCACCCCCGCACGAATGCCAAACCACACCGCGTGATAGCCGCCCGCGGCAGCCAGCGTCAGCCCCGGCCCATGGTGGGGGCAGGCATCCAGGGCCCAGCGGTCGAGGGTGGCACGCACGGGGACGCTGCCCGGCACCTGCCCTTCAGCCGCCGCACCATGACTCGGCGTACCCCCGCCAAAGGTGGCAAAAGCATGGTCGCGCTCGTTGGGCTCGAACACGTGGCGCCACAGGGCCGCCAGCCCGCCAGACGGCGTGGGCGCCAGGGCGATGCGGCAGCACTCGCAACTGTGGTCGGCCACCTTGAGGTCCGGGCCGAAGGTCTGCCCGCCATCGCGGGACTCATTGCGGTAGATCGCGGCGCCACGGTAGGCCACCGACGAGCCGCGGCTGCGCGCCTTCAGCGCCTCCAGATCGCGCTTGTCCACCCAGACCGTGTGCAGCACGCCATGGGCGTCGAACGCCACCGACTCGAAGCGGTGGGTGATCAACTGCCTGTCGCGGTGAACGGTGAACGGCGCCGAGAAGCTGCGCCCGCCGTCGTCCGAGCGCAGCATGCGGATCTCGCCGGTGTAGGGTCGTGACAGCGGCTGCGTGTAGGTGATGACCGCCTGGCCCGAAGGGCCGAAAGCGATCTTGGGCCGGTTCTCACCGTGCGCGGAGACCACGTCCTGGCCGATGTCCAGCAGCCGGGGTGCGCCCCAGGTGAGCCCGGCATCGGCGCTGTGCTGCACGAACAGGCGGCGCGCCGGGTTCAGTCCCACCACCCACAGCACGCCATCGGGCGCAAAGGCCGCCCCCATGGCCAGCGCGGGCGGCGCCCGGCGTTGCGGTGCGGTGGAACCGTGGCCGGTGTGCTGGGCCCAGGCCGTGGACACCCAGGCCCAGATCAGCAAGGCCACGATGCAGCGCAAACCCCAAGCAGGCCCGGGCAGCAGGCCGTGGCGTGCCGGCACTTCAAGCCCGCGGGTCACCACCGAGCCTCCAGGCCCGCGTACAGCGCCCGCGGCAGGGCGGGTGAATACACCGGCGTGTTGGAAGAGACCGAAGCGCTGTCGGCGTAGCGCTTGTCACTCAGGTTCATCACCCGTGCGAACCAGGCCAGCTGAGGCGAGACCTCCTGGCGCCAGCGCAGGTTGAAGACGTCATGCCCGGCGTACTGTCCGAAAGTGGCCGAGTTGGACGCTTCCAGCCAGTAGGGGCCGATGCGCACCCATTCGGCTTGCACCGTGGCACCAGGGCGTGGCGACCAGGACAGCCGTGTGTTGGCAATCAGGCGCGGGGCCGACTCCATCTCCTTGCCGGAGAAGTTGGCCGTGGCCGTCACCCAGTCTTCGTAGGTGTGCTTCGCCCTGGAAAGCGCGGTGTCCAGGCGCCACCCTGGGGCCAGGCGCCCGCCCAGGGACAGCTCGATTCCGCGATGACGGGTCTTGCCGGCATTCACGTTGGTGGAGAGGTTGGTGGCCAGATCGCGTTGGCTGACCAGGTCATCGCGCTTGACGAGGTCATAGGCCACGGCCTCCCATTGCCATTGCGAACCTTGACGCCGCAAGCCCACCTCGAACTGATCCGCCTTGATGGGCTTGAGCGCCAGCGCCAGTTGCGCTCGGGCCAAGGCATCAGGGGCATTGGCGGCGCTCCCCGCGCGGAAGAGCTGCCCCTCGGAGGGTGCCCGGAAGCCGTGGTTGAGCGAGGCATAGGCACTGAGCACGGGTGTCAGCGCCCAGGTGGCCCCCAGCTTGGAGCTCAGGTGCGAGAAATCGGCCTGCCCAGCCGCTTGCTGTCCATAGACCCGGGTGGACGCCTGGGTCGTGGCGGTGGTCAGCGCGTTGCGCATGTCGAAGCTCAGGCGGTCCGCCCGCAGCCCTGCGCTCACCCGCACAGACGGAAGAGGCGACAGCTCGGCGTGGAGGTAGCTGGACACGCTCTTGAACACCACCTCGTAGTCGTAGATCCGGTTGCCCAGGGTGTAGCCGGTGTAGGCCGTGTTGGCGCCCGAGCCCACGCGCGTGAGGTTCAGGGCGTCCTCCACCCGGGTGCCCGGACTGCGCTCCAGGTCCAGCCCGGCCACCAGGCGCACACGCATCGGACCGCCCACGTCGTGCCGCCACTTGGCCAGCAGGCCCAGGGATTGCACGTCGGACTTCTCGATGCGCGGGTCCGAGGCGAGGTTGAAGCTGCCGTTCAACTCCATGAAGTTCGAGCGCAGGTACGGCGTCAAGGTCCAGAGGGTGGCGCCCTGCTCGATCTCCAGCTCCGTGGAGACGCGAAGGGCGCGGACCTTGCGGTAGGCGATGGAGAAGTTGTTCTTCTTCGGGTTGTTCAGGTAGTCGGCCAGCACCAGGGGGGCATTGGCCCCCGTCTGCTGGTCGATGTGGGTGACGCCCAGGATGGTCTTGGTCCGCACGCCTGCGGACAGGGCGTGGTCCCAGCGCAGGTTGAACGAGGTCCGGTCGTAGCCCGTGGCCGACCGCCAACCATCGGTGTGGGTGACGTTGACCGCGGCCCGCAGTGCCGAGTCGGGTGACCAGGACAGGTTGCCATCGGCGAGCACGCGCCGCCACCCAAAGCTGCCCACCTCGGGAGACAGCGACAGTTCAGAGGTCGCCGATGGCGCGCGGGTGAGCACGTTCACGATGCCCCCGATGGCGTCCGAGCCGTACAGCGCCGTGCCAGGCCCGCGGATGACCTCCACCCCCCCAGCGCCGGGCAGGTTCACTTCGTACAGCGCGTTGTGGTTGAAGAAGCCGGTGGCGCGCGTGGCGATGCCGTCCTCCAGGTACAGGTACAGCGGCCCCGTGGTGAAGGGCTGGCGGATGGCGGTGCTGTGCCCTTCGCCGTTGGTCACGGCCACGGCCACACCGGGCACCTGACCGAGCAGTTGCTGCGGGTGCATGGGCCCGGTGAAGCGCAGGTCACGCCCGCTGATGACCCCCACCGAAGCGGGGGTTTCCATGACGAGGACGCGCTCGCGCGTGCCGGTCACGGTGACGGCCTGGGTGGCTTCAAGCGAAGACGTCTCGGAGGGTGCGGCCGCACCGGTCTGCGCCTGCAGGGCACCACTGCCCCACACCAGCGCCAGCGCGGCACACGACAGGCTGGAGCGCCGAAGACGCGCGGCCGGCGAACGAAGGACAAGCCCATGGGCCGTCGCCAAAGGGGGTGGAGAACGCAAAGACATCTGAACTCCTGGACACGTCCAGGCCCAGGGGGCCTGGTGGACATCGGACATCCGCCAGGAAGGACGACCTGCCAGGTCACCTTCGGCGGACGGCTTTCGACGGTCAGGAGTGGACGGGCGGTGCGCGGGGCTGGGCCGCGGCCCAGACGTGAAGCGTGTGCGGGGCTTGCCAGAACAGTGCCGGCAAGGCCTGCGCCCGCGGGTCTGCGGTGTACCCGACAGGTGCGATGGGCGGCAAGACCAAAGGCGCGGCCCCCAGCACGCAGTGGGCGCAGCGCTCGAAAGCGTCCGCATGGTGCGCTGGGGTGTCGGGGGATGCCTGACCTTCGCCGATGGGGACCATGCGCACGCCGTCGGTCGTGCAGACCTCAAGCATGGCGTGGATGCCCACGGGCTCGGCGCCCAGCCCCCAGGCGCGGCTGACGGTGGGCAGCAGCGCCAGCGCCAGCACCGCCACGAGGGCAGTCCAGGTCCAGGCGCGCAGGCGGTGGCGAATGAAATTCACGCTGGGCAGTTTACCGAGACCCGACCGTCCCCGCGGGCGTCTGCGGATTCGAAATCGTGAAACCGAGCCTTGACCGCAAGACAGGCCTGGGCAGGCCGGACCGTGGGTCGATAATCACTGTATGGCCATCCAGACCGATGACTTCGCCCCCCCCAGACCGTCAGGTCCGGCCACCCCGAGGGTGGTGAGCGCCACGGCCGGCTCGCCCAACGAGGAGGCCATCGAACGGGCGCTGCGTCCCAAGGGCCTGACCGAGTATGTGGGCCAGGCCAAGGCACGCGAACAACTGGAAATCTTCATCGGCGCAGCCCGCATGCGCGCGGAGGCGCTGGACCACGTGCTGCTGTTCGGCCCGCCCGGCCTGGGCAAGACCACGCTCAGCCACATCATCGCCGCCGAACTGGGCGTGAACCTGCGCCAGACCTCCGGGCCGGTGCTGGAAAAGCCCAAGGATCTGGCCGCGCTGCTGACCAACCTCGAGAAGAACGACGTGCTCTTCATCGACGAGATCCACCGCCTGAGCCCGGTGGTCGAGGAGATCCTGTACCCGGCGCTGGAGGACTACCAGATCGACATCATGATCGGCGAGGGCCCGGCCGCGCGCTC
>JBJTZN010000144.1:0-9227 GCA_046087245.1 Rubrivivax sp.
GGCCGGCAGCTTGCCTTCGGCCAGGCGGTTGCGGCCGTACTTCTCGTTCTCGGCCGCACTGCCGTTGGCCTCGGGGCCCCCAGCGCAGAAGGTGCACTTGTCCATCTTGCCGCGCAGGCCGAAGGTGCCGTTGCTGGGGAACTGCGGCGCGCCGAAGGGGCAGGCATAAGAGCAGTAGCCGCAGCCGATGCACACGTCCTTGTCGTGCAGCACCACGCCGTCGTCGGTGCGGTAGAAGCAGTCCACCGGGCACACCGCCATGCAGGGCGCGTCCGAGCAGTGCATGCAGGCCACGGAAATGCTCTTCTCGCCGGGCACGCCGTCATTGAGCGTGACCACACGGCGCCGGTTCACGCCCCAGGGCACGTCGTGCTCGGCCTTGCAGGCGGTGACGCAACCGTTGCACTCGATGCAACGCTGCGAGTCGCAGATGAACTTCATTCTTGCCATGGCGATAACTCCGGTGGATCAAATGCCTCGAGAATCACTCTTCCCGCCGCGGAACCGGCTTGGCCGGGCCGCTGGCGGACGGCCCCCTCGGGGGGTAGCCGCGCCGAGCGAGTGCGGGGCACTCGCGAGTGGCTGCGAACGGCGAAAGCGAGCTTGGGGGTCTCATGCCGCTTTTTCGATCTGGCAGACCGTGGTCTTGGTTTCCTGCATCATCGTCACGCTGTCGTAGCCGTAGGTGGTGGCGGTGTTGACCGCCTCACCGCGCACCATCGGCTTGGCGCCCTGGGGGTAGTACGGTGCGAGGTCGATGCCACCCCAACGGCCCGAGAAGTGGAAGGGCAGGAACACGGTTTCGGCGTCCACGCGCTCGGTGACCATGGCCTTGACGCGGATGCCCTTGAACTCGGGCACCGCCTGCATGGGCGGCGTCTTGACCCAGACGAAGTCGCCGTTGCGGATGCCACGGTCATTGGCGGCCTTGGGGTTGAGTTCGACGAACATCTCCTGCTGCAACTCGGCCAGGTAGGGGTTGGAGCGGGTTTCCTCGCCGCCGCCCTCGTACTCCACCAGGCGGCCGCTGGTCATGATCAGCGGGTAGGTCTTGCCGATGTCCTTGTTCTTCTCCTGCACGGTCTTGAACAGCGTGGGCAGGCGCCAGAAGGCCTTGCGGTCGTCGTGCGTCGGGTACTTGGCCACCAGGTCGGGGCGGTTGCTGTACAGGGCTTCGCGGTGCACGGGGATGGGGTCCGGGAAGTTCCACACCACCGCACGGGCGCGCGCGTTGCCGAACGGGTGGCAGCCATGGTTTTTCATGGCCACTCGGATGATGGCGCCCGTGGGGTCGGTCTTCCAGTTCTTGCCCTCGGCCTTGGCCTTCTCCTCATCCGTCAGCTCGTCCCACCAGCCCAGCTTCTTCAGCAGCAGGTGGTCGAACTCGGGGTAGCCGGTGGTGAGGTCCGAGCCCTTGGAGTAGGAACCATCGGCGGCCAGCAGCGACTTGCCGTCACGCTCCACACCGAAGTTGGCGCGGAAGTTGCCGCCGCCGTCCATCACGTGCTTGGAGGTGTCGTACAGGTTGGGCGAGCCCGGGTGCTTCATCTCCGGCGTGCCGTAGCACGGCCAGGGCAGACCGAAATACTCGCCGTCCAGCTTCAGGCCCGTTTCCTTGTCCACGCCGCCCTTGGCCTTGAGGGTCTTGACGTCGAAGACGTGCATGTTGCGCATGTGGGCCTTCAAGCGCTCCGGGCTCTGGCCCGTGTAGCCGATCGTCCACACGCATTTGTTGATCTCACGCAGGATGGACTCGGCCTCGGGCTCCATGCCGCCCTTGCCCTGCACCATCTTGTAGTTCTTCACCAGCTCCTTGCCGAAGCCCAGCTTGTCGGCCAGCTGCGTCATGATCATGTGGTCGGTGCGGCTCTCCCACAGCGGGTCGATCACCTTCTCGCGCCACTGGATGGAGCGGTTGGACGCCGTGCACGAGCCCGCCGTCTCGAACTGCGTGGTGGCCGGCAGCAGGTACACCGCACGCTTGGCGTTCTGGTCGTCGGGCTTGCCCGGCATGGCGGCCATGGCCGCCGTGGCGCTGGGGAAGGGGTCCACCACCACCAGCAGGTCCAGCTTGTCCATGGCCCGCTTCATCTCCAGCCCGCGGGACTGGGAGTTCGGCGCGTGGCCCCAGAAGAACAGGCCGCGCAGGTTGCTTTCCTGGTCGATGAGCTCGTTCTTCTCCAGCACGCCGTCGATCCAGCGCGACACCGTCATGCCGGGCTTGCTCATCATGCCGGGGGCATACTGCTTCTTGATCCACTCGAAGTCCACGCCCCAGGCGTTGGCGAAGTGCTTCCAAGAACCTTCGGCCAGGCCGTAGTACCCGGGCAATGAATCGGGGTTCGGGCCCACATCGGTGGCGCCCTGCACGTTGTCATGGCCGCGGAAGATGTTGGTGCCGCCGCCGCTCTTGCCCACGTTGCCCAGGGCCAGTTGCAGCAGGCAGGAGGCGCGCACCACGGCATTGCCAGTGGTGTGCTGGGTCTGGCCCATGCACCAGACGATGGTGCTGGGGCGGTTCTCCGACATGATCTTGGCCACCTTGAAGGTGGTGGCCTCGTCCACGCCGCAGGCCTCCTGCACCTTGTCGGGTGTCCACTTGGCCATCACCTCTTCCTTGACCTTGTCCATGCCCCAGACACGGTCGTCGATGTACTTCTTGTCTTCCCAGCCGTTCTTGAAGATGTGATACATCACCCCGAACAGGAACGGGATGTCAGAGCCCGAGCGGACGCGCACGTACTCGTCGGCCTTGGCTGCCGTGCGGGTGAAGCGCGGGTCCACCACGATCATCTTGCAGCCCGCCTCCTTGGCGTGCAGCACGTGCAGCATGGACACCGGGTGCGCCTCGGCGGCGTTGGAGCCGATGTACAGCGCCGCCTTGGCGTTCTGCATGTCGTTGTAGGAGTTGGTCATCGCGCCATACCCCCAGGTGTTGGCCACGCCGGCCACCGTGGTGGAGTGGCAGATGCGCGCCTGTGGTCGGTGTTGTTGGTGCCCCAGAACGACACCCACTTGCGCATCAGGTAGGCCTGCTCGTTGTTGTGCTTGGAGGAGCCGACGAAGAACATCGAATCGGGCCCGCTTTCCTTGCGCAGCTCCAGCATCTTCTTGCTGATCTCGTCCAGCGCCTGGTCCCAGCTGATGCGCTCGTACTTACCGTTCACCAACTTCATCGGCGTCTTCAGCCGGTATTCGCCGTGGCCGTTCTCACGCACCGCCGCGCCCTTGGCGCAGTGCGCGCCCAGGTTGATGGGGCTGTCGAACACCGGCTCCTGGCGCACCCAGACGCCGTTCTCCACCACGGCGTCGATGGCGCAGCCCACCGAGCAGTGACCGCACACCGTGCGCTTGACCTCCACCTTGCCGGTGCCGGTGCCGGCCTTGGCCGGATCGGCCGCCTGCGCCTTCTTCACCAGTGTGAGTTGCGAGGCCGCCAGGCCGGCCCCAACGCCCAGACCCGAGCGGCGCAGGAAGGCACGACGGTCCATGGTGGGGATGGCCCGCGCAACACCGCGGGAGAGGCTGGCAACCAGGCCGGAGGACGAAGCGCCGGCGGATGAAGATTTGCGGGTGAGCAGCATGGAACTTCCTTTGGCAGGCTCCTCAGGACAAACCCGAGGACGGCAGATTCCGATGGGGCAGTGGAGTGCGGATGCGGGTACGGCGCGCTTCAGACCTTGGCGGTCTGGTAGTACTGCAGCACGTGGGCAGTGGCGCGGTAGCGCCCGTCCTCGCCGCCCTCCAGGGCCGGCTCGGCGGCGGCCACGGGGGGCTGGGCCGGGCTGCTGGGCAGCAAGGTGGCGGCGGCAGCCAGAGCACCGGCGGTGCCCGCGCCGGCGAACAGCGTGCGCCGGGAAACCGGCGAGACAGAAGGCTGAGAGGGTTTGCTCATGGCGGGGTCCTCGAAAACAGGAAGGGCATGAACGCCACTTCATATCTGCACTGTGGATTAGGACTCAGCGTTTACCCGGGTGCAATCAGTAGGCACCCGGGTTTCGTGCGACAAGTTGTCGCAGCGCAGGGCTTCTTGTCGCCGCGCGCAGCGCGGGGGCGGGGGCATGGCGCCAGCACCGCACGCGCAGGACAGGCCGGCCCCTAGAATCCGCCGCCCTGAGCACCCCCACCAGCATGGACGCACCACCCACCCTGGAAGTCGCCGTCGTGTTCGAGCGGCACAAGGCCCCCAGCGCGTGGGAAGACTGGCGCCACCTGCCGGTGGAGGTGGTGCAGGACGATGGCGCCTCCGGTGCCACGCCGCGCACGCTGCGCGACGATGGCCAGACCGCCCGGTTCCTGCACCCCGGCTTGCCCGTGCGCCTGCACCGCGACGAAGCCGAGGGCTATTACCTGAACCTCAGCTCGGGCGCCCCCGTGTGGTTCGTGATGTGGCGCGTCTCAGACGAAGACCCCTCCCGCGCCTGGGCGGAACAGGTGACCTTGTCGTACCACGAGGCTGGCCGGCTGCTGGACGCCCAGGAGCGCGTGGACAACCTGCCCTTGCCCGCCGAGGTGGCCGCCTGGCTGCAGGCCTTCGTGGACCTGCACTACCGGCCCGAGCCCAAGAAGCGGCGCCGGCCCGCCTCGTTCGTCGACCCCGACAAGCGGTGAACGCATGAGCAGCGCGAAGCCCACGCCCGACGCGCCAGACGGCTTCCTGTCGCGCTGGTCCCGGCGCAAGGTGCAGGCGCGTGGCGGCACGCTGGAGGCCGAGCCGCCAGCCGAGCCCGCTGCCGGCCGGTCAACCCCGGCTGTATCCACCCCAAAGGGCACGGCCAGCGCCAGCGCGGCGATTGCGGGCCGCGGCGCGGTGCCGGTGACCACGGGTGCCGCGCCCTCGGAGGGTGCGTCTCAGCACCGCGCGGCGCCGACGGAGACGTCTGCCGCCGCCCCCCCTGCCCCGCCCCCGCCCACCATGGAAGACGTGGCCCGGCTGACGCAGGACTCCGACTACTCCCGCTTCGTGGGCAAGGGCGTGGACCCGGGCGTGAAGAACGCAGCGCTGCACAAGCTGTTTGCCGACCCGCACTTCAACGTGATGGACGGCCTGGACATCTACATCGACGACTACAACCGGCCCGACCCGTTGCCGGCCGGCATGCTGGAGAAGATGGTGCAGTCCGACGCCTTGGGGCTGTTCACGAAGACGCCTGAGCCCGCGGACAACCCCGCTGCGCCGGCCGCCGGACCCCAGGCTCCAGCAGACCCTGCCCCATCCCCGGACACCCCGTCCGACGCACCCCCCGACACAGCGCCCCGCCCCGCGTCCGACACGTCCGACACGTCCGACACCTCCGCCGCCGTGCCCGCTGACGTACCCACCGACACCCCCGCCGACCCCCCTCGGCCCTTCTGAGAGGCCCGCGCCCATGAAGACCCTGATCTGCGACTGCAACCGCACCATGCCGCTGGAACCGCAGAACCCGCAGGGCCTGGTGGCCACGGTGCGGCAGGCCCTGGGCAAGACCCCGGGCGCCAGCGCTGACGGCCTGGAGACCGTCCACTCGGTGCTGTGCCGGCGCGAGGCGCAGGCCTTCCAGCGCGCCGCCGTGCAGACCGGGCGCGAGGGTGACGAGCTGCTGGTGGCCTGCACGCAGGAACAGCGCCTGTTCCTGGAACTGAACGAGCAGACCGAGGGCGCGGCCCCGGTGCAGGAGCGGCCCATCCGCTTCGTCAACATCCGCGAAACCGGCGGCTGGTCGCGCGATGCTGCGCAGTCCGCGCCCAAGCTGGCCGCCCTCATCGCCGCGGCGCAGTTGCCCGCGCCCGAGCCCGTGCCCACCGTCACCTACCGCTCGGCCGGTCGCTGCCTGGTGGTGGGCCCGGCCGCGCGCGTGCAGCAATCCACAGCGCTGCTGGCCGACAAGCTGAACCTCACGCTGCTGATGGACAGTGTCCCCGCAAGCGGCCCCGCCCCTCTGCCCCAGGCGCGCACCCACCCGGTGCACTGCGGGCAACTGGCCTCGCTGCAGGGCTGGCTGGGCGCCTTCCAGGCGCGCTGGACGCAGGACAACCCCATCGACCTGGACCTGTGCACGCGCTGCAACGCCTGCGTGCAGGCCTGCCCGGAAGGCGCCATCGGCCTGGACTACCAGGTGAACCTGGCGGCCTGCAAAAGCCACCGCGACTGCGTGCGCGTGTGCGAGGCCGCTGGCGCCATCGACTTCGCGCGTGAGCCGCAGGCCGTGGAAGACAGCTTCGACCTGGTGCTGGACCTGCGCGAGGCCCCGGCCTTCACCCAGCACCAGCCGCCACAGGGCTACCGCCACGTGCCGCCGGGTGCTGACCTGGTGCCCGCCGCCCTGGCCCTGCGCGAAAGCGAAGGCGAGTTCGAGAAGCCCAAGTTCTTCCGCTACCAGCAGAAGCTGTGCGCCCACAGCCGCAACGAGCAGATCGGCTGCACCGCCTGCATCGACGTGTGCTCGGCCCAGGCCATCCGCAGCGATGCCTCGCGCAAGGGCAAGGCCAGCGCGGGCCCGCGCCGCCGTCCTGACGCCGAAGGCCGGCCCGTGGCCGCGGTGGTGCATGACGGCGGCGGCATCGTCGTGGAGCCCCACCTGTGCGTGGGCTGTGGCGCCTGCAGCACCGTGTGCCCCAGCGGCGCCCTGTCCTTCACCTACCCCGGCACGACCGACCAGGGCCGGCGCCTGCGCACCATGCTGAATGCCTACGCCGCGGCCGGCGGGCGCGACGCCGCCCTGCTGATCCACAGCGAAGGCGCGGGCGAGCGCGTGGTCAATGCCCTGGGCCGTGCCGCGCGCCTGAAAGCCGGGGTCCTTCCCGGTGTCACGCCCGGTGTCGCACCCATCGTCACGCCCGGCTCCAAGCCCGGCCCCCAGTCCAGCATCCAGGGCCTGCCCGCCCGCGTGCTGCCGGTGCCCGTGTGGCACACCGCCAGCGTGGGGCTGGACCTGTGGCTCTCGGCCCTGGCCTTCGGCGCCAGCCAGGTGCTGGTGCTGCTGACCGAGGAAGAAGCGCCCGAATACCGGCAGGCGCTGACCGAACAGATGGCCGTGGCCCAGGCGCTGCTGACGGGCCTGGGCTTTGAGGGCACGCACCTGCGGCTGGTGGAGGCTGGCGTCAGCGGCGCCGACACCTCTGGCGCCACCCCCGACCCCACCGCCCTGGCCCGCCTGGACGCCGCCTTGCGCAGCGCCCCCGCCCGCACCGTGGCCCGCCCGGCCGCCTTCGCCGTGCAGGCCGACAAGCGCGCCACGCTGGAGCTGGCGCTGGACCATCTGCTGGCCCAGGCACCGCTGAAGGCCAGCCCCGCAGTGGGCCCTGCGGCCGTTGCGGCCGCTTCCGGCACGGCAGTCTCCACCGCGGCCTTCGGCTCGGCCGCCGCCGCGCAGGCAGGCGCCGCAGCCACCGCCCTGCCCGAGGCGATCGCCCTGCCCGCGGCCGGCTCGCCCTTCGGCAGCCTGGTGGTGGACCCGGCCAAGTGCACGCTGTGCCTGAGCTGCGTGGGCGCCTGCCCCGAATCGGCCCTGGCCGACAACCCGCAGCAGCCGCAACTGCGCTTCACCGAGAAGAACTGCGTGCAGTGCGGCCTGTGCGCCACCACCTGCCCCGAGCAGGCCATCACGCTGCAGCCCCGGCTGTGGCTGGCCGAAGGCGGCAAGGCGCGCAAGGCCGCCCGGGTGCTGCACGAGGCGGCGCCCTTCCACTGCGTGCGCTGCGCCAAGCCCTTCGGCACGCTGCGCGCCATCGAGAACATGATCGAGAAGCTGGGCAGCCATGCCGCCTTCCAGGGCGCGGGCGCGCAGCGCCTGAAGATGTGCAGCGACTGCCGCGTGGTGGACATGTTCAGCAACCCGAACGAAGTGCGGATCACCGATCTGTGAGGAACCGGCCATGAGCGCATCCGACCCCTCCACCACCTCCAACACGCCCACCGCCGCGCCCGCAGCCGCCGTCAGCTTCAGCGCGGCCGTGGGCAGCGGCGAGGCCGAGGAACTGCAGCGCGCCGAGCTGTACGGCCTGCTGGCCCGGCTGTGGCTGGAAGCCCCGGACGAGGCGCTGATGGCCGAGTTCCGCGTGGCCGTGACCGAGGCCCCGCAGGCCGGCGGCTTCCTGCAGGAACCCTAGCAACAACTGGTGGCCGCCTTGCGCGGCACCACCGTGGCCGAGGCCCGGGCCGAGCACGACGCCCTGTTCCACGGCGTGGGCAAGCCCGAGGTCTTCGCCTACGGCTCTTACTACCTCAGCGGTTTCCTGAACGAAAAGCCGCTGGCCGCCCTGCGCACCGACCTGGCCGTCCTGGGTCTGGACCGCGACCGCGACCGCCTGGAAACCGAGGACCACGTGTCCTTCGTGCTGGAGGTGATGCGCTACCTGATCGCCGGCGAAGACGCCAGCGTGTGCAACCTGGAACAGCAGCGCCGCTTCTTCCGCACCCATGTGCAAACCTGGGTGGAAGCGCTGTGCGATGCCGTGGACGCCCACCCCCGGGCCCACACCTGGCGCGCCGTGGCCGCCATGACGCGCGCCTTCGTGCAGGTGGAGACGCAGGCCTTCGACATGCTGGAGGCCTGAGACGATGGGCACCACCACCAGCACCATCCCCACCGAAGACATCACCGGCCTGGTGCTGGCCGGCGGCCGGGGCAGCCGCATGGGCGGCGTGGACAAGGGCCTGCAGAACCACCTGGGCATGCCCCTGGCGCTGCACTGCCTGCTGCGCCTGCAGTTGCAGGTGGGCTCGGCCATGCTGAACGCCAACCGCAACCTGGGTGCTTACGAATCCATGGGCGTGCCCGTGTGGCCCGACACCCAGGCCGATTTCGCCGGCCCCCTGGCCGGCATGCTGGTGGGCCTGGAGCATTGCGAAACCCCCTGGCTGGTGACCGTGCCCTGCGACACGCCCAACTTTCCCCTGGACCTGGTGGAACGCCTGGCCGCCGCCGCCCAAGCCGAAGGCGCCGACATCGCCATGGCGGCCACGCGTGAACCCGAGCCCCAAGGCCAGCCCGTGGTGCAGGTTCAGCCGGTCTTCTGCCTTCTCAAGGCCAGCTTGCTGGAAAGCCTTCAAACCTTCCTGGACAGCGGCCAGCGCAAGATCGACCGCTGGACCGCCCAACACCGCTGCGCCACCGTCGTCTTCGACGACAGTGCGGCGTTCTTCAATGCGAACACGGTGGAGGAGTTGCGGGGGTTGGTGTGAGTGGTCTAGCGAATTTTGGTTCGCGAACCAGTAACTGGCACATCAAGTGGGGGCGGGTAAGGCG
>JBJTZN010000145.1:0-77893 GCA_046087245.1 Rubrivivax sp.
CAACGAGGACCGGCTGCACGCCGACGGCGAGCGCATCCTGCGCCGGCTCGACCTCACGGCCGGCGAGATCGCCGACCTGGTGGCCTTCCTCGAAAGCCTCAGCGCCCCGGCCCCGGCGCCACCGCCTCGCCCTCGACCCACACCGCCCGCACGCTGAGCGCGGCATCGAGCGCCACGATGTCGGCATGCGCGCCGACGGCCAGCACGCCACGGTCGGCCAGGCCCAGGTGCTGGGCGGCCAGCGTGGCGGTGCGGCGCGAGGCCTCGGCCACGCCCAGGCCCAGGCCCACCAGGTTGCGCAGCGCCTGGTCGAGCGTGAGCGTGCTGCCGGCCAGCGTGCCGTCGGCCAGGCGCACACCGCCCAAGCACTTGGTGACGGTGTGGCGGCCCAGCCGGTAGGTGCCATCGGGCATCCCGGCGGCCGCCGTGGAGTCGGTCACGCAGTACAGCTCGGGGATGCAGCGCAAGGCCACGCGCAGCGCTCCGGGATGCACGTGCACCAGATCCGGGATGACTTCGGCGCGCTGCGCGTGCGCCAGGGCCGCGCCGGCCATGCCGGGCTCGCGGTGGTGCAGCCCCGTCATGGCGTTGAACAGGTGGGTGAACCCGCTGGCCCCGGCGGCCAGCGCGGCCACGCCGTCCTCGTAGCGGCCCGCGCTGTGGCCGATCTGCACGACGAACCCATGCGCGCGCAGGGCCACGATCAGCTCCAGATGACCTGGCACCTCCGGGGCGATGGTGATCAGCCGCAGCGGCGCCAGGGCGTGCAGGGCCAGCACGTCCTGCAGGGTGGCGGTGCGGGCGAAGTCGGGCTGCGCGCCCAGGCGCTGCGGGTTGAGGTAAGGCCCCTCCAGGTGCACGCCCAGGACGGCCGCACCCGCTGCCGGACGCTGGCCGCAGGCCGGGGCCAGGGCACGCAGCGCGGCCTCGATCTCCGCGCGCGGGGCCGTCATGGTCGTGGCCAGCAGCGCGGTGGTGCCATGCCGGGCATGGGCGCGTGCGATGTGAGCCACCGCTTCACCGCAGGCCATGGTGTCGTGGCCGCCGCCGCCATGCACATGCAGGTCGATGAAGCCGGGCAGCACCCAGGGCAGGCCGCTGGCGGCGGCCTGCGCCTCGGTCAGGGGCGTGCCGTCGACGGCCTCCACCCGGGCGTCGCGCAGCCGCAGATGGCCCTGGACGAAGCCGTCGGGCGTCAGGATGCAACCGTGCAGGGTCTTCACGTGGGGGCTTCCGTGACCGGGGGCAGGCGTTGGCCGCCGGCATCAAAGAGGTGCAGCCGTCCGGCCTGCACGCGCAGGCCGATGTCCTGCCCGGGCGCCGGAACCGCCGCGACCCGCCACTCCACCCGCAACGCCTGGGCGCTGTGGGCCAGCACCCCGTGCACGTGGCTCACCGACCCCAGGCGCTCGACGGACTGCACGCGCAGCCGCAGTTCGCCCCGGTCGTCGGGTTCCAGGTGCTCGGGACGCACGCCAAGGTGCCAGCCCGCTGACGCGGCCTGGGCGCCATGGGCGGCACGCGCGGCCTCGGCCAGGGCCGGCGGCAGCTCCACCCGGGCGGCACCGGCCAGCACCGCGTGCAGCAGCGCGCCCTCGGCGCGGAGCGCAACGGGCAGCAGGTTGATGGGCGGTGTACCGATGAAGCCGGCCACGAAGGTGTTGACCGGACGCTCGTACAGCGCCATGGGCGTGCCAGCCTGTTCGATACGGCCCTCGCGCAGCACGACGATGCGCTGCGCCAGGCTCATGGCCTCCATCTGGTCGTGGGTCACGTGCACCATGGTGCGGCCCAGTTGCCGGTGCAACTCGGCCAGTTCCAGCCGCAGGCGCAGCCGCAACTCGGCGTCCAGGTTCGACAAGGGCTCGTCGAGCAGGAAGACCCCGGGCTCCTGCACCAGGGCGCGGCCGATGGCCACGCGCTGGCACTGCCCACCCGAGAGTTCGCCCGGGCGCCGGTCCAGGCAGGGTTCCAGCTGGAGCAGGCCCACCGCACGCCGCACCCGGTCGGCGATGTCCTGGGCGGACATCCCCCGCATGCGCATGCCGAAGGACAGGTTCTCGCGCACGGTCATGTGCGGGTACAGCGCATAGCTCTGGAACACCATGGCCAGGCCGCGCTGGCTGGGCGCGGCGTGCGTCAGGTCGTGCCCGCCGATGCGCACGCAGCCCCCGTCCGCCTGCTCCAGCCCCGCAATCACGCGCAGCAAGGTGCTCTTGCCGCAGCCCGATGGCCCGACGATGACCGCGTACTCGCCGTCCTCGATGGCCAGGTCCAGGCCTTTGAGCACCTCGTGGGGGCCCAGGCGCTTGCGCAGGTCCTGAAGTTCGATGCGGGCCAAGGTCTTGCTCAATTCTGAAGAGAAGGTTTGGGGGCTCAGTGTGCCCGCACGCGGCGGGCCAGCAGGTCGTGGGGCCAGTGCCGCGCCACGCCGGCGCCGTCCAGCGCCTGCTGCAACTGCCGGATCTGGCTGTCCTCGTCAGCCAAGGCGCCGGCCGCCCGGCCCTGGCTCACCATCTGCGCGGCCATCAGCCCGGCCACCTCGCCCACCAGCCACTCCACAGGATGCACCCGCGTGCAGGCATTGGCCAGGTGGGTCACACCGATGTTCTTGCAGCCAGGCAGCAGGTTGTCGGCGTGCTGGGGCACGAACACGCCCAGGGGCAGGCTGAAGGGCTCCGCGGGCGCATTGACGCCGTGGCCGGACACGCAGGTGGGGTGGATGTCCAGGTTGTACCAGCCGATGCCCACGGCGTCGGCGCGGGGCTCGGGCGGCGCCGACAGATCGGTCTGCGTCAAGGTGTGACGGGCAATGATGCGGCGGGACTCGCGCACGTACACCTGCTGGGCCAGGCCGTCGCCGGTGCCCAGCACGTCGGGCGCCAACTGCCACTGCGGGAAGCCCCGACCGCCGTCTTCCCGGGGGGCCTCGGTCTGCAGCCAGTGCAGCAGACACAGGCTCAGCTCCCGCGCCTGGGCCTGCACCTGGGCCTGCGGGACGGGACCGTCCAGCAGGGGGTGGCCGCGGAAGTCGTTCTGCGCCCAGTTCACCAGCGTGACCTCGTCCCGGCCGTCGTCCCACTGCGCGCTGCTGACCACGCGGCGGTAACGCCACCAGTCCAGCACCGGGCCGTCGGGCGGGCAGGCCTGCAGGGGCAGCCGCGCCGACGTGCCCGGCCGCGGGCCCGGCAGGCAGGGACTGAACAGGCGGTGCGCATGTCCGGGCAGCAGGTGCGCGCGCCAGAAGTCATAGGACGGCGGCGCGGGCACCACCGGGCCCGCCTGCGCCTGCTGGCGCAGGGCCATGACATGGGTCACCGGCTGCTGGTCCAGCCGGTCGGGCTGCGCCGGCGCGTCGGGCTCGCCGAAGTCGCTGCGGCCTTCCTTGCCCAGGCGGCAGGGCAGGCCGAGCTGGTGGATGAGTTCGCCCGTGTCCGTGGCGTCCACGAACACCCGGGCCTGCAGGCGCAGGCTGCGGTCTGCGGGCCCCTGGAGATCCACCTCGGTCACCTGGGGCCCCTGCCGCTGCGCCGCCCGCAACTGCCAGCCCCGCAGCAGGCGCAGTCGGCCCTGGGTGCAGGCCAGGGCCAGCAGACGCTCGAACCAGCGGGCGGCATGCGCGGGCTCGAAACACAGGCGGCTGACCCAGCCATCGCCCGGGTTGGTGCCGGGCGTGAGGATGGCGCGGTCGCGAAATCCGGGCTGCGCCCGGTACAGGCGGCGGATGTCCTCCCGGAACGCGAGGTAGCTGGCCGAGGCTCCGCCCGCCTCGATGAGGGGATGCTCGTCGGGCGGCACGCCCTGGGCCGTCATCTGCCCGCCCAGCCACGGATGGGCGGCCACCAGGGTGACGTGACAGCCGGCCTGCGCGGCGCGCCAGGCCGCCAGCACGCCGCCCAGGCTGGCCCCGATGACGGCGACATCCGTGGCCTCGCGATCACTCACAGGATCACCCTGGGCGCTTCACCCTGCGGGATTCGGGCTGGGTAGCGGCCCGGCTCGCTCATGGCGCGGGCTCCAGCAGCAGCTCCACCTCGAAGCTGCGATCCCAGGGCAGGCGCAGGTCGGCCACGCGCCAGCCCAGGCGGCGCTCGGCCGCCCAGACGTTCAGCGGCGGGATCACGATCTCCCGCGCCCGCGCCAGCAGGTCCTGCGCGCTCAGGCGCGCCTCGTCCACGGTGTCGCGCAGCACCTGCCGCCAGTGGGCCTGGTAGAGCTGGTCTTCCAGCAGGCGCAGGGCCAGGACGCGGCGGGCCGCGGGCTGGGACTCCCGCTGCCAGGCCAGCACGCTGGTGGCCAGCACGCTGCCCAGGCTGTTGCTGGCGGTGTTCCAGCCGGCGTAGGCCGACAAGGGGGGCAGCGGCTGCTCCAGCAGCCAGGGGTCGCCGCCATTGGCGTAGGCCAGGTCGGCCAGCGCCAGGGGCCGGCCCCACCGGTGCCAATCCTGCAGCCCGGCCAGCCAGTGCGCATCCACCCCCACCCGACGGGGCAGCGCCACCCGCATGGCCCAGTCACCCTGCGCCGTGCCCTGCGTGTGCAGCGCCAGCAGCAGGTCGGCCTGGGCACGGTCGGGCGTCAGCACGGCACCCACGGCCTGCACCTGGCTGGCCACGGACTCCAGCACCGGCCGGTCCTCATACAGCGCGCGCAGGCTGCCGATGTGCGCCGGGTCGCCGGGCGCCAGGGCCACGCGCAGCGCAGGGCGCCGCTCCAGCGCGCCCACCATGCGCGCGCACAGCGTGTGCATGACCTCGTCGGCGCCCGGGTAGACGGCCACACGATCACCCAGTCCGAGCGCCGCCACTTCCGCCTGCAGGGTACGCCGCTCGGCGATGTTCAGGCCGAACTCCGCGGTGTCGTCCTGCGGCAGCACGAGGCGGTCGATGAGCCCGAGCTTCACCATCTGCAGGGCCTGGCGCGTGACCGCCAGGTTGCGCTGGCGGGTGGCCAGGTAATCCTCGCGCACGGCAGCGGGCACGGCGGTCTCGGCTTGCAGGGCCAGGGCGGCGCTGTCGGCCGCGCCCTGCTGGCGCGCCCGATCGCCGTGGTAGGACCAGGCCCACAAGCGGCGGCCGTGCTCGGCCCAGTAGGCCTTCTCCTCCTCGGCCACGTCGTTGTTGGAGATGCGCATGGTCGCGGCAAAGGCATAGATGGGTCTGCCCGGAGCCGCCGCGCGCAACTCACGCACCACGTCCAGCCTCTTCAGCAGCGAGGGCAGGCTGTCGTCGATGAAGCGCGAGGGCACCAGGCCGCCATAGACCAGCATGTCCAGCGACAGCACGAAGCCCTCGGCTTCAGGGGCCTGCTCCAGCAGCCAGGCACGCAGTTCGTCACGCGGCGCAGGGGTGCGCAGGTGGCCGAGCGCCGCCACCTCGGGCAGGCGCAGCGTCCAGCCGGCGCAGGCCAGCAGGTCCTGCACCTGGCTGCGCACGGCCGGGCGGCCATCGACGGGCAGCGCCAGCAGGGCGCGGTTCATGCGGCGCCCCGCCCGCGCTGGCGCAGCGTCAGCAGTCCGCAGGGCCGCAGCACATGGCGGCGGGGCTCGTCGGCGGTCCAGGCCGCGCGCGGATCGGGCTGGCCGTCGGCCCGCACCGCCTCCCAGGCCGCGGCGTCCAGGCCCAGCGGCAAGGGCTCGGCACCGGGGTTCCACAGACGCAGCTCCAGCCGGCCCTGGTCGTCACGCCGCACGCTGCTGGTCACGGCCTCGGGCGCTCCCAGCTCCACGGCTGGCGCCCAGGCCTCGCCCTGGCCACGCAGCAGCAACAGGGGCCGCCGGAAGCGGGTGGCCAGGGCCGGCACCTGCTGCGGCCGCGCTGCCGCGCCCGCCAGCAGTTGCCACTCGGCCACGCTGGGCCCCAGGCACTGCGCGTCGGGCGTGGCCAGGTCCGGCCCCGCGCCGACGCCCCGGGTGCGTAGGTCGCGGCGCGACAGCCAGCCCACGCTGCGCACCAGGGTGAGGCCCAGGGCTCCTTCAGCTTGCGCAGCCTCTTGTCCTGGGCGCGTCGCCTGGCCGCTGACGATCTCGTGCTCGTGCAAGGCGCGGTGGACCACCGCCCAGGGTCCGGCGACGACCGCGCTCAGGCTGGGCTGCACGGCCACGGGCATCTCCTGCGTGCTGGGTGCATCCGGGATCTGCGCGCGCCGGACGGGCCGCTCGGTCCATGCGAAGGCCGTGTCGCTCCAGGTGCTGGCCAGGTCCGCCGGCACGCCCGGCAGCAGCAGTCGGGTGCGCTGGTCGCAGGCGGCGTTGTGCCATCGCAGCCGCACGTCGAGGGCCGGTTCGTCGCCCAGCAGGCGCAGTCGCAGCTCGCCGTGGCTGGTCACGCGCCGGGGGTCCGCCCCCTGGCGCGCAGGGTCCAGCCCGGCCGGCAGCTCCAGTTCCAGGCGCAGGGTCATCTCCTGGACGGCGCCCACACGCCGCACCTGCAGCAGGGTCCAGCGCGCCTGCTCGAAAACGGCGGATGCGGGCGGGGGCGAGAAGGTGTAGCTGTCACCGGCGTCGAGCTCGCTGCGCAGGCTGAACGCGCGTTCGACGTGCTTGCCGAGCAGGTGGTCGGTCAGCTCCAGCTCCCCGTGGGCCGTGAGCGCCACGCGCCAGGCCGCGTTCTGCAGCACCGGGTGCTGCCCGGCCGCAGCGCTGGGCCTGGTGACGGGCCCGGCCGGATCCGCCGCTTGCACCTGCAGGGCCAGCGCACCCAGCCCAGGCACGCGGGCCTGCACCGCGACCTCGTAGCGGTGCCCGACCAGGGGCTCCGGGAAGTCGTCCAGCGGCGACACCAACTCGCGCGCCGGCCACACCGCCAGCACCTCGCTGGGCAGGGCCTGACCGTCAGCCCGACTGACAAGCAGCCGCTCGTGGCGCGCCCCCTTGAGAAAGACCTGCAGCGTGTGCCAGCCCTGCCGCTGCAGCGGCAGCGGATTGAACAGCGTGCAGCGGCTGTCGTCGGCCCAGATGTCCTGCGCCGAAGGCCCGTGCTGGTGCGCTGTTCGCAGGCCTGCGGCCTGCAGGGCCTGCTCGCGCAAGCCGTCCAGCAACTGCGACAGACTCACGAAGCGCTGCGCCATCTCGGCGTGTACCGCGTCGATGCTGCAGCCGCAGATCGAGTCGTGGGCCTGCTGCTGGATCAACAGCCGCCAGGCCCTGTCCAGCCCCGCGGGCACATGCGCGCCAGGGACGGCCTGCGCCCACAGCGGCTCGATCTCGCCCAGCAGCCGGTCCTCGGCCTGCTGGTGGGCCTGCTTCAACGGTCGTCGGCTCGACAGCACGTCCGGCAGGACGAAGGCCTGCGCGTTGTGACGCAACTCCCCGCGCAGCGTCTCGCGGGCCCCGCCTGGCTCCAGCACGGCATCGGCATGGGCCTGCAGCGTGGCCCAGCGCAGCCTGAACTCGTCCTGCGACGCATTGAAGGCCTGCAGGCGCTGCGCCAGGTTCGCGGCCGGGGCCAGGTGATCCCCGCCGTGCAGCAGCAGCAGCGGCCCGCCCGCTTGCGGGTCACGCCGGGCAGCCAACTGGCGCAGCAGGCTCAGCAGGCGCTGGGGGTCCTGCGCCCCGTGCAGCGGGATGAGGTAGTAGCCGGCCGTCAGGTACACCGTACGCGCCACCGAGCCATCAGGCGCGCTCCAGTCGAAGCGGTCGTGGACGGCATCGGCCCCGCGCCACAGCACGGCCTGCCCGATGCCGAACTGGGCCAGGATCTGCGGCATCTGGGCCACGTGGCCGAAGGTATCGGGCAGGTAGCCCAGTCGCTGCGGCGGGCCCAGCCGCGCGGCGTCGGCCAGGCCGAAGGCCAGGTTGCGCAGCAGCGACTCGCCGCTGACCAGGAACTCGTCGGCCGAGACGTACCAGGGCCCCAGGATGAGCCGGCCGGCGCGCGCATGGTGCTGCAGGCGCTGCACCAGCCGCGGCGGCGCCACGGCCAGCAGGTCCTCCAGGGCCACGGTCTGCCCGTCGAAGAGGAAGGACGGCAAGGCGGCGCTGTCCAGCGCGTCCAGCACCTGGCTCATCACGGCCTGCAAGCGCACCAGCGTGGTCTCGCGCGGCAGGTACCACTCGCGGTCCCAGTGGGTGTGGACCACCACGTCCACGTCACGGGCGGCACCGGCCGCCTGCGGCACGGGACGGCTCATCCCTTGACCGCGCCCTTGAGGGCGCCCTCGATGAAGTGCCGCTGGCTGAAGACGAACACGGCCAGCACCGGCAGCAGCGAGAACACCGCGCCTGCGGCCACCAGGCGCCAGTCCATGGAGAAGGTGTTGACCAGGCGGTTGACCCCCAGCGGCAGGGTGAAGCGCGCCGGGTCGTCGGTGATGATCAGCGGCCACAGGAAGTCGCCCCACACGGCCACGAAGCTGAACACCGTCAGGGTGGCCAGGGAGGGCCTGACCAGCGGCAGCATCACGTGCCACCAGATGCGCAAGCGGCTCACGCCCTCGACCAGCGCCACGTCCTCCAGGGCGCCGGGCACCGACAGGAAGGCCTGGCGCATGAAGAACACGCCAAAGGCCGTGCAGGCGTGGGGCAGCACCAGGCCCAGCACGGTGTTGCGCAGGCCCAGGGCCAGGGCCAGTTCGTACACCGGGATCATCAGCAACTGGAAGGGCACCATCATCGTGGCCAGCAAGGTGCCGAACACCAGGCTGCGGCCCTTGAAGCGCATGCGGGCCAGCGGATAGGCCGCCATCGACGCCAGCAGCAGGTTGCTGGCCACGGCGACAGCTGCCACCAGCGCGCTGTTGCCCAGGTAGGTCAGGAAGGGCTGCGACTCCAGCACGCGCGCGTAGTTGGACAGCGTGGGCTCGCGCGGCAGCAGGTCGGGCGGGAAGGCGTACAGGTTCTCCCCGGGCCCCTTCAGGGACGTTGCCAGCAGCCACAGGAAGGGCCCGATGGTCAGGCCCGTCAGCAGGCTCAGGGCCAGCAGGCGCAGCACCTTGTCGGCCAGCCCGCGTCGGCGCGGGCTGCGCCAGGGCGCGGGCTTCATCGCGGCGCCTCCCCGCCCGGGGCACGCAGCAGGCGCAGGTGCAGCAGCGACAGGGCCAGCGTGATGGCGAACAACACCACGCCCATGGCCGCGGCATAGCCCATCTCGAAATCGACGAAGGCCGACTCGTAGAGCAGGAAGACCAGGGTCTTGGTGCTGTCCAGCGGCCCGCCCTGGGTCATCACGTACACCTCCTCGAAGACCTTCATGGCGCCGATGCTCGACATCACCGCCACCACCGCGATCTGTGGTCGCAGCATCGGAATCGTGATGTGAAGGGTCTGTCGCCAGCGACTCACGCCCTCGAGTTGCGCCACCTCGTACATCTGCCCGGGAATGGCCTGCAACCCAGCCAGGTAGATCACCATGTAGTAGCCCATGCCGCTCCAGGCGGTGACGGCCATCACGGAAAACAGGGCGTTGGCCGGGTCGGTGAGGAAGGCCACGGGCTGGCTGGCCAGCCCCGTGGACAGCAGGAAGTGGTTGAGCAGGCCGCGTTCCTCGTAGATCCATTTCCAGACCAGCGCGCTGATCACCAGCGAGGTCACCACGGGCAGGTACAGCGCGGCGCGGAAGAAGGCCAGACCCGGCAGCGCCCGGCGCACCAGCAAGGCCAGGAAGATGGGCACCACCACCAGCACCGGCACCACCACCGCCAGGTACGTGAGGGTGTTGCGCAGCGCGGCCCAGAAGAAGGGGTCCGCCCACAGGCGCAGGTAGTTGCCCAGGCCCACCGGTTGCGCGGGGGTGATCATGTTGAAGTCGGTGAAGCTCAGGGCCAGGGCCTTGAGCGCGGGGTACAGCACGACCAGGCCGATGAGCGCGCAGCCCGGCGCCAGGAACAGCAGCGCGGCCCAGGGCCTGGCGCCCGCGGCGGGCTTCATGCCCGGCACCCCAGCAGCGGCGCCCACAGCCGGCAGACCTCCTGCACCGCCTCCATCGCGCTGCTGCGGCCCACCATGGCCGACTGCAACTGCCGCACAAAGCTGCTGCGCAGCTTGTTGTAGTGACGCAGGGGCGGCACCAGCACCGCGCCCTCGAACACCTGTCTCACCGAGATGGCGCGCGCCTGGTCCAGCAGTGCGTCCCCGCTGGACTGCCGGAACAGCGCATCGTCGTAGCTGGCGCGGGTGCTGGGCAGCAGCGGCACGCGCCGCACGAGCGCAAGCTGGTTGTCCGCGCTGGTGACGAACTGCGCGAAATCGAAGGCCAGCGCCGGCTGCGCACTGGCGCTGGGCACGGCCAGGTTCATCGCCGCGATGTTGGGCGGGGCGCGCGAGGAGGTGATCTGCGGCATGACGCCGACCTGGTCGGCCAGGCCGGCGCTGTTGCGCCGCAGGTGGGTGATGAACTGCATGCCCGTGGCCACCATGGCCACCTGCCCGCTGAGAAACTGGGCCACGGCCGCGCGATGGCCCTCGGTCAGCACGCTGCGGGGGATCCATTGCCGCTGGTACAGCTCGCGGTGGAACTCGAAGGCGGCCACGCCGGCCGGGCTGTCGAAGCCGGGGCGGCAGCCGTCGGGCGTGAGCAGCGGACCCGCCATCGACACCAGGTTCTCCAGCGGGGCCGACCCATCCATGGCCGGAAACCAGGCGTAGCTGTCCGTGCGTTCGCGCAGAGCCTGGGCGGCCCGGCGCAGCTCGTCGAAGCTGGCCGGTGGCGCGGTGCCGGCGCGTTCCAGCAGGTCGCGACGGAACAGCGTGACTGTGGTGCTGAGGTACCAGGGCAGGGCGAAGGGCTGGCCGCCCAGCTGGTTGGCGGCCCAGGCCGAAGGCAGGTAGGCCGCCTGCTCGGCGGCCGACAGGAACTGCCTCGGGTCGGCCAGCGCCCCCAGCTCGGCCAGCCGGGAGGAGAACTGAGGATTCAGGTTCACCACGTCCGGCGCCGTGCCGGCGGCCAGGCTGGCCAGCACCTTGCGCTCGGCCTCGGCCCAGGGCACGTCGGTCCACTTCACGCGCACACCCGGCCGGGTGGCCTCGAAGCGCGCAATCAGGCCCTGGACGAAGTCGTTGTGGAACGGGGCCAGCTGCATGGTCCAGAAGGCCAGTTCGCGCCGCGGCACCCGCCCGGCCGCCCCCAGGCTGGCCGCGCCGGCCAGGGCCGCAACGGGCAGGCGGGTCAGCAGGCGGGTCAGCAGACGGCGGCGTGACGCGGAGTTCATACCCGGACTCAATATACCACCAGCCTGTCCAAACTGGACCAAATGGTCTATATTTGCCGTTCTCCAGATCGACCGGAAGACCAGCCCTGTCGAACAGGCCTCTCGAACAGCCCTGCCAACCGCCCCCACGACCCGCCTGACCGACGTTCCCCCATGGACCGAGCCCAGAAGCGAGAACTGCTCAAGCGCAGCCTGCAGGCCATCGTGCAGCAGACGGGCGACGGCATGCGCCTGCCGCCGGAGCGGGACCTGGCCGAGCGGCTGGGCGTGGCGCGCGAGACCCTGCGCCGGGCGTTGCACGAGCTGCAGGCCGAGGGCCTGCTGCAGCGCCGCCAGGGCGCGGGCACCTTCGTGGCCGCCCAGAGCTGGGTCAAGCCGCTGGTGCTGCGCTCGTTCTCGGAGGACATGCGCGAGCGTGGCCTGGAGCCCTCCAGCAGCGTCTTGTCCACGCGAACCCTGCGCGCCGACGCCCGGGTGGCGTTGAAGCTGAAGATCGTGCCCGGCAGTGCGGTCCTGGAGTTGCGCCGCCTGCGCCTGGCCAGCGGCGAGCCGATGGCGCTGGAAGAGGTCTTCCTGGCGCAGGAGCGCGTGCCCGGCTTCGACCCGGCCTGCCTGGCCACGCTGTCGCTGTACGACGTGCTGCAGCGCGACCACGGCCTCCAGGTGCGCAACGCCGCGCAGGAGATCCAGGCCACCGTGCTGACCGAGGACGAGGCCTTGCTGCTGGACGTCGCCCCGTTCAGCCCGGCGTTGCTGGTGGAGCGGCAGGTCTTTTCCACATCTGGCGAGATCGTGGAGTTCGGCAAGAGCCTGTACCGGGCGGACCGCTACCGCTTCGAGGTGAACGTGGGCCGGGCCATCCTGGAGCAGGGCCCGGCGCCGTGAGCCCCCCGACCCGCGCCGGCGGCCAAGACCTCCAGGCCCTGGACGCCGCGCTGCGCGGTGGCCTGGTGGTGTCGTGCCAGCCGGTGGACGGCGGACCCATGGACGACGACGGCGTGGTCGCGCGCATGGCCCGCTCGGCGGTGGCGGGGGGTGCGGCGGCGGTGCGCATCGAGGGCGCGCGCCGGGTCGCCGCCGTGCGGCAGGCCGTGGATGTGCCCATCGTGGGGATCGTCAAGCGCGACCTGCCCGGCTCGGCCGTGCGCATCACCCCCTTCGTCGAGGACGTGCAGGCGCTGGCCGCCGCAGGGGCGGACATCGTGGCGGTGGACGTGACGCAACGTCCCCGCCCCGTGCCGGTCGCCACGCTGCGCCGGGCGCTGCAGGACTGCGGCGTGGTTGCGATGGCCGATGCGTCCGACCTCGACGATGCCCTGGCCGCGTGGGCCCAGGGCTTTGCCATCGTGGGGACCACGCTGTCGGGCTACACGGCAGGGCCCGTGCCGGCAGGCCCGGACCTGGACCTGGTGGGCCGGCTGGCGGCAGCGGGCTGCCGCGTCATGGCCGAGGGACGCTACGACACCCCGGCGCTGGCGACCCAGGCGCTGCGCCGCGGCGCCTGGGCCGTCACCGTGGGCTCGGCCCTGACCCGTCTGGAGGTGGCCACGGGGTGGTTCGCGCAGGCCCTGCAGGCGCCCCGTCTACGGGTAAACGATGAATTGGTCTAGTGGCTGCGCCGGACCCGGGCGCCTAAAATAGTCCGGCGGTCTGATTTCAAGATCCCGGGGCCCGTCCAGCGTGTCCCGGGCTGGTGCCGCACCGATGCATGCCTCCAAGGAGCCTCCCATGACCTTCCGCCTCCAGCCCGTGGCCTGGGCCGTTTCGACCCTGGTCCTCGGCCTGTCCCAGCCCGTGTTCGCCCAGCAGGCCCGCTCCGATGACAAGAAGGACGCGCCCCAGACCGTCGAGGTCACCGGCATCCGCGCCTCGATCGAGCGCTCGATCAACACCAAGCGCGCCGCCGACACCAACATCGAGGCCGTCTCCGCGGAAGACGTGGGCAAGATGCCCGACAAGAACATCGCCGACGCGCTGTCGCGCCTGCCCGGCGTGAACGTGCAGTACGGCGGCGCGCTGGCCATGGACGAGGCCGAGCGCGTGGCCATCCGCGGCACCAGCCCCAACCTCAACCTCGTCACCGTCAATGGCCACGCCCTGAGCTCGGGCGACTGGCACGTGGGCGACCAGGCGGGCAGCGGCCGCAGCGTGGGTTTCGGCCTGATGCCCTCGCAGCTCATCGGCCAGACCATCGTCTACAAGAGCAGCCGCGCCGACATCACCGAGGGCGGCATCTCCGGCAGCGTGGACATCCTGCCGCGCAAGCCCCTGAGCTTCAAGAAGGGCGTCAGCGGCGAGGTGTCGCTGGGCCTGGCGCACGCCACCCTGGCCAAGAAGACCGATCCGCAGCTCAGCGGTCTGGTGGCCTGGCGCAACGACGACAACACCTTCGGCTTCCTGGCGCAGGCCTTCAAGGAAGACCGCCACCTGCGCCGCGACGGCCAGGAGATCTTCGGCTACAACGTCATCTCCGTGGCCCAGGCCATGGCCTCCGGTAACGCCGACCTGGCGGGCAAGCGCATCACCGGCAGCCTGAACTCGGCCATGTTCGAGGGCGTGCGCCAGCGCTCGGGCGGCTACCTGGGCCTGCAATTCAAGCCCAACGCCGACGTCGAGCTCAATGTCAGCGCCTTCCGCGCGCAGCTCGACGCCGACAACTACAACAGCTCGGCCTACGCCCTGCCCTTTGGCCTGGTCAACAACGCCGGCTACCTGATCAAGGACGCCGTCATCAAGGGCGACGTGGTCACCAGCGCCAAGATCACCAAGCCCGAGATCTACGTCGGCAGCGTGGTCGGCCTGCAGTTCGACCACTTCAACCGCCAGGGCGCGCAGTCCACCAGTTCGTTCTACGACGTGGACGGCAAGTTCAACCTCAGCCGCAACCTGACGGTCAAGGCCCGCATCGGCTACACCGAGGGCAGCGGCACCACCGCTTCGCAACCCAGCCTGGTGTACGGCCTGATCAGCCCGCAGTCGGTGAACTTCAGCCAGACCGCCTCGGCCCCGGCGCAGTACAGCATCCTGGACGCCGCGGGCAAGGTCATCGACCTGACCAAGGTGGGCAACTTCTCGCTGCTGACCAACCAGGGCGCGGCGGTGAAGGCGCTGGACAAGGAGTCCTATCTGCACCTGGACGGCGAACACAAGCTGGCTGGCAACCTGATACCCACGCTGAAGTTCGGCGTGCGCGCTTCCAAGCACAACCGCACCTACGATGTGATCAACCCGCGCTGGAACGCCCAGGACAACGCCGCCGGCCCCATCGCCGCATCGGCCCCGGAGTTCCCCTTCATCCCCATCGCAGGCGGCTCGCTCGTCAAGCAGACGGTGGTGGCCGACGCGGCCCGTCCGGTGCCCGCCACGCTGTACCCGTCCAACTGGTTCAACGGCGCCTCCGGCAACTTCCCGCGCGATCTCTTCCGCTTCGACATGGGCCAGATGAAGACCTTCACCGACCAGTACATCAACTGGGATCCGGTGCTCAACCGCAACCTCTCGGGCGGTTACCAGGTCAAGGAAGACAACACCGCGGCCTACGCCATGGCCGAGTTCGAGCTGAACGAGGCGGTGTCGGGCAACTTCGGCGTGCGCTTCGTGCAGACCAAGCTGGCCTCGCTGTCGTACCAGGCGCTAACCAGCGGCACGGCCGCCGGCCAGTGCGTGGTGCTGCAACCCTGCTCGGTGCCCGAGGCCATCGTCGGATCGCGGGTGGCCACCTTCGTGCCGCGCCTGGTCACCACCACCAACAACGACGTGCTGCCCAGCTTCAACCTGCGCTGGGACCTGGCCAAGGACATGATCGGCCGTGCGGCGGTGTCGCGCAGCCTGGGGCGCGCCAACTACAACGAGCTTGCCGGTGCCGTGTCGCTGAACGACACCCTGCTGACGGGCTCCAGCGGCAACCCCAAGCTCAAGCCCATCCTGTCGGACAACCTGGACCTGTCGCTGGCCTGGTACTTCGCCCCCCGTGCCTATGTCTCGGGCGGCCTCTTCGCGCAGAACATCTCCAACTACGTCAAGACCGGCACCTCCTCGATCGACTACTTCAACATCGCCCAGAACAAGGTCACCACCTACCTGGTGACCTCGCGCAAGGGCGTGTCGGCCAAGCTCAAGGGCGTGGAAGGCGCGCTGGAGATGCCCGTGGGCAAGGGCTTCGGCTTCGGTGCCAACGCCACCTACGTGGACTCCAAGGACGAGGACGGCGCCCCCATGCTGGGCACCTCGCGCTGGACCTACAACCTGCGCGGCTTCTACGAGGACGAGAAGCTCACGGCCAGCCTGGCCTGGAACTACCGCACCGACTACGCCATCGGCTTCGTCGGTGACGGCACGCTCAAGCCCATCGTCAACACCGCCGGGGTCATCACGCAGTACAACGGCCAGCACCGCTATGCGGGCGCCGGCAGCGTGTCGCTGTCCATCGGCTACCGGTTCACCAAGGACATCAGCATCCACCTGGATGGCAACAACCTGAACGACCCCATCCGCCACACCTACTATCTCAACGAGAACGCCCCGGGCTACTGGCACCAGAACGGGCGCCAGTTCTTCCTGGCCCTGCGCGCCAAGATGTAGGTGGGGGGCGAACCCGGCCTGGGCCTGGACGCGGGCGGCACGCAGACCCGCTGGGCCCTGGCCCTGGCCTCGGGCCAGACCCTGGCCGAAGGCGCGGTGGCGCCGTTCAGCGGCCAGCAGGTGCAGACCGAGGCGGGTCGCGCGGCCATCGCCCAGGCGCTGGGTCAGGTGCGCCAGACGCTGCAGGCCGCCGGCTTGCGCCCGCCCGTGGCCGTGTGGGCGGGCGTCACCGGCCATGACGAGCAATCCGGCGACGCCCTGCGGCAGTTGCTCGCAGCCTGCGTAGACCTGCCCGCGGCCCGGGTGCAGGTCTACAACGACGTGGAGTTGGCCTGCCGCCTGAGTTTCGCGCCCGGCCAGGGCCATGTGGTGTACAGCGGCACCGGGTCCATCGGCGTGTTCATCGACGCCGCGGGCACCCTGCACCGGGTGGGCGGGAGGGGCAGCCTGCTCGGCGACGAAGGCAGCGGGTACTGGATTGCGCGCCAGGCCTTGGCGCGGGTGTGGCGCGACGAGGACGACGCGCCCGGCTCGCTGGCCTCCTCAGCCCTGGCCCAGGCCCTGTTCCAGCACATCGGTGGCACCCGCTGGGACGACACCCGGCGCTTCATCCACCACATCGACCGCGGTGCGCTGGGCGCGCTGGCCGTGGCCGTGGCGCAGGTGGCCGACGTGGACCCCACGGCGCGGCAGTTGCTGAGCCAGGCCGGCGAGGAGCTGGCGCGGCTGGCCAGGCTGCTGATGGCCCGCCACGGCCTGCGGCCGGTGGTGGTGGGCGGCCGTGCGGCGACCTTGCACCCGGTCATCGAGGCAACGCTGCGCCGCGGTCTGCCCCCGGCAGCGCACTGCGAACTGCGGACCTGGCAGCCGCATCGGGACGCCGCCGTCAGGGCTGCGGCGTGGCCGAGTTGAGGGTTGAGGGTTGAGGTTCAGGTCTTGGGCGGCGGCTGCGTGGCCGTGCGCAGCGCCCAGGCCACCCCCACGACCAGCAGGGCGGCGCCGGCCAGGGTGAAGCCGTCGGGCCAGCGCCCGCGCAGCACCCAGGCGTAGCTCAGGGCGGACAGGGTCTCGAAGACGATCAACTGGCCCACCAGCGCGGGCGGCAGGCGCTGGCTGGCCTCGTTCCAGCACAGCGTGCCCAGCCACGAGGCGAACAGGCCGATGGCGAACATCAGCCCGAGAAAGAGCGCCGGCGTGGGCCCCAGAGGCATCTCGAAAGGCGGGCTGCCCGGGCCCGCCCAGGGGCCTTGCCGGGCCTCGTTCCAGGCCCAGAACAGGCCGAAGCCCGCGGCCGCCAGCGGCAGCGTGGCCAAGCCCTGGGCCGTCGCCCAGGCGCGGGGGGAACGATCGGCATGGGCACGCAGCCAGTCGGCATTGCGCAGGGGGTACCAGGTCCAGCACACCACCGCCCCCAGGGCCAGCAGCGCGCCCAGGACGTAGCGGGCCGGATCGGCATCCGCGCGCCCCGCGGCGGCGTCGGCCTGCAGCCGGGCCAGTTCCACATGATGGACGCAGGCGATGCCGGCGGCGATGAGCAGCAGCGAGGGCACCAGACGCCCCCAGGGCAGGCGCCCGTCCCGCAGCCTGGCCGCGGGCGAGCCGCGCAGATTCGACGCGATGGCAATGACCACCGGCAAGGTGCCGATGATCATGGTGGGCAGCGGACCGCCCGCGCGCTGGATGGCCGCGGCCAGGAACAGGTAGTACAACAGGTTGCCGACCATCGACAGCTTCAAGGCCTCGATCCAGTCGGCGCGTGTCAACCGGGCGAGTTGCGCGCGGTCCCACCAGGCCAGCGGCAGCGCGATCAGGCCGAAGGCGAGATAGCGCGCACAGGACTGCAGCGCCGCGGGGTAGTCCGGCAGCAGCAAAGGCGTCACGAACACCAGGCCCCACAGGAGGCCGGCCAGCAGAGCGAACAGGGTGCCGGAAACAGGCTGCGCGTGGATCATGCCCTCGCGTGCTCTGGCACTTCCATGCGTTCCATCCAGTGCCGGGTCAGCGGGGTCAGGGGCTTGGCCATCCGCCGCTCGTTCAGCAGCGCCCGGCCCAGCGTGCGCCGGTGGCCATGCGAACTTGCCGCCAGCAGGGTCTGGTCGATGAGGTCGCGCTGGGCGTGGCTGCCTCCGAAGCGCTGGGCCACGCCGCGCACCGGGTACAGCGTGTCGGCAGCCCCGTCCGCATCGCCGCGCTCCAGGGCCAGCAGCGCGCGCATCAGCGGCAGGCCCACCTCGCGCGCCATCTGGTGGTTGGCGCGCTGTGCGTGCTGCGCCGCCAGGGCGCGTTCGGCGCAACGCGCCAGCCAGGACTCGGCCCGCCCCAGCTCGCCAGCCATCAGCAGCGCAGCCATGGCATGCACGTCGTTGAAGGCGTAGTAGCCGGGCTGCGCCTGCTGCAGCGCCCACGCCTCGACCAGCCCGCGCGCGGCGGCCTGGACGTCCTGCTGCAGCAGGTGCAGCCGCCACAGCAGCGCGGCGGCGTCCACGCGCTGCAGGGTGATCTGCAGGGCCGCCCCGCTGAGCTGACGGTCCAGGATGCGCAGCGCGCCGGCCGTGTCCAGTGCCTCCAGGCGGAACAGGGCCTTGTGCCACCACAGGTGCCCGGCGAAGCCGTTGCCCTCGGCCCACACGCCCTGGTGCTGGCGCAGCCAGGCCGCGCCTTCCTCGAAGCGGCCCTGCATCTCCATCACATGGGCCACGGCATGCACCGCCCAAGGCACGCGCGGGTTGAGCTGCAGCGCGCGCCGGCCCACATCCTCGGCTTGCGGGTACAGGTTGCATTCCTCCAGGCCGAAGGCGTGCAGGGACAGCACGTGGGCGTACAGCGGATCGGCGTCGTCCCATTCGGGCAGGGCGCGCGCCGCGCGCAGGCGCAACCCGCCGGCATCGCCGCGGTAGAAGTCCCACAACTGCGCCCACTGCAGGGCCAGGGCGTCGCGGGGGTGCTCCAGCAGCAGTTCGTCCCAGGTGCGGCAGGCGGCGGCCCAACGGCCTTCCAGCAGCAACTGCACGGCCTGCAGATGGGCGCGCTCGCGCGCGGTGCAGCCTTGCTGCAGCCCGCGTGCGTGCACCAGGTGGGCCGCGGCCTCATCCACCAGCCCGGGCTCGGTCAGGCTCAGCAGGAAGCCCGCCTTCATCACATGGGGCAGGGCCCAGCCCGGGTCGGCCAGGACGGCGGCGTCCAGGTCGTCCAGGGGCGTGTCGTAGAACGACATCATGCGCCACAGCGCACGCTCGGCGTGGTCGCGCGCGGCGGCGGACGCGCTGCCTGTGGGGTTGCCGCGCAGGTCGCAAGCGCTCACCGGGTGCCCCTGCAGCCACGGCCCGAACGCTTCCCCGGCCGTGCGGGGCTCATGCCGGCGGCTGCGGCCAAGGCCGCGGGGCGGGCCGCATCTGCTCCCAGGCGCGGGCCACGCGCAGCACGCCCAGGTCGTCGTGACGCCGCCCCACGATCTGCAGCCCGATGGGCTGGCCGCCGGCGGTGATCCCGCAGGCTATGCTGGCCGCGGGCTGCTCGCTCATGTTGTAGGGCAAGGTGAACGGGATGTGCTCGAACGGTCGCTCGGGGTCGTTCAAGGGGCTGGCCCACTCGGCCGGATAGCTGGACGCCGGGTTCACGGGCGACAGCACGAAGTCAAAGGGCTGGCAGGCCGCCACGGCGGCCTCGCGCAGCGCCGCCATCTGGCTGTGGCCGTGGAAGACTTCGGTGGCGGTCAGCGTCGCCCCGGTGGCCACCCATTGGCGGATGTAGGGCAGCACCCGGGCCTGACGCTCGGGGGGCAGGGCGCTCATGTCCAGGTACGAGCGCATGCGCCAGAAGCGGTCCAGGCCATCGACCATGGCGCGGGTGGAGAAGGGCCCCAGGGGCTCGACGATGGCGCCGGCGGCCTCGAAGGCACGCCCGGCGGCCTGCACGGCTGCCAAGGTGTCGGCATCGGCAGGCAGGCCCCAGCCGGCCTCGAGTTGCAGGCCGATGCGCAGGCCGCGCAACTCGATGTGCAGGTCGTCCCAGTCAAGGTCCTGCGCCGGCAGGCTGGTGGTGTCGCGCCAGTCCGGGCGCGTCAGCGGCCGCATCATCAGCGCGGCATCGGTGACGGTGCGTGTCATCGGCCCGGCCACGCGCCCCGCGTAGGGGGGCTTGATGGGGATGCGCCCCAGGCTGGGCTTCAACCCGAACAACCCGCACAGCCCGGCGGGCAGCCGGATGGAGCCGCCGATGTCGGTGCCCACGTGCAGCGGCCCGTAACCCGCCGCCGCCGCCGCCGCCGCGCCCGCGCTGCTGCCGCCGGGGTTCAGCGCCAGGTTCCAGGGGTTGCGCGACAGGGGGTGAAAACTCGACAGGCCCGAAGTCAGCATGCCGTAGTCCGGCATGGTGGTCTTGGCGAACAGCACGCAGCCGGCTTCGCGCAGCCGCGCGGCCGGGGGCGCATCCTCGGCCGCGGGCACCAGCTCCGTGGCGGCCGTGCCTGCGGGCAGCGGCACGCCCTTCGTGGCGATGTTCTCCTTGAGCGTGAGCGGCACGCCGTCCAGCGGTGACAGCGCCTGACCTGCGCGCCAGCGGGCTTCGCTCTCGCGGGCCTGGCCCAGCGCGCCCTCGGGGTCGTAGGCGTACAGCGCGCACAGCCGCGGCTCCCAGCGCGCGATGTGGGCGATCACCGCGCGGGTGACCTCCAGCGGCGACACCGCGCCCGTGGCGTACAGGCGCGACAACTGCGCCGCGCTCAGCTCATGCAGCTCAGCCATGCAGGCTCCTGGCCGCAATGACGCCGGCGTACCTCAAGCCCAGCTCACCGCGGCCATGTCGTTGGCGAAGATGGGCGAGCTGTTCCACAGCCCCTTGAGGCCCTTGCGGAACACCGCCACCTGAGCCGGGTTCCAGATCCAGGCGTTGACGGCGTCCTCGGCCAGCTGGCGCTGGATCTCGCGCCACAGCCGGCCCTTCTCCTGGCCGTTGGACGTGGCCGCCAGCGTGGCCACCAGGCCGCGGAACTTGGCGCTGTCGTAGCCGAAGTAGTAGTTCGGGTCGGCGTAGGCGGTGGCGTAGTCCAGCGGCTCTACGTGGTTGATGATGGTCAGGTCGAAGTTGCCCTTGAACGGGCCGCTCAGCCACTGTGCCCACTCCACGTTCTCGATCTTGGCGTTGATGCCCACCTTGGCCAGCTGCGCGGCGATGATCTCGCCGCCCTTGCGGGCGTAGGCCGGCGGCGGCAGCGTGAGCGTCAGGTTCAGCGGGCCGCTGATACCCGCCTCCTTCAGCAGCGCACGGGCCTTGTCCGGGTTGTGCGGGTACAGGCCGGTCAGGTCCTGGTAGCCGATGTCGGTGGGCGCGAAGTGGCTGCCGATGGGCTTGCCCAGGCCTTCCTGCGCGCCGTCGATGAAGGCCTTGCGGTCGATGGCGTGCGTGATGGCGCGGCGCACGCGCACGTCGTTCAGCGGCGCCTTGCGGTTGTTGATGGCCAGCAGCCCCTTGCCCGCGGTGCTGCCCACCTCGACGGTGAAGCGCTTGTCGGCCTGGAATTGCTTCAGCGAGGGCAGCGCGTCGAAGCGCGGCATGCCGTCCACATCGCCCGCGAGCAACGCAGCCACCTGCGCGGCCGGGTCGTTGATGAAGCGGAAGGTCACCCTCTTGAGCTTGACCTTGGCCGCGTCGCGGTGGCCGTCCCACTTCACCAGCGTGACCGCGCTGCCCTTGGCCCAGCTGTCGAACTTGTAGGGCCCCGTGCCCACCGGCTTGCTGGCCGCGCCAGCCGCGCTGTTGGGGTGCAGGATGACGGCGGTGTTCTCGCCCAGGCGGAAGGGCAGCGTGGAGTCGGCCTTGTCCAGCACCAGGATGACGGTGTGCTCGTCATGCGCCACGATGGTGGAGATGTTGTCGAACACGGCCTTCTTGGCCTTGTTGGTGCTGCCCGGCGCCTTGGCGCGCTCGAAGCTGAACTTCACCGTCTCGGCGTTCAGGGCCGAGCCGTCGGAGAAGGTCACGCCCTTGCGCAGCCTGAAGGTGTAGGTCTTGCCGTCGGGCGTGTGGCCCCAGTTCTCGGCCAGCAGCGGCGTGACGGCGCCGTCCACGTTGATCTTGGTCAGGCCTTCCAGCACGTTGTAGTGAACGATCTCGCCAATGGCCGCGGACGGGGCGGTGGTCGGGTCCAGGCCCGGCGGCTCCAGCACCATGGCGATGACCGCGCTGTCCTTGCGCGACTGCGCCAGGGCCTCGGGCAGCGCCCCGGCCAGGGGCACACCGGCCAGCAGGGTGTTGAGATGGCGGCGGGACAGATCCATGAGGCAACTCCTTGCGCAAGGGTTTCAGCGGGTTTCGGGGGCCGGTCTGGCCGCCCAGGTGGGTGATTTTGCGACGTACGCGCTGGGGGGCCTGACTTCAGCCATCCGGGATGGCGGCACCAGGCTGGGCACGGCCGCCAGCAGGCGTTGCGTATAGGGGTGTTCGGGGCACTGGAACAGGCGCGCGGGCGGGCCCTGCTCGGCGATGCGGCCGGCCTGCAGCACCACCACCTCGTCGCACACCAGGTCCACCACGCTCAGGTCATGGCTGATGAACAGGTAGGTCACGCCGAACTGGTCCTGCAGGTCCTGCATCAGGTTCAGCACCTGGGCCTGCACCGAGACGTCCAGCGCGCTCACGGGCTCATCGGCCACGATGAGCTGGGGCCGCGTGATCAGCGCCCGGGCAATCGCAATGCGCTGGCGCTGGCCGCCGGAGAACTCGTGCGGGTACTTGGTCAGGTCCGCGGCGCGCAGGCCCACGGCCTCCAGCGCCTCGCCGGCACGCGCACGCTGCTCGCTGCGCGAGGCGCCGTGCAGCACGGCCAGCGGCTCGGCCACGGTCTGGCCCACGCTGCGGCGCGGGTCCAGCGAGCCGTAGGGGTCCTGGAACACCATCTGCACCTTGGAGCGCGTGCGGCGCAGCTCCGCGGGCGACAGGGTGTTCAGGTCCTGGCCATCCAGGATCACACGCCCGTGAGTGGGTGCCTCCAGCGCCATCACCAGCCGCGCCAGCGTGCTCTTGCCCGAGCCCGACTCGCCCACGATGCCCAGGCTGCGCCCGGGCTGCAGCGTGAAGCTCACATCGTCCAGCGCCTGCACCACCGGGGCGGCCGACAGCAGGTGCTCGCGCGGCAGGCGGTACTGCTTGCTGACGTGGTCGATGACGAGCAGGGGCTCGGTCATGCGAACGCCTCTTGCCGCGTGGCATCGTGCAGGGTCTCAGCCTTGAGACAGCGAGCCAGGTGCCCGGACGCCACCTCCACGTTCGGCGGCTCGCTCGCGCGGCAGCGGTCTTCGGCCAGGGTGCAGCGCTCGGCAAACGGGCAGCCCGCGGGCATGTCGGCCAGCTCCGGCACCTTGCCGGCGATGGTGGGCAGCCGCGTGCCGCGGGCCAGCCCGATGCGCGGGCGGGCCGAGAACAGCCCGCGCGTGTAGGGGTGGGCCAGGCGTGCGAAGACTTCCGCGGTGGCGCCGCTTTCCACCACCGTGCCGGCGTACATCACGAGCAAGCGCCGCACGGTCTGCGCCATCACGCCCAGGTCGTGGCTGATCAGCAGCAGGCCCATGCCGTCCTCGGCCACCAGCTCGGCCACCAGGTCCAGCACCTCGCGCTGAAGGGTCACGTCCAGCGCCGTGGTGGGTTCGTCGGCGATCAGCAGGTCCGGCCCGCAGGCCAGGGCGATGGCGATGACCACGCGCTGGCGCTGGCCGCCCGAGAGCTGGTGCGGGTAGGCGTCCAGCCGCTGCGCGGCCTGCGGCAACTGCACCCGCTGCAGCAGGCGCAGCGCCTCGGCGCGGGCTTCACGGGCGCTGAGGCGGCGGTGCAGCCGCAGCGGCTCGGCAATCTGCCGCCCGATGGTGTGCAGCGGGTTCAGCGCCGTCATCGGTTCCTGGAACACCATGCCCATCTTCGCGCCGCGCAAGGCGCACAGCGCGGCTTCGTCCAGCGTGGTGAGTTCCTGCCCCGCCAGGCGGATGGAGCCCGAGACCCGCGCGCCTTCGGGCAGCAGGCCCATCAGCGCCAGGGCGGTGAGGGACTTGCCGCAGCCGGACTCGCCGATCAGCCCCACGGTGTCGCCGCGGGCCATCGAAAACGAGATGCCACGCAGCGCATCCACCGGCCCGCGGCCGGTTTGCAGGGTGACGCGCAGATCGCGGACGTCCAGCAGGTTCACGGGGCGACGATACCGCGGATTGCGCGGGGTTCAGCCCAGCCCGCCGCCCGGCACAAAGCCGCCTTCCAGCTCCTTGCGCAGCGCGTAGGCGCGCGTGCTGGTGTCCATCACCACGTCGTCCCAGCACAAGCTCTGCCCCTTCTTCACCGGCCGCGCCACGCGGATGCCATGCGCCAGGCCCAGCGGCAGGCCGCCTTGGGCCATGGAGGTGGCCGCCGGCAGCAGCTTGCCCCACACGGTGTAGCCGCCCTCGCCGTCCAGCAGCTCGCCCGGGGCCAGGTCGCGCTTGGCGGTGGCCACCACGTCGGCGTTCCAGCCCGTGGCCACGCCCGTGGGTTCGCGCCGCAGCGCCACGCTGGCCACGCTCTGGCCCACCTCCAGGCCGATCAGGTGCCAGCGCTTGTAGAGCGTGAAGTAGCGCCCGCTCGGGTCGGTGTGGGCGTTGTATTCCTCGAAGCAGTGGCGGATGTAGTCGGTCTCGCCTTCCACCGTCACCCACACGCCCATGCGGATGTCATAAGGGATCACGCGACCGTCGGCCTCCAGGCTGGAGATCACCTCCACCATGCCCTTGCGCTCCAGCACGCCGCCCTCCTCGCGCGGCCGTGTGACGAAGGGGATGTCCTCGACGCTGGCGGGCGGGTACAGCAGGCCGTTGGACGGCACCGCCAGCCCCGTGGCGTTGCTCACCGCGGTGCTTTCGATGCTGGGCTTGGAGCCGTCCAGGAAGCTGTTGAACATCTTCGGGTTCAGCCCGCCGCGCTCGGCCTGCTCGGGCGTCAGGCCGTAGAAGCCCCACACCGTCTCGGGCGTGGACTCGCAGAAGTGTGGCAGCCACTTGTGGCCGCGCCCGGCCGCCACGACGGGAAAGCCGCAGGTGCGCGCCCAGTCCACCAGGTCGCAGATCATGGCCGGCTGGTCGCCATAGGCCAGCGAGTACACGACGCCGGCCTGCGCCGCGCGCCGCGCCAGCAGCGGGCCGCAGAAGGCATCCGCCTCCACCGTGACGTTCACCACATGCTTGCCGTGGGCGAAGGCCTCCAGGCAATGGTCCACCGCGGCGATGGGGTGGCCGGTGCACTCCACCACGACGTCGATGGCCGGGTGCGTGGCGAGGGCGCGCCAGTCCTCGCCCACATGCGTGCTGCCGTCCTTGGCCGCAACGTCCAGCGAGGCGGCTTGCGTGCGCTGCGCCTCCCAGCCCACGCGCGCCAGATTGGCGCGTGCCGCATCGGGCGACAGGTCGGCGATGCCCACCAGCTGAACGCCGGGTGTGCGCGGCACCTGCGACAGGTACATCGAGCCGAACTTGCCGGCCCCGATCAGGCCGACACGCAGGGGCCGCCCTTCGGCGGCGCGTTGCAGGAGTTGGCGGTGCAGGCTCATGGGGGAGTGGCTTTCCAGGGGTCAGAGGTAGCTCATGGGAATGGCTGTGACGTCGGAGGACAGCGGCACATCGCGCGGGACCAGGCACAGCACAGCGCCGGGCCCGATCGGCCTGCCCAGCTTCTCCAGCACTCGGAAGTGCCGGCGAGCATGCTGCGAGGGCGACGCCGTCTTCTTGATTTCCACCGGGTACAGCGTATCGCCTTGTTCGATCAGCAGGTCCACCTCCTGTTGATCGACATCGCGGTAGAAGTGCACGAAGGCCTCACGCCCCGAATGCCACCAACTCTTGATCACCTCGGCCACGGCCCAGGTCTCCAGCATCGCGCCTGACAGGCTGCCGGCCTCCAGGGAAGCCGCGTCCGGCCAGCGGCTCAGCCAAGCCGCCAGCCCGGTATCGAGGAAGTAGAGCATGGGCGCCTTCACGAGGCGCTTGCTGAGGTTGGTGTGGAAAGGATGCAGCAGGTAGACGAGGCCCGACGCCTCCAGCAAGGACAGCCAGGCGCCCGCCGTCTTGTGGTCGATGTCCACATCGCGGGCGATGGATGCGATATTCAACAGCTGCCCAGTGCGCGCCGCCGTGGCGGCCAGGAACCGGTTGAAGGCCAGCAGGTCGGACACCCGCAACAGCTCGGGCACATCGCGCTGCAGATAGGTCTGGACGTAAGAGCGGAAAAACAGCTCCCGAGCCGGCGGCCCTTGTTCGTTCAAGGCGGGGAAGCTGCCCAGCCAGATGCGCTGGTAAAGCTGCTGCAGGCTCACGGGGGCAGCCCGCCGCCGCGCGCCTTCCAGCCATGTGGCGGTCGGTACAAAAGGCTGCGCTTCAGCACCGCGACCGGCGGCCTCCGCCTGGGACAAACCCAGCAGATCCAGGATGGCCACCCGCCCAGCCAGGCTCTCGCTGATGCCCTTCATCAGGTGGAATTTCTGCGACCCCGTCAACCAGAAGTCGCCTGGGCGCCGGTGACGGTCCACGTGCAGCTTGATAGCCGAAAAGAGCTGCGGCGCGTACTGGACTTCGTCGATCAGCACGGGTGCCGGCCAGGTCTGCAGAAACAGCGCCGGGTCGCGCCGGGCCAGCTCACGCGCATCCAGGTCGTCCAGCGTCACATAGGCTCGCCGGGCCGCGTCTCCTGCAGTCGCCCTTTCCTCCTGTGCACACATCTGGAGCAAGGTGGTCTTGCCCACTTGCCGCGGGCCAGTGAGCAGGACCACCGGGAACCCGGCACTCGCGGTGCGCAGGGCAGAGGTGATCGTACGGGGTTTCAAAGTCGTTTAAATTGGATTTACGTTCCACTATAAACGACTTTAGGCGCCGCCGGTACCCACATCCAAGCCGCCTGGCGCGCCCCGAAATCCACCGGCTCGGGCGAAGTCTGCAGGGCGCTGCCCGGCACGCCGTCCTTCGACGGCAGGTCCACCCGTTCCGTGATCAGGCCGTCGCTCACGGTCCACAGCGGGTAGCTGGTGGTGGTGAGGTCGTGCCTGGCGTCCACCACGCCGCGCTTGTGCGAGCCAGGAATGAACATCAGCGGCCCGTTGAAGGCGTTCACCTCGTCCAGGAAGATGGCCACGTTCATGGCGCGGGCCTTGGGCATCATGTCGTCGTTCAGCCCGGTGCCGTAGTCCTGGTGTCACTGCCAGACATCGCCCTGGAAGGCCATCTTGCCGTTGATCTTGAACTGGTGCATTCAGAGCTGCTCGCCGAAGAGCTCCTGCACCGGCTCGATCATGCGCGGGTGGCGCGCCAGGCGGGCGAACGGCGCGCTGTACAGGTGTGCGGCGAAGTTGGTGCGCACGGCCTCCGAGCCGCGCTCGCGCACGTTGTAGGCCTCGCGCCGGCTGTAGAACTCGGGCACAGCGGCATTGAGAGCGGCCGTCTCCTCGGGCGTGAACAGGCTGGGGAAGAACAGGTAGCCGTCGCGGTCGAATTGCTCACGTTGCTCGGGGGTGAGGTGCATGGCGGGTCTACGTGGGGTGTGCCGTGGTGCGTTCGTTCAGTCGTTCAGTCGTTCAGACATGCGGTCGTGCGGGTCTGCACTGGTGTGGCTTGCAGGCCCGGGGAGCAGACCGGCGCCTGTGCCGGCAAAGGCGGCCTGGTCCTGAACTTGCGCGACGCAGCGCCGGGCGGATGTTCAGCCGCCCGGGGCTGCCAGCAGATCGAGGTAGGCCCCGGCGATGCGAGGCGCGTCGGCCAGCCCCAGTTCGCGCATCAGCGCCTCGGCCAGGGCCATGCCCTCGGCGTCGGGCTGGCCCTGGCCCATCACCACTTCCAGCTCCATGAAGTCACCCAGGCCCTCCACGCGGTCCAGGTGGATGCGCGTGGGCCCGACCTGCAGCAGCAGGCGCTGCTTGCGCACGCGGCCCCGCACGCCCAGGCCGCGTGTCAACGCCTCGCGCAGCGCGGCGGGGTCGGTCACCGGCACGCGCACATAGTCGCTGGCCTTGGCCTGGCCGGTGTCGGGCCGGTGGTACTGGATCAATTCGGCCGCACCGTCGGCAAAGGCGCGCAGCTTCAGCCGCCCCGGCCGCCCCGCCGGCACGGCAAAGAAGGTGTCGTCCTGCAACAGAGTCTGGGCCGGCCCGTCGGCCAGCGCGCGGGCGCGCGGCAGCAGCGCCTCCACGCTGTCGATGCGGGCCTTGATCTCGATGTTGCGGGGCATGGCGGGGCGCTTGAGCTCCAGCGGCCGGCAGGTCAGGCGCGGTCAGCGCCGGCAGCGGCTTCAGCCGCGATCTGCCGCAGCGCCTGCTCGAACACCTCGGGCGGCTGCCCGCCCTGGATCAGGTGGCGGTCGTTCACCACCACTGCCGGCACCGAACGGATGCCCGCCTGCTGCCAGAAGGCCTCGGCCTGCCGCACGTCCTTGGTGAACTCGTCGCTGTGCAGCACCGCGCGGGCGCGGGCCGCATCCAGCCCGGCGCTGGTGGCCGCGGCAACCAGCACCTCGGCATCGCTCGGGTTGCGACCGTGCCCGTGGTAGGCCTGCAACAGCGCGTGCTTCAGCGCCCGCTGCGCCCCGTCAGCCCCCTCCACCCCGGCCCAGTGCAGCAGCCGGTGGGCGTCAAACGTGTTCCACACCCGCCCCCGGGTGCCGAAGCCAAAGCCCACCGCCGCCCCGCGCTCGCGGATGGCGGCCTGGTTGCGCGCAATCTGCTCGGCCGAAATGCCGTACTTGGCCGACAGATGCTCCACCGCGTCCTGCCCATCCGGCCCCATCTGCGGATTCAATTCGAAGGGCTGGAAATGCAGTTCCACCGGCATGTCGGCGCCCAGGCGCTGCAGCGCCATCTCCAGCGCATTCAGGCCCACGGCGCACCAGGGGCAGGCGATGTCGGAGACGAAGTCGATCTTCATGTCGGCCAAGTCTAGCGGCTGAGCTTGGCCGGGGAGGAGGCCGCCGTCGCGGGCGGCGTGGCCAGGGTACGGCGCGCGGGCAGGAAATCCTCCCAGGTGAAGGCGCGCGCGGGCGCCTGGCACTGGAACGGCCCCGACGCCACGGGCTGCCCGGCATCGCGCGCACGGCCGCAGACCGCGAAGAACTCCTGCGAAGCCGGATTGGAGAACTCGCGCAGCCGCTGCGCCAGGTGGCGCGCGCGGTCCGGCTCGCCCGCCTCGGCCAAGGCCTGGGCCCAGGCCATCATCAGCCGGGTGTCCAGCAGGTGGTGCGCGGCGATGTCGAACGAGGCCAACTCCTGCGCCGGCGTGTCGCTCACGGTGGCGGCTGCGTAGTGGGCATGGTGGGCGAAGAACAGGCTGTGCTGGCCGGCCCGGATGCGCTGCTCCAGTGGCGGCGCGCCGGGCGGCGCGGAGAAGATCGCGGCCACGCGCAGGTAGTCCTGCACGCTCAACACGGCGGCGCCCGCACACAAGGTGCCGGCGGCAGCCAGCAGCCAGGTCGGCGCAGCCCGGCGCCAGGTCCTGGGCGTCCGGGCCTGCACGCCCAGTGCCGCCCCGCCGGCCTGGGGCGCAGGCCCGGTTGCCACGCCGCCTGCAGGCCCAAGCCCCAGCGCCAGGCCCCAGACAAACGCCGTGGGCAGCAGGAAGTAGGCATACCACAGGGGGTACTCCAGCAGACTGTGCAGCCCGATCAGCACGACCATCATGACTGCGCAGCGCCCGGCCACCGAGGCTGCGGGCTCGGCCGACAACGCCCGCCGCCATGCCTGCCACAGCGCCCGGATCAGCAGGGCACAGACCAGCAGGGCCAGGGGCACGCCCAACTCCACGGCCAGTTGCAGCGGCAGGTTGTGGGTGTGGTCGAAGAAGGCGGGGTGGCGGTTGGGAAAGGGGGTCAGGGACCAGGCGAAGTTGAAGTTGCCCCAGCCCACGCCCGTCCAGGGATGCTGCGCGATGAGGTGCAGCGCATCGGCCCAGATGCGAAAGCGCGAACCGGCCACATCGCCCTCGGACAGCCGCTGCTGCCCGCCAAAGGCGTGGTCCGAGGCCTGCGCCCACAGCGCCATGCCCCACCAGGCGGCGGCGTACATCAGCGGGGTGGCCAACAGCAGCGCGCGGCCAGGGCGCGACAGGCGCCGGTCGGCCAGACCCCACAGCGCCAGCAGCACCACGCCCACCAGACCGGTGCGGGAAGCGGACAGCACCACCGCCCAGATGAGCACGGCCATGCACAAGCCCAAGGCCACCCCGCCCCAGAGTCGGCTGCCCAAAGTGGAGACGTTGGCAGATGCCCGCACGCGCCTGCGCAGTTCCTCCCACCCCACCAGGGCGATGGCCGCCCACAGCAGCACGCTGCTCAGGTGGTTGGGCTGGCGCAGGTTGCCCACCGCACGGCCTGGCACGGCGGAAGAGGCGATCCAGTCGCCGTCGGTGAGGTCAGGCGCGAACACCTGGACCAGCGCCACCGCGGCGCTCAGCAGCCCGGCCACCACCCAGCCCGCGAAGAAGGCTTGCGCCAGCTCGCACGCGCGGGTATCGGCGCCTGCACGCTGCCCGGCCCACAGCAGCACCGCTGCAACCGCACACAAGCCGGCGCCACTGGCGGCCAGCGAGGGGGCCTGCCAGGCCACACTGCCGGGCAGCAGGACCCCAAGGCCCACACCGGCCAGGGCAGCCAGGGCCGGCGCCACGGCAACGGCCGTGCCGCGAGCAAAGCCGCCCTGCCCCGCCAGCCGACGCCCCCCTGCCCGGCCGAAGGCCAGCGACCAGGCCACGGCGCCCCACAACGCCACGGCCAGCGCCTGGTTGTAGAAGGTGGTGGACGGCGAGGTGTTGTAGGCCAGGATCACAGGCAGCACGGCAGCGGCCGGAAGCAGGCCGCGCTGCGCTGCACGGGATTCAGGTGACAAGGTCTCGGACATCAAGCAGGGGCCGCGGCTCGCGGATGCCGCCGGTCCGGCATTCTGTGTGCAAACCGGCGTGCCCGATGAAGGCAGGCGTGGACTGCGCCATGCCCCATGATGAGTGCGGCTTGCCGCACCACGGTGCGCCGCGCCGCATCCTGGCCCTTTGGTGCTTCCTGTCCGAACTCCGCAGCCCGGCCAGCATCTCCCACGAGCCGTCGCTGGCACCGGTCGGCAACCGGGCCTTGCACGACCCTGCGTCGAAGGCCGGCTTCATGGTCTTGGACCACGATGTCTTGGTCCCCGATGATGCGTGGCACGCCGGTGGCGGCTGATCTTCGCCCGGCGCCCGTGCGGCCGCTTCTGCGCAACCGACTTCCGCCGCCAGGCTCCGGGGAGCGGCCTGATGCCCGGGCACCTGGCCCATGGACCTGACCCGCCAGGGCGGCGGTGCCTCCGGCAAGGCGGGGGGTTGCCGTGGATGCTGGTGGTGTGCGGGGGCAAGCCGTGGCGCCGCATTGAATTGGGGTGGAATTCCGGTCCTTAATCGGGCAATGGCGAATGGCACGGCGGACGTCTAATTCGTCGGGTGGCCGACGGTCTCCCGCGGCTCAGCCGACAACCACCCATGAATCTTGACGCCCTTCTCATCCTGCAGCGCAGCGACATTGCATGTTACGCCGCAGCGCAGTCGGCGTTCGGGTCCACGCCACTCATATTCATCGATCCGGGCCTCACTGAAGAAGCCGTCAGAGCAGGCATCGACCCCCAGCTTTGCCGCTACCAGCCCCTGGAATTGGACCGCCACTTTCAGGCTCGCGTCGTGGCCGAAGCCTCGGCGCGGGCTGCGCTGCTTGATCAGGCACTGACGGCGCTTCGCCAGAGCCTGTTCGGCGCGGGCGTGTTTCAGGGCTGGGATGAAGGAGTCCTTTACCTCTTTCTGGTGCGCGCCTTGGTGGCCCGGAACCTGGGGCAGGTATGCGATCAACAGATCGCCGAGCCTGCAGTGGGCTTGCTGAGACCTACCGCACCGCAGGTCTACTACTTCGACTCCTTCCTCTCGACCGACCTGTTTGCTGGTCACTCGAGGCGCTGGCACGTGGTTGGCCGCTACCAAGCGTCCCTTGTTCCCGATTGCACGAGCCAATGCTGGGACTTTGACCGCATCGCGGGGCTCGTGCGCGAGGGTCGGGCCGAAGCCATCACGCACATCCCCACCAGCTTTGATCAACGCACGCGATACACAGAGGCCATCATCGCGCGCCACAGAACGAACATTGATCTTCCCAGTCCGATGTGGGATATCCCCGTGCGCCGCAGCGGCTCCATGCAGATGGCCCATGATCTGTTGCCTCCCGACCGTGTTCCGCCCTCGGCAAGGGCCTATCGCCAGGAGGCGCTGAGCCTGATCGAGAAGCATCTGGCTGCGCTGGTGCACAGCCAGGAGGTGCTGCAGCAGCAGGCCCTCCAAATGGCCGGGCAATGCTTCGTGCAGGCGCTGAATCACCACGGGCTGCTCCAAGCGCTTCGCGGCACCAGGCCTCACTTCATCCTGAGCGACCACGATACGGGCAGCATGGGCCCGCTGTTCTCCGTCGCGGCCGCGCTGGATGCGCCGATCAGCGTGCTGCCGCACTCGTCGTACCCCAGCTTTCGCCTCCCGCACGCCTTGAACGTGCGCGCCATAGAGCGCAGAGGATTCGGAACCCGAACCCGCTCGGTCCTGGATGAGGCCGTCGCTACGGTGGGTGTCACCCTGGGCCGCCCCCCGCAACCGGTGCATAGACCCGCCGTACGAACGGTCTGTCTTCTGGTCAACACGCTGTACAGCCACGGCCTGTCCTACGTTGATCTGGCCGGACTTGCTCACTTCTATGCCGCTGTGTCAGATGCTTGCCGAAGGGCTGGGTGCCGCCTGCTGGTGCGGCTCAAGCCCAGCGGCGCAGCCCTGATGATGGCGGCATCGGCCTTTGAACTTGCCTCAGAAGAGTTGCAGATGGTCTTGCAATGGCCCCTCGACGAACTGGCTGACGAGACTGACCTGTGCATCAACTACGGTGAACCCACGACCGCGGGCATGGAGTTCCTGTGCAGCGCAAGCTATCTGATGGTCGTTGGTGAACAGACTTGGCCCAACGCGCATTTCAGTGGCATGGGGCTCATCGCTGAAGGACTGGTTCCGTGCGTTGACAAGGCGCGGGCGCTTGTCGATGTGGAAGCCATGCTGTCGTCGCCCACAGAGTTCCGTACCCGCCTGCAAGCCCAGCAAGCCGCGTTCGAGGCGCGCGCCGAAGCACCGCAGCCCATCTTCGGGCCCTGACTCGTTGTCCGACCTTTTCACCTGCGAGGTTACGTCATGCTGCAGAACAAGTCGATCTTGATCACCGGGGGAACCGGCTCCTTCGGCAAGGCATTCGTCAAGACGGTATTGGACCGCTGGCCCGACATCAAGCGGGTGGTGATCTTTTCACGCGACGAACTCAAGCAGTACGAGATGTCGCAAACCCTTTCCGACAAGGTGCACCCTGGGCTGCGCTACTTCATCGGCGATGTACGTGACCTGCCCCGGTTGCGCCGAGCGATCGAAGGGGTGGACGTCGTGATCCACGCGGCGGCGCTCAAACAGGTACCTGCGGCGGAGTACAACCCTTTCGAGTACATCAAGACCAACGTGCTGGGTGCCCAGAACCTCATCGATGCCTGTCTGGACGGGGGTGTACAGCACGTCGTCGCGTTGTCGACAGACAAGGCTGCGGCGCCGATCAATCTCTACGGCGCGACCAAGCTCTGCTCCGACAAGCTGTTTGTCGCCGCCAACAACATCAAGGGGGCCAGGGATGCCCGGTTCTCGGTCGTTCGCTACGGCAACGTGATGGGCAGTCGCGGCTCGGTGATCCCCTACTTCCTCAGTCAGCGCGCCACAGGTGTGCTGCCCATCACCGACCCGAGGATGACACGCTTCAACATCACGCTCCAAGAAGGCGTAGGGATGGTGCTGTGGGCCATTGCGAACGCCCTGGGCGGCGAGATCCTGGTGCCCAAGATCCCCTCCTACCGCATCACCGACCTGGCCGCGGCCATCGGACCGAACTGTCGCCAGCAGATCGTGGGTCTTCGTCCGGGCGAGAAGATACACGAGGAGATGATCACCGAGAGCGACAGCCTGAACACCGTCGACCTGGGTCCCTATTACGCCATCCTGCCAGGCGCGGGGGAACACAACATCGATGCCTACCTCGAACGTCGCGAATGCATTCGCGTGGAACCCGGCTTCTCCTATGACAGCGGCCGCAACCCGCGCTTCCTGGGCGTCGAGGAGCTGCGCAAGTTGATCTTCGGCGGCTCAGCCGGCGCCGTCCAGCCCTCTGCGGCACCCCTGACTGCTTGAGGCGTCTCCAGGCTCCGTCAAGCCGGTCCGGTCGTCGGCGATGCCGGGACGCTCGAGTCTGTCACTTCGCACACACCGCAGCCCACGCAGAACGAGGACATCGAATGGACCAGACGCCCGTGCATGACATGCACAACCCGGACCTCCTGCGGATCATTCCGCGCACTGCACGTCACCTGATCGAGATAGGGTGCAGTTCAGGAGCGCTCGCGCGCGAATTCAAGAAGCTCGAGCCGAGTTGCCACTACACGGGCGTGGACATCGACCCGCGCTACGTTGATCTCGCCCGCAGGCATTGCGACACAGCATTTGCCGCGGACCTGGAAGTGGTCGGGGAAGACTTCTGGGGGTCGTATGCCGATCGCGATTGCTGGATCTTCGGCGACACCCTGGAGCACTTCAAGGATCCGTGGCGTGTGCTGCGCAACATCCGGGGCGTCATTCCCGCCAATGGCTGCATCGCCGCATGCATCCCGAACGCGCAGCACTGGTCCCTGGTGGTTCGCCTGGCGTGCGGCGACTTCCGCTATGAAGACCAGGGCCTCCTGGACAGGACGCACTTGAGATGGTTCACCCGCGCCACGCTGCTCGAGCTCTTCGATCAATGCGGCTTCACGGTGCAGACCGGCTTTCCCCGCGTGTTCAACGAAGCCCAACGGGAAGACTTCCTGCCCGCCATCGCGCAGCTCGCGCGACTGGCGGGCGGCGACCCTGACGCGGCGATGCGCGATGCGCAGCCCCTGCAGTACGTGGTTCTGGCCACACCGAAGTCCTGAAGAAATCCGCAGGCCGTTGGACGGCAGTGGCTTGAGCAGGTCCGGTGCTTGACGAGCTCGCGCGTCGTGGTGGCACCGAGACTTCATCCATTCACGATCCTCGCAGCGGTCGCCCTCCCGACGCCGAGAACAGCACCGTGACGGGCGGCCATTTCGGTTCATTGCACACCCTGGCAAGAACTAGACTGATGCGGGTCTACCAGTTCAAAGTCAACCCTGCGATTGAAGGAGTGAGCAGCCATGAGGCTCCCGTGTCCTGCCCACCATGGGCGCTGCGACCCAAGGTGTAGCCCATGTTGATCGGGAATCGAACAATTGCCGCGGAATGCAGGCCTTACCTGATCGCGGAAATGTCAGGCAATCACAACCAGTCGCTGGCACGTGCGCTCAGTATCGTTGAGGCGGCTGCCGCGGCCGGAGCCGATGCCGTCAAGCTGCAGACCTACACGGCCGACACGATGACGCTGGACATCAACGCACCCGGCTTCATCATCGACGACCCCCAGAGCCTGTGGCACGGGCGCGGACTCTATGCCTTGTATGGTCAGGCGCACACGCCCTGGGAATGGCACCGTCCGATCATGGAACGTGCCACGGCCCTCGGGCTGCACTGCTTCAGCACACCTTTTGACGAGACGTCGGTCGACTTCCTGGAGACGCTGGACGTTCCTGCCTACAAGATCGCCTCCTTCGAGTGCAATGATCTGCAGCTGATCCGCAAGGTGGCCAGCACCGGCAAGCCGATGATCATTTCTACGGGCATGGCCACGCTGGCCGAAGTCGATGAGACAGTTCGCACTGCTCGAGCTGCCGGCTGTCGCGACCTGATCCTGCTCAAATGCACGAGCACCTATCCTTCCACGCCGGAGCACACCAATCTTCGCAGCCTGCCGGTGATGCGGGAGGCGTTCGGGTGCCCCGTGGGCCTGTCGGACCACACCATGGGCTGCGGCGCAGCCATTGCTGCTGTGGCCCTTGGCGCGGTCCTGGTGGAGAAGCACTTCACGCTCGCACGGTCCGATGGCGGCGTGGACAGCGCCTTCTCTCTGGAGCCGTCCGAGTTCGCCATGTTGCGAACAGAGACAGAACGTGCCTGGCAGGCGCTTGGCAGGCCAAGTTTCGGCGCATCAAGCGCCGAAGCCGGTTCCCTGCGCTTGCGGCGCTCGTTGTATGTGGTCGAGGACATGAAGGCAGGTGATGTACTGACCTCGAAGAACCTGCGTGCGATCCGACCGGGTGACGGTCTGCCCACGAGGGAACTGCCACGCCTGCTCGGGCAGCGCGTGCAGCGCGATGTGGCCCGTGGTACCCCCGCAAGTTGGTCCTTGCTGATGGGTACGACCCGCGCCCCGAACGACATCAACTCGCAAGCTGGAGTACGCACATGACCGCTGCTGCCCGTACTGCTGCTTCAGACCTTCCGCTCAAGGTCGCCGAGTTGCGAAACCCGGCCTTGCTCGCCCAGCAGCGCGAAGCCATGGCCCGCGATCACGCGCGCCTTCATCGACGACTCGACGAGTTTGTTGGAGTCTCGTGCCCGGCCTGCGGCCAGGACAGGACTGAATTCGCCTTCGAGAAGTATCGCTGCCAGTTTGTGCGGTGCCAGGCATGCGACACCCTGTACATGTCCCCGCGACCGACCCCCGCACTCATGGAGGACCATTACGCCCACTCCGAGAACTACCGCCTCTGGGCGGAGCACATCTTCCCGGAATCGGAGGCGAGCCGCCGTGAGAAGCTCTGTCGGCCCATGCTTCAGGCCATCGTGCAGGCCTGCCAACGCCATGGTGTTCCCACGGGTCACCTGCTGGAGCTGGGGCCGGGGTTCGGGACCTTCGCCGAGTTGGTTCGCGACAGCGGCCTCTTCGAACACGTATCGGTCGTCGAGCGCACTCCCGAGATGGCTGCCTCGTGCCGCAGGCGCGGACTGCGGGTTCACGAGTGCGCCGCGGAGGATCTTCCGGACGATGTTGTCGGCGTCGCTGATGTCCTGGTGAGCTTCGAGGTGATCGAGCATGTGTTCGATCCTGCCGTTTTCCTCCATGCCGCATCGCGACTGCTGCGCGATGGCGGCTTGCTTGTGCTGACCTGCCCCAACGGACAGGGCTTCGACACCGCTACGCTGGGGGCAGCTTCAGTGGCTGTGGACACGGAGCACGTGAACCTCTTCAACCCTTCTTCGCTTGCAGCGCTGCTGGTGCGAAGCGGCTACGAGGTGCTGGAGATTTCCACGCCTGGGCGTCTTGACGTGGAGTTGGTTCGTGACGCGCTACTGCATGAGGGTGCGGACCTTTCAGACCAACCGTTCCTCCGCCGCGTGCTGTTTGAAGAGTACGGGCGCCTGGGCACGCCCTTCCAGCAATTTTTGGCCACCCAGGGGCTGGCCGGGAATTTGCGCGCATTCGCACGCAAGAAGTGAAGGCCCCAAACACACCCTCATGCCGGGGAGTACCTCATGATTGAACTTCTGGACAGCACCAGCGAACGCTCTCGAGGGGCGCTCGAAACGCCGCAGGCTCAGGACTTCTCTGGGCGGCTGGCTCGCCAGGGATGGGTGAGCATTCCTGGCCATCTGAGCGCCCAGGAGGTGGCCTTGATGCGTCGCGAGATCGAAGCGAACCTCGCCGCACCTGCCCTTCAATCGGCGATCCTGCGCACTGTCGGCGAGGTCCTGCCTGATGTCCTGAGACTGCCTTTGGTGGCCTCCATGCTCTTCACCCAGCGAACCATGGATCGCCTGGCTGAATTGATCGGCCCTGGATTCGTGCTGCTGCCCGAGCATGCGGTGCACCGCAACGGCTTCGGCGGCTGGCACAAGGACACCGACATGTTCGAGCGTGCTGGCATCTACAACCACTGGGACGCTGATCACCACATCTACCAATGCGCCATCTACCTGCAGGACAACACCGAGATCCATGGAGGCGGGCTGTCGGGCCTGGATGGAAGCCATCTTGTCCCGAGGCCGGACCCCCGTCTGCCGCAGGCAGCTGCTCTCCACGAGGCACGCTGCGAGCAGCAGGGTCATCGGCTCGAGACCCGGGCGGGAGATCTCATCGTCTTCCACACCCGGCTGGATCACCGGGCTACGCCGCGGCAGCAGCCTGCTCCTTATGGTTCCAAGCTGGCGCTGTTTTTCATGGCTGCGCGTGACAACTGGCATGCCGCCGCCTACAGCGACTTCATCCACCGTCGCCCCGACTACGTCTACCTTCGCAACTACAACGTGCCTTCCTCACTCCAGCAGCTCGCCCGCGACAACGGGTTTCGCTGGGGCGAGTGAGGCACGCTCCGGCCTATGCGCTACTGCGTCCGTTGCCTGCAGCCCGACACCCGGCCGAACACGCACTTCAGCCCGGCCGGCGTCTGTCCGGCCTGCGACTACGCGCAGGCAGTGCAGCAGGTGGACTGGCGTGAGCGCGTCGACGTCCTGGCCGATCTCTTCGCTCGGCGACAGCGTCGCCCCGGTCAGTACCATGACTGCATCATCGGTGTGTCTGGCGGCAAGGACAGCACCAGGCAGGCGCTTTGGGTACGTGACCGTTTCGGCGTCAATCCGCTGCTGGTGTGCCTGAGCTACCCTCCCGAGCAGGCCACTGACCGTGGCATGGAGAACCTGTCGAACCTGATCGAACTCGGGTTTGATGTCATCGTCAGCGCCCCGGCTCCAGCCACCTGGCGCACCCTCAAGCGTCAGGGTTTCGAGCGGTTCACCAACTCCTTCCGTTCTACCGAGCTTGCGCTGTTCTCTGCGGTGCCGCAGATCGCGCTGCGCTACGGGGTCGATTTGATACTGTGGGGTGAGAACCCGGCCCTGCAACTCGGCGACATGAAGGCGCTTGGCAAGACAGGCTACGACGGAAACAATCTGCGCCACCTGAACACGCTGTCGAGCGGACTGCAATGGATGCTCGATGCCGGCCACCCGCGCCGTCACTTGTTGCCTTACGTGTACCCGTCGCCTGATGAGTTCGAGGCGAGCGGCCTGCAGATCGTCTACCTGGGCTGGTTCATGGGTGACTGGTCCCTCGTCAACAACGCTGCGTACTCGTGTGCCCAGGGTCTCAAGATTCGCAGCGATGGCGTCGAAGCCACGGGTGATCTCTTTGGAGTGACCGCACTGGACGAGGACTTCACGCCCATCAACCAGATGATCAAGTACTACAAGTTCGGCTTCGGGCGCACTACCGACTATGTCAACGAGGAGATCCGGTTGGGGCGGATGAGTCGACAGCGAGGCATCGAGCTGGTCGAGGCCTATGACGACGCCTGCTCACCGCACTACATTGCCCACTACTGCGACTACCTGGGGATCGACCTGCCCGCGTTCTGGGCGCAAGTACGCGCTGCCGTCAACCCCGCCCTCTTCGAGATTGACGCGGCGGGCGGCATTCACCGGCGCTTCAAGGTCGGGGTGGGCCTGTGAGCGTGTCGACCCGCCGGCTCACGATCGGGGTCGTCGACTTCGGGGCCGGCAACCTCGCATCGGTGGCGCGCGCGATCACGACGCTGGGCCACCGCTGCCGCGTGACTCGCGACACCGAGACCCTGTCGGCGGCCGATGCCATCGTCCTGCCCGGTGTGGGAGCGTTTCCGGCTGCGATGGCCGCGCTGCACCGGCACGGCCTGGCCGACTTCCTGCGTCGCCAGGTCCGCGGCGGACAACCCCTCGTGGGCATATGCCTGGGGATGCAGTTGCTGGCTGAAACTTCCAGCGAGCACCGTCTGACCGCAGGGCTCGGGTTGATCCCCGGCCACGTGCGCACGATGCAGGGTGCCCGATGGCACATCGGCTGGAACCGGCTGGAGGTCAGTGGCGACGACCCCCTTCTCGCACCCAGCGATGGGGAAGCCCTCTACTTCAATCACGGCTACGTCTTCGACGCACCAGCGCAGTACGTGGTGGGGGTGGCACGTCTGGACAAGCCCATCACTGCCGCGGTGCGACGAGGGCGGGTGGTGGGTCTGCAGTTTCATCCAGAAAAGAGCCAGACGGGCGGTCACGAGTTGCTGAACCGCGTGTTCGAGGGGGTTTGCGGGGGTCCGGCATGCTGAGCAAGAGACTGATCGGCGTGATCACCGTGAAGCAGGGGTGGGCCGTGCAGTCCATAGGCTACCAGCGCTACCGGCCACTTGGCCATCCCGCGGCGCTGGCAGAAAACCTCGACCGCTGGGGCGTGGATGAAATCTTCGTGCAGTGCATCGATCGTGCCGAGCGTGGTCCTGACCTCGCTCTGCTGAGCCATCTCAGCCGCCAGGGCCTGGCCACCCCCCTCGTGTATGCCGGTGGCGTGAGGTGCGTGGACGACGGTGTTCGTGCGGTACAAGCGGGCGCTGAACGCGTCGCCGTGGATGCCTGGCTGCACGACTCGCCGGAGCAGGTGGGCGAACTCGCCGAGCCGCTGGGCGCGCAGGCGATCATTGCAACGCTTCCCGTGAGCATGTCGCCCGAGGGCCGGCTCGCGTGGCTGGATTACCGCAGCCGTCAGAGCAGGCCCCTGTCCGACGGCGTGCTGGAGCTCCTCCGCTCAGGCCGCATCTGCGAGGTGCTGTTGGTGGACTGGCAGCATGAAGGTTTCCCCGGTGCCTTTGACCACCGGCTGCTTGAAGCCTGGCCCTTGTCTTCCGTGCCCCTGATCGCCTTTGGCGGTCTCGACCGACCGGACGCGATGCGGCATGCCCTTGCACACCCTGGCCTGTCAGCCCTAGCCGTCGGTAACGCCTTGAACCATCGCGAGCACGCTGTCCAGCAATTGCGCGCAGCATTGATTGATCTGCCCCTGCGGCCACCGCGCTACGCGCCCCAGTCGGCCATCGCCCCTTGGAGCTGAGCGTGCACACCGATCGCGAACCTGCTTGCGACGACCCGCCCGGCGAAGGCAGGCCGCTACAGCACTGCCGTCGCTGCCTGTACACCAACGCCCACCCGCTGGGTCTGGTTCTCGACGCGGATGGAGTTTGCTCAGGCTGCAGGGTCCACGAGGAGAAGGACCGACTGGACTGGGCGGATCGCTGGCAGCGACTCGTGCGTCTTGTCGCACCCTACCGCAGTACCAGCGGCGAGCAATACGATTGCATCGTGCCGGTCAGCGGCGCGGGGGACTCCCACTACATCGTCCACTTGGTGAAGGACCGTCTGGGGCTGAACCCGCTGCTGGTCTCCTACAACAAGTACTTCAACACGCCTCTGGGAATCCGCAATCTGGCCAATCTTCGAATCCGCTTCGACTGCGACATCGTGCAGCAGAACGTGAATCCGCTGGCTGTCAGGAAAATCACCCGCACGGCCCTCAGGGAGTTGGGCAGCATGTATTGGCACTGTCTGGCCGGGCAGACCGTGTTCCCTGTACAGACTGCTGTGCGATACCGCATTCCGCTCATCATCTGGGGGGCGCATCAAGGGCTGGAGCAGGTCGGGATGTACTCGCATGAGGACGAGGTGGAGATGACTCGTCGACACCGAAAGGATCATGACCTTCTGGGCCGCGAGGCGGATGACCTGCTCACCCTGTTCGACACCCTTGGAGAGGAGGACATCTGGCAGTACCGCTACCCTGATGATCACTTGCTGAACTCCGTGGGCGTCAGGGGCATCTACCTGGGCAACTACGTGCGCTGGGATCCGAAGGCGCAGCATGATCTGATGGTGCAGCGCTTTGGCTACCGCAGCGCCGCTGTACCGCGGACTTTCGACACCTTCGATCATGTGGACTGCTGGAACTATCTGGACGTTCACGACCAACTCAAGCTGTACCGCCACGGATACTCGAAAGTCACCGACCACGCCACCCGCGAGATCCGCCATGGGCGACTCACCCGCAGTCAGGGCCTGGCATTGGTCAGGCGCCACGAGCAGTCCCCGGTACAGCACTTGAACAAGTTCTGCGAGTGGCTGGGCACCGACGCAAGCGGCCTGAACTTCCTGTTGGAGCGGCAGCGCCACGCCACCTGGTGGGAACCACTGGCACCTGGACATTGGCGGTTCAAGGGGTGGAGCGCACTGGCAGGAGAAGCAGCAGCGGCATGCAGCGATCCGGGTTTCGCGGTCAATGACACGCTGGATCATGGCGGAGCGGGGAAGTACGTGACGGTCGGAAAGGGATACCCGGCCCCCGGGAAACGCCCCTAGGACGCCTGGACACGGAGTCGGACCCGGGCCTCGGCGCGGTGCATGATCGGCAGTCCCGAGTCCGGAACCTGCGGTATCGGGAGTCGCTGCGCGAAGCGCCAAAATGAGACTGCATGGCCGGCGTCGTCAGTTCCGTGAATGAAGCCTTTGAATTGATGTTGTGCGATGAAGCCCATCCCCTACAGCCGACAGGACATTGACGATGACGACCTGGCCGCCGTTCAGGCCGTGTTGCGTTCCGACCACCTGACCCAGGGTCCGGCGGTGGAGGCCTTTGAGCGTGCCTTCGCCGCGCGACATGGAGTGGACCATGCGGTGGCCGTCAGCAATGCCACAGCCGGATTGCACATCGGATGTCTGGCGCTCGCTGTCGGCCCCGGTTCACGCGTATGGACCAGCCCGAACAGTTTCCTGGCATCAGCCAACTGTGCGCTGTACTGCGGCGCGAGCGTTGACTTCGTCGACATCGACCCGACCACCCGCAACATGTCGGTGCCCGCGCTGCAGGCCAAACTGGAGACTGCACAGCAGCACGGCAGGCTTCCCCATGTCCTGATCCCGGTGGACTTCGCCGGGTTGCCCTGCGAGCTGCGCGAGATGCGGGCGTTGGCGGACCGCTATGGCTTTCGGATTCTGGAGGACGCCTCGCATGCCACGGGCGCGACCTATCTTGATAGGCCCACCGGAAGCCAGTGGGCGGACCTGAGCGTCTTCAGTTTCCATGCGGTGAAGATCGTCACCACCGCGGAAGGCGGCATGGTGACCACACAAGACCCTGAACTGGCGCGGCGCTTGCGTCTGCTGCGTTCGCACGGCATGACGCGCGATGAAACGCAGATGGAAGGCCCTTGCGAGGGCCCGTGGCATTACGAGCAGGTCTCTCTGGGTTTCAACTACCGCCTCACTGACCTGCAGGCGGCACTGGGGCTCTCCCAACTCGGGCGAATGCAGGCCATGCAGGCTCATCGTGCTCGACTGGCGCAGCACTACGACCTGCTGCTGGCAGGGTTGCCGTTGAGGCTTCCGGCCCGTCCCGCGCACAGTGTTTCCGCCTGGCACCTCTACGTGGTGGAACTGGATGCCGGGAGGGTCGATGCCTCAAGAGCAGATGTCTTCGCGACTTTGCGGGCTCACGGGGTAGGCGTCAATGTCCACTACATCCCCATCCATACGCAGCCCCACTACCGGCGGCTGGGCTTCAAACCCGGCGACTTTCCTGCCGCCGAACGGTACTACGCGCATGCCTTGTCGCTGCCCCTGTTCCCGAAACTGACCGAGGCCGAGCAGCAGCACGTCGTCAAGGTGCTTTCGCAGGCCCTGTCTTGACGACCCTCTGCCCCATACCCGCGGCCTGCAAACACACGCTCCCGCCATGAGAGTCGCCATCATCCCCGCGCGCGGCGGCAGCAAGCGGATACCCCGCAAGAATGTCCGGTCGTTTGCGGGCAGGCCCATGATCGCCCACGCCATCGGTGCGGCGCGGCAGGCGGCAATCTTCGATCGCATCATCGTGTCGACCGACGACGACGAGATCGCGGCCATTGCCCGCGCCGAGGGTGCCGAAGTGCCGTTCCGCAGACCCGCCCGGCTGGCCGACGATCACACCGCAACCGTGCCGGTCGTGGCTCATGCGATACAAGCGTGCAGCTCGGCGGGCTGGGATGTCCGACAGGCCTGCTGTATCTACGCCGCCGCGCCCTTGATCAGCAGCCGGGACATCGTGGACGCACTGAGCCTGCTGGAGGCCAATGACAACAAGGGATATGTTTTCCCGGTTGCGCCATTTCCATCGGCCATCCAGCGCGCGCTGCGCTGCGACGAGGCACGGCGGGTCCAGCCGTTTGATCCAAGGCACGTCGACACACGCACGCAGGATCTTGAACCCGCCTACTTCGACGCAGGACAGTTTTACTGGGCCAGCGCCGCCACCTGGCTCTCAGGAGCGCCCGTCCACGGCAACGGGTCCGCCATCGTTCTGCCGCAGTGGCGTGTCGTGGACATCGACACGCCCGAGGATTGGGAGCGAGCCGAATTGGTTTACACGGTCTTGCGCAGCCGCGCCAGTCGATGAACATTGCCCTGCGCGTTGATGCCTCTGCCAGTATGGGCACAGGACACCTGGCGAGGTGTCTTGCACTGGCCCACGCGCTGCGTGCACTGGGTGCCAAGCCCCACTTCGTGATGCGCGACCTCCAGGCCCAGACGACTTCGCGCCTGCAGGCCGCCGGGTTCGACATGACTGTGCTGCCAGTCCCGCGAGAACCCTGGAGCGCAGCAGGCAGCACTGCGCACGCAGCGTGGGCCGGCGTTGAGCAGGAGCGCGACGCCGAGCAGACGGTCCAGGCGCTGGCCGGGCTGTCTCCCGCTTGGGTTGTCGTGGATCATTACGCCTTCGACGCCACGTGGCATCGTTTGGTGGCTGGAGGTCTGGGCTGTCGGATCGCTGCCATCGACGACCTGGCGGACAGAGCCCTCGATGTCAGCATGCTTGTCGACCCTAACCTCACGGCCAATCACCGAGAGAAGTTCCGAGGGCTCGTTTCCGGCCTGACTGCGGTCCTTGGCGGGCCTCGCTACGCCCTGCTCGGGCCCGACTACGCCAATGCGCAGCGCTACCAGGCCAGCGATACGGTGCGCAGCATCGGCATCTTCATGGGGGGCAGCGATGCGCCAGGACACAGTCTGATGGCGCTGTCGGCGGTGCAGGTGGCGGGCTTCCAGGGCGAGGTCGAAGTGGTCACGACTTCGGCCAATCCCGGCCTGCGGGCACTGCGCGAAGCTGTGGCGACAAGGGCGGGTACGTCGCTGTGCGTCGACCTGCCCAGCCTGGCGCCCTTCTTCGCCAGGCACGACCTGCACATCGGTGCCGGCGGCGGTTCGACCTGGGAGCGGTGCTGCATCGGCGCGCCAGCGTTGGTGCTCCAGGTGGCATCGAATCAGGCTGCCGTGGTGCCGCAACTGGCCGCTCTGGGCGCCATTGCCACACTTCCTCAAGGCCTCAAGCCGGAGACACTTCCGGTTGCCCAGGTCTTGGAAAGGCTGTTGACCGATGTGTCTGCTCGCCGTCGCTTGACGCAGGCATCCGCCGGGCTGGTCGATGGACACGGGGCTGCACGCGTCGCACTTGCTCTGCTGGCTGAACTGCTGCGGGTACGACCGGCCCGCGAAGTCGACGGCCACAAGATGTTCGTTTGGCGCAATCATCCTGATACCCGGGCCGCGTCTCGACAAGCGCAAGCCATCGACCCCGCCGACCATGCCCACTGGCTTGTTCAAGCCTTGGCAGACCCGGATCGGCAGTTTCTGATGGGCGAAATCGGGTCGCGACCGGTTGGCGTCGTTCGCTTTGACAAGCTCTCGCGCGTCGCCGTGGAGGTGTCGATCTACCTCGACCCGGAACTTCACGGGCTGGGCCTTGGCCGTGCACTGTTGGCAGCAGGTGAGGCGGCATTGTCCGAAGGGGCGGGGCCGGAACTGGAGTTCATCGAGGCCACGGTTCTTCAACACAACAGCTCATCCAGGCGGCTCTTCGAGCGTGCCGGCTACATCCAGTCTTGTGCCGAGCGTTGGCGCAAGGTCCTGGCTGGCCATCGGGGGGGCCAGCGCCAGGTGATGCGCCGCGACGATCGAGTGAGTTGATGTGGACGGGATCGTTGGTCCACGTCTCACCTTTCTGACTGCGCGCAGGCCTCACCGGCCGCGACGTGCGGATGGCGCTGTTGCCACCGGGCTCGCAGGGCTTGGCGATGCAGTCGAGCAGCCCCGGGCCTGGCTCAGGCCGCATGACGGGGCCAACCCGCTGCTGATGTCGCCGTCATCGGATGGATGCGTTCACGGCGCGCAGCGGTGTTGAGTTCTTCGACAAGGCAGACATTCAAGGAAATTGCCCGACAGTTTGAAAGCCGTACAAGAGCAGTTTGGCGACCAGGTTCAATTGATAGTCCGCGACCGCCGCGACCACCACCCATTGAAGGGGTGGACGCACCTTGATGTTCTGAGTTCAGAGGCAGCGCGCCTTGAAATTCGCGACCGCCTCACCACTGCCCTTGAGCAGCGAAAAGACAGCATCAAACAAGCCGCCTGGCGACAAGCAGCAGGCGAAGCGCCCGCGCCGCTCGCTCATGGACCGGCAGGCCGAGTTGATCGTTACCTTTGCGCGGCCAGCTTGATTTGAATCTCACACCGCACCGGGTTGGCATGACGTTTCAAGGTACTGAACGACGGGCTTGCAGGGCCGCGGATTCCAACCGAGAAGCCGCACTCTTCGTGGTGCCCATGCGCTGCGCGACGGCTTCTCGGGTCAGGCCGGCCTTCGCCCGCGCCTTGAGGCGCTGGCTGATCACTTGGTACTCCAACTCCAACTCCAATGACTCGTAGGCCTCGGAGAACGCTTTGCGCGAGGCCATCTTTGCCAGGAAGGCTGCGTGATCGTGTTGGGCGCGGCCGTGATTGAGCTCAGACAGTTCGCAACTCCTTGACCCGCTTGCAGGGCAACTTCAGGTCCTGATCGGTTGTCTGCTGGGTCTTGCAGACCCCGTCTTCGGTGTTGATCACGGCTCATGTCGCTGTACCCCGTAGGTCTTCAGCGCTGATGCGACCTGCGAGGCCTCGGTGGTTTCAGCGGGATAGAGCCGGTAGCTGGGGGCCACGATGGGCTCCACGGCCACGGCCTGGACCACGATCACGCCGTGCAGAGGAAAGCGCGGCTCGGCCAGGGGCAGCAGAGGCTGGGCCCAGTGCGCGAAGTCCGCATGGGCGCGTGCCACATACCGCGCCTGACCCGTCACCTTGCAGCCCTTCTGCACAAAGACGTCGATGAAGCTCAGGCAGACCTTGGGCGAGTGCTGAAGGTTGCGAACGCTGGTGGGCGAGGCGATGTTCGCCACCACGAGGTGCTGCGCATCGAAGACGGCGAAGATCTCCTTGGGCGAGACGTTGGGCTGGCCGTGGGCATCGACCGTGGCCAGCCAGCACAGCACGCTGCGCGAGGCGGCCTGCTGGACATCGGGTGAGAGCATGGTGGTGGGGTTTGTGGTGGGTTGCTGCTGTTCGGTCGCGGGCCAGGTCGCCGAGTGACCGGGTTGTCAAGCATGTGACGGAGCGTTGTGCCGAGGCCTCACCCTGGCTGCTTGTGCCAGCCCTCGGCCAATGTCGTCCACCCAGCCGTGCCCAGCCGCTGCATCGTCGCCAGGTTGGTTTCGTAGATCGTCTCAGCTTCGGGGAAGGCAGCCACGGCGCGGTCGATGCTGTCCTCGCGGATCAGGTGCAGCGTGGGGTGGGGTGAGCGGTTCGTGGCGTTGGTGATGTCGTCGGCTGCCGTGCCTTCGAAGCGGTAGTCGGGGTGGAAACTGGCCACCTGGATCACGCCTTCCAGCTTGAGGTCGGCCACGGCGTCGTCGGCCACGCCAAGAAACTCGTTGAAGTCCGCGAAATCGGTGAACACCTGCGGGTGCACCAGCAGCGTGGTCTCCAGGCGCTCGGGCGGGGCCTGGGCCAGGCGCTGCAGTTCCTGCATCAGGTCGCCCAGCAGCGTGGCGGGGTCGCTGGCCTGGCTTTGCACGTAGCGCACCAGGCCCTTGACCTGCGGCGCCTTGGCAAAGGGGCACAGGTTCAGGCCGATGACGGCGTGCTCTACCCAGGCGCGGGTCTGGTTGAGGGCGGGAGAGTCGGTGAGCATGAGCGCGGTCCTTTGGCAAGGGGCTCCAGTGTCGCCCGAGCGTTGCCCGGGTGTCGCCCGGGTGTCGCCCGGGTGCCGCCAGGGTTTCGCCAGGGTGCCGCTTCAGCGCTCCAGCATCCGGCGGGGGCCGCCACAATCCCGCTGATGACCGACCCCTACCCCCAGCGCATCGTCTGCCTGACCGAAGAGACCACCGAGTGGCTGTACCTGCTGGGGCAGGAGCAGCGCATCGTGGGCATCAGCGGCTACACCGTGCGCCCGCCGCGCGCGCGGCAGGAAAAGCCGCGCATCAGCTCGTTCCTGGACGGCAAGATCGACCGCATCGTGGCGCTGGAGCCCGATCTCGTGATCGGCTTTTCCGACATGCAGGCGGCGCTGGCTGACAAGCTCATCCGCGCCGGGCTGAACGTGCTGGTGACCAACCAGCGCAGCGTGGCCGAGATCTTCCAGACCCTGCGTCTGGTGGCGGGCCTGGTGGGCCAGCAAGAACGCGCCGAGACCTGGATTGCGCAGTGCCAGGCGCGACATGCGCAGATCGCGCTGGCGGCCCGTGCCTGGCCGCGCCGGCCGCGCGTGTACTTCGAGGAGTGGGACGAGCCCATGATCAGCGCCATCCGCTGGGTGTCGGAGCTGGTCACGGTGGCAGGGGGCGACGATGTCTTTCCCGAACTGGCGCTGCAGTCCATGGGCCGCGACCGCGTGATTTCTGACGCGCTGGAGCCCGCGCGCCGCGCGCCCGACCTCATCATCGGTTCCTGGTGCGGCAAGAAGTTCCGCCCCGAGAAGGTGGCGGCACGCACCGGCTGGGCCAAGGTGCCGGCCGTGCGCCAGGGCGAACTGCACGAGATCAAGTCCTGCGACATCCTGCAGCCCGGTCCAGCCGCGCTGACCGACGGGTTGGAGAAGCTGCACGCGATCTGTGCGCGCTGGGCCGCGCGGCAGTAGGGCCCGGTCGCCATGGGTGGGCGCTGCAGAGGGCCTTGCTGAAGCCTGGGGTCAAGCCTTCAGCAAGGTCACCGCCAGAACGCCCGCCTTGGACGCGCGTTGCGCCAACTGCTTGTCGAAGGTGACAAACCGCTCGGCCTCGCGCCGCTGCGCCGCGTGCAGGGCGTCGGCGAAGTCCAGACCCATCTCGTAGCCTTGCAGCGCTCGCTGGGTCAGCACCGGCTCCAGCGCGTCGATGTTCTGCAAGGCGAGCAGGTCGCGAAAGCTGGCGGCGATCACGTCGGCGCTCAGCTTGTAGCTGCCACGCAGCACCCACTCGCACTCCATCAGCACCGAGGGTGCGATGGTGCAGGGTTCTGACGCCACCAGTTTCTCGGCCAGGCGGGCCGGCCTGGCCTCATCACCGACGATGAGTCGGACGACGACGTTGGTGTCGAGTGCGGCCATCGGCACTCAGCGCGTACGTTTGCGGGTGGCCGCAGCGGCTGGCGACTGAGTGGCCTGGCGGGACGCCGCCTTGGTCCCAGAGGCCGATCGGGCCCCTTGCGCTGCCTGGGCCGCCATGCGCAGCACCGCAGCGTCCATGTCCTCCAGGCTGACTGTCGGCCCGGCATAGGCCACGCGCCGGCGGATGGCCGCCAGGCCTTCGGGCAAAGCGGCTTTTGTGGCCAGGACAGCCGGGCGCAGGAGCACGCCTTCAGGCGTGTCGTGGACTTCCAGCTGTGTACCCGGTGCCCAGCGCAGCGCAGCCCTCAGCGTCTTCGGAATGATGACCTGCCCTTTGCTGGACAGCGTGGTGGTTCGCATGGCGGAGCTCCGCTGCGGCAAGACCGTCATCTTGCGGCTGCAACCGTCATCCTCAATCTGCCTTGATCTCGTTGTCCTTCACCACCTTGGCCCAGGTGTCGATCTGGGTGTCGATGAAGGCGCGGGCGGCCTCGGGGGTGTCGGTGCGCACGTCGATGCCCTGACCCGCCAGCTTGGTGGCCACCTCGGGCGACTTCAGCACGGCGTTGATCGCCGCGTTCATCTGACGGACGACGTCGGGCGGGGTCTTGGCCGGGGCCAGCACGGCCCACCAGGCCGGGGCGTCGAAGCCGGCAAAGCCGCTCTCGGCCACGGTGGGTACGTCGGGCAGGTTGCCCGAGCGCCGGCTGGTGGTGACGGCCAGGGCGCGCAGGCGCTTGCTGTCCAGGTGCGGCTTGGTCAGGAACACCGAGCCGATGGACAGCGGCACATGGCCGGCCAGCGCGTCGTTCATCAAGGGGCCGCCGCCGCGGTAGGGCACGTGCACGAGGTTGAGCTTTTGGCCGCGCGCCAGCAGCGCCACGGCCAGGTGCCCGAGGCTGCCCGAGCCGATGCTGCCGTAGCTCACGCCTTTGGCGGCACGGCCCGCGGCCACCACGTCGGCGAAGGTCTTGTAGGGCGAATCGGCTTGTGTCGCCAGCACCATGGCGCCGGTGCCCACCAGCGCCACGGGCGCCAGGTCGCGCCGGGTGTCAAAGGGCATCGCCGGGAGCAGCGACGGGTTGACGCCGTGGGTGTCGAAGACGACGGCAAAGGTGTAGCCGTCCGCCGGTGCATTGACCACGGCCGCGGTGCCGATGGAGCCGGAGGCGCCGCCCTTGTTCTCCACCACCACGGTCTGGCCGAGCTGCTGCTGCAACGGCCCTTGCAGGATGCGCGCGACCTGGTCCACCGAACCGCCGGGCGGGAACACCGCCACCAGCTTGATGGGCTGGGCCCTGGGCCAGGCCTGGGCGAGGGCGGAAGCGGACCACCCCAGGGTCAGCGTGGCGGCCAGCGTGGCCGCGACGGCCAGGCGGCGTGTGAGCGTCGTGTGCGGCATGGCGCGCAGGCTCCGTGGTGGGGAAGGAGCGCGCAGGGAGGCGCAGCCGGGATGTCCCCGCGCGGCAGTGGACCGCTCAGGGCCGTGGTGCCCCCCCCAAACGCCAGGAGCTACCCGGCCCGGCCCGTCAGGGCCGTGGTCGTGCGGGCCCGCGCTCCTGGCGGGCCAGGGCCAGCTGGGCATCCAACTCGGCCTCGCTGATGCGCTTGAGGACGCAGAAGTTGGCCTTGGTCAACGAACTGGCCTCGTAGGTGCGCAGCAGCAGTGCGCGCTCGCGGCGGGCTGGGTCGTCGGGCAAAGGGCTGGATGCCTGGGCGTGTGGGGTTTCGGGATGCGGCCGCGCCTGGTGCCCGTCGGCGCGCAGGTCCTGGCGGGGTGTCCGCGCGTCCCGTTGCGGCCCGTGCGTCCGATCGGGGCCGCGGCCCCCGGGCCGGTCGGGGCGGGCGGGTCGATCGGTCGGTGCACCGGGGTTCCGCGCTGGTCGAGGCTCACGCCGCTCACGGAACTCGCGCGGCGCGCGGGGGGAGCGCCCGCCCGGGCCTGAGCCGCCTTCGCGAGCAGCCCGCTCCTGGCGGGGCGGTTGCGCCTGACCGGGCGCGTCCAGCGCGCCTGACGCGCCGGCCACGCCTTCACCCGTGGCGCCACCGGGCGGCTGGGCGGGGGGCGGGCGTGGGTTGCGCGGGCCACGGGCCTGCGCCTCGGCGGCCCGGCGTGCGGCCACGATGGCGCGGCGCCGCTCCACCTCCTCGCGCGCGGCCTGGCGGTGTTCCTCGGCAATCTCGCCCGCAGGCTCGCCGTCCAGGTCGAAGCGGCTGGGCGCAGCCACCAGCGCCTTGAGGTACGGCGTGCTGGTGGTGTGCCGGTGCAGCACGATGGACAAGGCCTTGCGCGTGAACAGGCCCGGCGCGCGCTGCTGGAGGTCGGCCTGGATGCGCAGCTTGATGGGCTTGGGCGGGCCTTGCGTGCCGAACAGCGCCGGGAACATCTCTGCCAGACGGGCAGCGCACTGCGCCGGAGACAGTTCGGTCTTGGCGGGGGCAGCTGCCGTGGTCTCCTCGGCGCCTGGAACCTCGGTTTCTTCGGCACCCGGGGCTGGGGGCTCGGGCGTCGCTTCCACGACTTCTTCAGCCGCCGGTGCAGAGGCCGTCTCTGGCGAGGCCGGCGCCGTGGCAGTCACTTCGCGCGCTTCGGCTGGGGCTGCATCGTGATCTTCGACCACAGGAGCGGTGACTTCCTGGGGCTTCTCGGCAGGGTCCGCCGGGGCGGCCGGTGCGGCATCGTTCTCAGTGGACATCGGCTTGCGTTGCCTTCTCAGTGTCGGGTGTCGTGGTGCAAGGGCAAGGGGCGAGATTGTCGCCTCGTCCGCAGGCCTCGTGGTGGGGCCGTGCGCGGGGTCTTCCCCGCGCCGCGTGCCCAAGGAGCCACACGCGCATTACCCTTGGAACCTGGACTCGCTTCACGGCGCACGCCGACACCGTCATGACCGACACCTCACGCATTGCCGTGCTCACGGCCGCAGGCAGCGGCCTGGGCGAGGCCGCTGCGCGCCAATTGGCCGCCGACGGCTGGCAGGTGGCCATCCTCTCGTCGTCGGGCCGGGGCGCCGCCTTGGCCGAGGAACTGGGCGGCGTGGGCTTCACCGGCTCCAACCTGCGCACCGAAGACCTGCAGCGCCTGGTGGAGGCAGCGATGCAACGCTGGGGCCGCATCGACGCGGTCGTCAACAGTGCCGGGCATGGCCCCAAGGGCGGGCTGCTGGCGATGACTGACGAGGACTGGCAGCTCGGCATGGAGTACTACCTGCTGAACGTGGTGCGCATGGCCCGGCTGGTCACACCGATCATGCAGCGCCAGGGATGCGGCGCCTTCGTCAACGTGTCCACCTACGCCGTGTTCGAGCCCGAAGCGGCCTTCCCCACCTCGGGCGTGTTCCGCGCCGGGCTGGCCGCCTTCACCAAGCTCTGGGCCGACCAGTACGCGGCCGAAGGCCTGCGCATGAACAACGTGCTGCCGGGCTTCATCAGCAGCCTGCCGGAGAAAACGGAGCGCCGCGCCCGCATTCCCATGGGCCGTTACGGCACGCCCGAGGAAGTGGGCCGGCTCATCGCCTTCCTGGCGTCTGATGCCTCGTCCTACATCACGGGGCAGAACATCCGCATCGACGGCGGGATCACGCGCTCGGTATGACGCTGAAACGGCGCCTGGCCATGGGGATGGCGGCGGCGGTCGTGTGGCCCGCAGCGGGGCTGCGCGCTGATCCGGCCGCTTCGAGAATTGCCCCCGCGTAAGCCCGCTGCCAGCGCGATCGTGTCCAATCAGGGTTTACGCTTACTTTTTCAGGAGACACAACATGACGACTCGTGACGTGGTGGTGCTGGGTGCCGTGCGCTCGGCCATCGGATCCTTCGCAGGCTCTCTGTCCGACATCGAACCGGCGGAACTGGCCGGCACGGTGATGAAGGCGGCGGTGGAACGCTCGGGCGTGGACCCCAAGGTCATCAACTACGTGACCGTGGGCAACACCATCCCGACCGAGAGCCGCTACCCCTACGTGGCGCGGGTGGCCAGCATCCAGGCCGGCCTGCCCATGGACAGCGTGGCCATGGCCGTGAACCGCCTGTGCTCCTCGGGCCTGCAAGGTATCGTCACCACGGCGCAGAACATCCTGCTGGGGGATTGCGACTACGGCATCGGTGGCGGCGTGGAAGTGATGAGCCGCGGCGCTTACCTGTCGCCGGCCATGCGTACCGGCGCACGCATGGGCGACACCAAGCTGGTCGATGCGATGGTGGCGGCGCTGACCGATCCTTTCGGCGTGGGCCACATGGGCATCACGGCCGAGAACCTGTCGGCCAAGTGGACCATCACGCGCGAAGAGCAGGACGCCCTGGCCGTGGAGAGCCAGCGCCGCGCCGCGGCCGCCATTGCCGAAGGCCGCTTCAAGAGCCAGATCGTGCCCATCGTCAAGCAGACCAAGAAAGGCGAGGTCGTCTTCGACACCGACGAATACGTCAAGGGCAGCACGACGATGGAGTCGCTGGCCAAGCTCAAGCCCGCGTTCAAGAAGGACGGCACGGTCACGGCCGGCAACGCCTCGGGCATCAACGACGGCGCCGCCTTCTTCGTGCTGGGGGATGCCGCCACCGCGGCCAAGGACGGCTACAAGCCCATGGCGCGCCTGGTCTCGTACGCCGTCGCCGGCGTGCCCAATGACGTGATGGGCGAGGGCCCGATCCCGGCTTCCAGGCTTGCGCTGAAGAAGGGCGGCGTCACGCTGGACCAGATGGACGTGATCGAGTCCAACGAGGCCTTCGCGGCGCAGGCCATCGCCGTCTCCCGCGGCCTCGGCCTGGACATGGCCAAGACCAACCCCAATGGCGGCGCCATCGCGCTGGGCCACCCCATCGGCTGCTCGGGCGCCTTCATCGCCACCAAAGCCATCTATGAACTGCACCGCACGGGCGGGCGCTACGCGCTGGTGACCATGTGCATCGGCGGCGGCCAGGGCATCGCGGCGGTGTTCGAGCGGCTGTGACCCCCGGGCCGGGCAGATGCCCGGCCTGGATGTGAACCTCGGGCCGTGCGGCCTCGGGCTCAGCCCTCCCGCACCCCGACACTGCCCCCGCCGAAGGTCAGCTGCATGAACAGCATGAACTCGCGCAGGGCTTCGCCGGGTTCCTGGCCGCTTGGCCGCACCAGGCCGATCTCGATGGGCGGGATCGCGTCCACCAGCGGACGCGCCTCGATGCGCAGGCCCTCGCTCGAAAAGGGCCGGTAGGCCACGTCGGCCAGCACGGTCACGGCCAGGCCGTGGGCCACCAGGCTGCGCAGTGCTTCCAGCGACGTGACGCGGTAGCGCACCTGGGGCTCGACACCGGCGCGGCGCATGAACTGCAGCGTGCTGCGCGGTGTTTCATCCATCGCGAACAGTCCGTAGGGCAGGCCGGCCAGGTCGCGCAGCGCGATGCCGCGGCTGTGGAGCAAGGGGTGCAGCGCCGGCAGCCACACCTGGCGGCGCGAGCGGGTCAGGGCCTGGGTCTGCAAAGCGCCGTCCCCGCGCACGTTGTCCAGCCACAGCAGGCCCACATCGGCGCGCTCCTGCAGCAGCGCCTGTTCGGCGCGCGGGCGCACCATCTCGATCAGGGCCACGTCGATGCCGGGGTAGGCCTTGATGAAGCGTGCGACCGCCGGCACCACATAGCTGCCCAGGATCGAGTGGCTGGCCACCACCCGCAGCCGCCCACGCAGCTCGCGCCGCACGAGGCCGGGGTCGCGCACGGCCTCGTTGACCGCGCCCACGATGTGGTACGCATGCTGCAGGAAGCGGTGCCCGTCCACCGTCAGCGACACGCCGCTGGCGTGGTGGCGCGTGAACAGTTCCAGGCCGAGCGCCTGCTCGAGCTGGCGTATCGACGAGGCGATGGCCGCCTGCGTGACATGCACCTTGGCGGCGGCGGCGGAGAACTGCCCGGTTTCGGCGGCGGCGATGAAGTAGCGGACCTGCCGGATGCTGAAGTTCACGAAAGTTTTTCTGGTTCAGTGCCCAAAGATTAGTCGCTTTCGCCGCCCGCGGGTCTTGGGCATCCTGAATGGTCCGTCCTCGTCTTGCCCGCCCATGACCCGCCCGCCCATGACCCGCCCGCCCGTGATCCGCCCACCCGTGGTCCGCGCTTGCTGCGACAGCCGCAGGATTGTCGCCCGCTCTCGGGCCACGCACACCGCGTCCTCCCCTCGCCGGCCATGCTGATCTTCCTGCTGCGCCGCCTGTTCCAGGCCGCCCTGGTGCTGCTCACGGTGGCCTTCGTGTCCTTCATGCTGTTCCAGTACGTGGGCGACCCGGTGGTCTTTCTCCTGGGGCAGGACGCCACGCCGCAGCAGATCGCTCAGCTGCGCCGCGACCTCGGCCTGGACCGCCCCTTCTGGGTCCAGTTCTGGCACTTCCTGGGTAATGCCCTGTCGGGCGAGTTCGGGCTCAGCCTGCGCCAGGGGGCGCAGGTGTCCAGGCTGCTGGCCGAGCGGCTGCCCGCCACGCTGGAGCTTGCCCTGGTGGCGGCTGTGCTGGCGCTGCTGGTGGGGGTGCCGGCCGGGGTTTACACCGCGCTGCGCCGCCGCTCGGGGTTCAGCCAGGCCCTGATGGCCCTGTCGCTGCTGGGCGTGTCGCTGCCCACCTTCCTGATCGGCATGCTGCTGATCCTGGTGTTCTCGGTGGTGCTGGGCTGGCTGCCCAGCTTCGGCCGCGGCCCGGTGTCCGGCAGCGGCTGGCTGGCCACCTCCCTGGCCTCGCCCGAGGGCTGGAAGCACGTGTTGATGCCGGCCGTCACGCTGGCGGCGTTCCAGGTGGCGCTGATCCTGCGCCTGGTGCGCGCGGAAATGCTGGAAGTGCTGCGCGCGGACTACATCCGCTTCGCCCGTGCCCGTGGGCTGCCCAGCCGTCTGGTGCACTTCCGCCATGCCTTGCGCAACACCCTGGTGCCCGTGCTCACGGTGGTGGGGCTGCAACTGGGCTCCCTGATCGCGTTCGCGATCATCACCGAGACGGTGTTCCAGTGGCCCGGCCTGGGCCTGCTGTTCATCGAGGCCGTGACCTTCGCCGATGTCCCGGTGATGGCCGCCTACCTGTGCGTCGTCGCGCTCGTGTTCGTGACGATCAATCTGGGCGTCGACCTGCTGTACGCGGTGGTCGATCCCCGGCTGCATCCGGCGCGCCGCCAGGGCGGCTGACGCGCGCCCCCACCTTTTTCCCCCCATGGAGTCCGAGAGATGATGAAGCGTCTTGTCCGTGTTCTTCTGGCCGCCGGCGTGCTGGCGGCCTGCGCCTGCGGGCTGCAGGCCCAGACCGTGCGCGTGGGCAACCAGGGCGATGCCCTGTCGATGGACCCGCATTCGCTGAACGAGACCTTGCAGCTGAGCGTGACGGGCAATGTCTACGAGCCCCTGGTCGGGCGCGACCGCAACCTGGCCCTGGTGCCCGTGCTGGCCACGTCCTGGCGCCAGGTCACGCCCACGCTCTGGCAATTCCAGTTGCGGCGAGACGTCAAGTTCCACGACGGCTCGCCCTTCACCGCCGACGATGTGGTCTTCAGCTTCGCCCGCGCCGCCGGCGAGGGCTCGGACGTGAAGACCTTCGTCAACGAGGTCAAGGAGGTGCGCGCCACCGGCCCGCTGACGCTGGAGATCGAGACCCGCGCGCCCTTTCCCATCCTGCCCAGCGTCATCACGCAGCTGTACGTGATGAGCCGCAAGTGGGCCGAGCAGAACCAGGCCACCCGGCCGGTGGACCGGCGCAAGGGGCTGGAGAACGCGGCCTCGTTCCGCGCCAACGGCACCGGCCCCTTCATGCTGCGCGAACGCCAGCCCGGGGTGCGTACGGTGTTCGTGCGCCATCCGGGCTACTGGGGTCGCATCGAGGGCAATGCCGCCGAGGTCGTCTACACGCCCATCGGCAATGACGCCACGCGCGTGGCCGCACTGCTGAGCGAGCAGATCGACGTCATGGAGCCGGTACCGCTGCAGGACGTTGCGCGCATCAGCGCCAGCGGTCGCGCCCGCGTGCTTCAGGGCCCCGAGCTGCGCACCGTCTTCCTGGGCCTGGACCAGCGCCGCGACGAACTCCTGTACTCGAACGTCAAGGGGCGCAACCCCTTCAAGGACCGGCGCGTGCGCCAGGCCTTCCATCAGGCCATCGACATCGAGGGCATCCGGCGCGGCGTCATGCGCGGTGCGTCCACGCCGACGGCCCTGATCGCCGGGCCGGGCATCCGGGGCTACGACGCCGGCATCGACAAGCGCCTGCCCCACGACCCGGAGGCGGCGCGCCGGCTGCTGGCCGAGGCCGGCTACCCGAACGGCTTCGAGCTGACGATGAACTGCCCCAACGACCGCTACGTCAACGACGCGGAGATCTGCCAGGCGGTGGCGGCCAACCTGGCGCGCGTGGGGGTGAAGGTGGCGCTGCAGGCCGAGACCAAGGGCACCTACTTCCCCAAGGTGCTGCGCCGCGACACCAGTTTCTACATGCTGGCCTGGACCCCGGCCACCTACGACGCCCACAACACCCTGAATGCGCTGGCGCGCTGCGTGGACGACAAGGGCGCCGGGCAGTTCAACCTGGGCGGGTACTGCAACCCCAAGCTCGACGCGCTGGTCGTGGCCATCCAGTCCGAGACGGACCAGGCGCGGCGCGACGCGCTGATCCGCGAGGCCCTGCAGCTGCATGCCGATGACATCGGCCACCTGCCGCTGCACCAGCAGGCGCTGGCCTGGGGCGTGTCCAACCGGGTGGAGGTGCTGCAGTTCGCCGACAACTTCATGCCCTTTCGCTACATGACCGTGAAGTGAGGGCTTGCCCGTGACAACGATGAACGGGGCCCCGGCCGGCGGCTGGCGGCAGTCGGCGGTGCTGCGCAGTTTCCTCGCCACGCCCGCGGTCATGGCCGCGGCGGCGGTGTGGTGCGCCCTCGTTCTGGGCGCCTTGCTGGCCGACCTGATCGCGCCGCACAACCCCTTCGATCTGGCGGCGCTGGAACTCGCTCACATGCGGCTGCCACCGGTCTGGATGGAGGGCGGCCTGGCCACCTACCTGCTGGGCACGGATGCGCAGGGACGCGACATGCTCTCGGCCCTGCTCTACGGCGCACGGATCTCGCTGGTCGTGGGGGTGGTCTCGGTGGTGCTGTCGGTGCTGATCGGGGTGAGCCTGGGCCTGCTGGCGGGCTACCTGGGTAGCCGGATCGATGGCCTCATCATGCGACTTTGCGATGTGATGCTGTCCTTTCCCGCGATCCTGGTGGCGCTGCTGGTGGCCGGCCTGGGACGTGCGGTCTTTCCCGACGCATCGCAGGGCGCGGCGCTGTTCGTGGTGGTGATGTCCATCTCGCTGACCGGTTGGGTGCAGTACGCGCGCACCGTGCGCGGCTGCACCCTGGTGGAGCGCGAGCGCGAGTACGTCATGGCTGCGCGCATCCTGGGGGCCTCCAGCATGGGGATCATGCTGCGGCATGTGCTGCCCAATGTGCTGGGGCCGGTGCTGGTGCTGGCCACCATCCAGCTGGCCACGGCCATCCTCACCGAGGCCACCTTGTCGTTCCTGGGGGTGGGCGTGCCCGTCACCTCGCCCTCGCTGGGCACGCTGATCCGGGTGGGCAACGACTACCTGTTCTCCGGCGAATGGTGGATCGCGCTGTTCCCGGGCGCCATGCTGGTGCTGATCGCGCTGAGCGTGAACCTGCTGGGCGACTGGCTGCGCGACGTTCTCAACCCCAGGCTGCGCTGACAAGCGCCCCGCCCCGCCCTGCCGCCCGGAGGATTCCAACGGTGCCTGCCACTCTTCAGGTCGAGGACCTGTGCGTCGAGTTCCACACCCATGACGGCGTGCTGCGCGCGCTGGACCATGTCAGCCTGGCCATCGAGCCGGGGCAAGTCGTCGGCGTGGTCGGCGAGTCCGGTGCCGGCAAGTCGCTGACCGGCGCGGCCATCGCCGGCCTGCTCGAGCCCCCCGGGCGCGTGGTGGCCGGGCGCGTGCTGCTGCAGGGCGAGCGCATCGATGAGCTCCAGGGCGAACAGTGGAACCGCATCCGCGGCCGGCGCATCGGCACCGTGTTCCAGGATCCGCTGACCTCGCTGAATCCGCTGTTCACCATTGGCGACCAGCTGGTGGAGACGATCAGGGCGCACCAGCGGCTCAGCCGCCAGGAGGCCGCGCGCAAGGCGCTGACGCTGCTGCAGGAGACCGGCATCCCGGGCGCCGCGCAGCGCCTGCATCACTTTCCCCACCAGTTCTCGGGCGGGATGCGCCAGCGCGTGGTCATCGCCCTGGCGCTGGCGGCCGACCCGGTGCTGATCGTGGCCGACGAGCCCACCACCGCGCTGGACGTGTCGGTGCAGGCCCAGGTCATGGACATGCTGGGCCGGCTGTGCCGCGACCGCGGCGCGGCCATGATGCTGATCACGCACGACATGGGGGTCATCGCCGAGAACTGCGATCGCGTGGCCGTCATGTATGCCGGTCGCGTGGTCGAGCAGGGCCCGGTGCGCGCGGTGATCGACGCGCCGGCCCACCCCTACACGCGCGGCCTGATGGCGTCGATACCGGACATGGCCAGCGACCCCCGCCGGCTGAACCAGATCGATGGCGCCATGCCGCGCCTGCAGGCGCTGCCCTCGGGCTGCGCCTTTCACCCCCGCTGCGCGCTGGCCCAGGAGCGCTGCCGGCGCGAGGCCCCGCCCCTGCAGGACGCGGGGCCCACGCAGGCGGCCTGCTGGCTGGTGACCACCGGGGAGCTTGCCGCATGAAGCCGCTCGTGGAGGTGACCGGGCTGGCCCGGGAGTTCGACGTGTCGCCGCCGCTGCTGGAGCGGCTGCTGGGCGGGCAGGGCCGTCGCGTGGTGAAGGCGGTGGACGGCGTGTCCTTCACCATCGCGCGCGGCACCACCCTGGCGCTGGTGGGCGAATCAGGCTGCGGCAAGAGCACCGTGGCGCGCGTGCTGTCGGGCCTGTACCGGCCCACGCGCGGTCAGGTGCTGTTCGACGGGCAGGACGTGCACCAGCCGGGCGACGCGCAGGCCCGGGCCCGCCTGCGCCCGCGCATCCAGATGATCTTCCAGGACCCGTATGCCAGCCTGAACCCGCGCTGGCGCGTGCACGACATCGTGGGCGAGCCGCTGCGCCTGCAAGGCGGGGCCCTGAGCGCTGCCGAATGCACGGACCGCGTCGAGGAGCTGCTGCGCAGCGTGGGCCTGGCGCCGTCGGACCGACTGAAGTTCCCGCATCAGTTCTCGGGCGGCCAGCGCCAACGCCTGTCGATCGCCCGCGCCTTGGCCGGCGAACTCGAGTTCCTGGTCTGCGATGAGCCGACCTCGGCGCTGGACGTGTCCGTGCAGGCGCAGATCCTGAACATCCTGAAGGCGCTGCAGGAAGAACGCGGCCTGAGCTACCTCTTCATCTCGCACAACCTGGCGGCCGTGCGCTTCATCAGCGACACCATCGGGGTGATGTACCTGGGCCGCTTGGTCGAGATCGCGCCCAAGCGGCGTTTGTTCGACACCCCGCGCCACCCCTACACCCGGCTGCTGCTGGAGGCCGTGCCGGTGCTGCGCGGCCCGGCGCGCGCGCGCAGCGCGAGCCCTGGGGACCTGCCCGACCCGATGGACCCGCCGCGCGGCTGCACCTTCCACCCACGCTGCCCGCTGGCCACCGAGCGTTGCCGCACCGAGGCCCCGGCGCTGCGCGCCGACAGTGCGGGGGCCGGCGCCGTGGCCTGCCACGCCGTGGAGGAGGGGCGGGCGTAACCGGCCTGGTCATCGCCCCGCCCTGGTTCCCCGACAGCGCGCGGCGCACGGCGGGGACCTGCTATCGTGGTGCATTGCATGTCCGGGGGGGTCAGATGGCCTGGCCGCTCCGGTGGACGGAGCCTGCGCCATGACCCTGCTGATCCTCGGCCTCGTGATCTTCCTGGGCGTCCATTCGGCGCGTGTCTTCGGCGAGGGCTGGCGCTCGGCGCAGCTGGCCCGCATGGGCGAAAAGGGCTGGAAGGGCGCGTACTCGCTGGCTTCGCTGCTGGGGCTGGTGCTGCTGGTGTGGGGCTACAGCCTGGCCCGGCAGGCACCGGTGCCGCTGTGGACACCTTCCATCGGCCTGCGGCACGTGGCCTCGCTGCTGACGGTGTTCTCGTTCATCCTGTTGGCCGCGGCCTATGTGCCCCGCAACAGCATCAAGGCCCGCATCGGTCACCCCATGGTGGCGGGCGTCAAGCTGTGGGCGCTGGCCCACCTGCTGGCCAACCACACGCTGGCGGACCTGCTGCTGTTCGGCGGCTTTCTCGCGTGGGCGGTGCTGTGCTTTCGCGCTGCGCGGGCCCGCGACCGCGCCGCGGGCACCACCTACCCGGCAGGCACCTTGCAGGGCAACCTGCTCACGCTGGGCGCGGGCCTGGTGGCGTGGCTGGTGTTTGCCATGTGGCTGCATCGCGCGTTGATCGGCGTGCGTCCCTTCGGCTGAGCGGTCCGGACGCTGCGGTCCATCGGCGCGGGCGAGCGTTCGTCGCCCGTTCAGGCCGGGCTGTCGCAAGCCGCTGGCGGCACGTGCAGGCCCTTCCTACAGTGCACACATCGACCTTGAGTCGCCTGTCCACGCCCCAGGAGCCGCACCATGAAGCAATCTCAGTTCCGCCGTCCCGCCCTGGCCTCGCGCCTGATCTCTCTTGCCTTTGCTGCCGTGATGTCCCTGGCCATGCTGGCCGGCGTGGACGCCCTGGCTACCAGCGAGCCCGATGCCGGCTTGCTGGTTCGCGCGCCACTCAGCCTGAAGGCCTGACAGGACGCAGACTTCGGCTACGCCAGCCGCCCGGCCCGGAAGTCTTCCACCGCCTGGTGGATCTCCTGGTTCGTGTTCATCACGAAGGGCCCGTACTGGGCGATGGGCTCGTTCAGGGGCTGACCGGCGATGAGCACCGCCCGCGCACCTTCGGCACCCGCCGTCAGCACCACGCCGTCGCTGCCCGGCGTGTTGGCCAGCACCGCCATGCGCTGGCGCGGCACCTCGGTGCCGGCCACGGTCAGCGCACCGCGGTACACGTAGACGAAGGCGTTGTGGGCGGGCGGCAGTGCCTGGTCGAAGCGTGCGCCGGGGGCAAGCTGCACATCCAGGTAGGTGGGTGCGGTGGCCTCGCGCTGCATCGCGCCTTGCACGCCCAGGGCCTGGCCGGCGATGACGCGCACCGTGACGCCCTCTGCCTGCACTTCCGGAATCTCTGTTGAGGGGATGTCGCGGTACCAGGGGGCGCACAGCTTGTCGCGTGCCGGCAGGTTCAGCCAGAGCTGGAAGCCTTCCATGCGGCCGTCCTCCTGCTCGGGCATCTCGCTGTGGATGACGCCGCGCCCGGCGGTCATCCACTGCACCGCCCCGTTGGTCAGCAGGCCCTCATTGCCGGCGGAGTCGCGGTGGCGCATGCGCCCTTCCAGCATGTAGGTCACGGTCTCGAAGCCGCGGTGGGGGTGGTCGGGAAAGCCGCCGATGTAGTCGTCGCGGCTGTCGCTGCCGAAGGCGTCGAGCATCAGGAAGGGGTCCAGGCGGCGCTGCAGGTCTTGCGTGAGCACGCGCACGAGCTTGACGCCGGCACCGTCGCTGGTGGGTTGGCCGGCGAAGAGGCGCTCAACGCGGCGTGGCCGCTGGCAGACGAAGTCGGGGGTTTGCAAAGGATTCATGGGGCCGATCATCGCGCCACCGGCGGTCGTGCGCATGCCGTGGGCTTGAATGCGGCGTTCAACGCGCCTGTTCACACATGCGGCGTGCGAGCGGCCGGATCCGGCGCCCGGTCCCCGGGCCCAGCCCGCTGCCGGCCCCGTTTCCCCCAGACGGGGGCTTCGCGCTACGCTTGGCCCATGCCGCCCCCCGTCTTTCAATTGCCCGCCACGCACCGGCGACGCCTGCGCGAGGTGTGGCGATCGGCCGGCTGGCCCTACCAGGACCTGATCGAGGTGGAGTTGCTGGCCGCCGGCCTGCTGGAGCGGCGGGAGGACACGCCCGGGCGCGAGACCCTGCGCGTCACCGATGCCGGGCTGCGGGTGCTGGCGCAGACGCTGCAGCGCAACCGCGCCGCACGCGACGCACACGAGGACCTGGCCGCCCGCGTGGCCCTGGAGATGCAGCGAGCCGGGCGGGTCGTGTGGCGCGGGCTGGCCCTGAGGGCGGCGTTGCCCTCGGCAGGCCCGGGCGAGGATGCCGCAACCTCCACGCGCTGGGCCCAGGCGGTGCCCGACGTCTTCTCGATCCGCCACACCACGCGCGAGGACCAGGTCGAACCCATCGTGCACGAGGTGAAGGTGCGTCGTGCCGACCTGCTGTCGGACCTGCGCCAAGGCGACAAGCGCGCTGCCTATCTCGCCCTGTCCAGCCAGTGCTGGTACGTGCTCACGGCTGGCATCGGCGAGCCCGAGGAGGTGCCCCCGGAGTGCGGGGTGATGGTGGCGCACCCGCCGGCCCAGCGGGGCCGCGGCGCAGCTGGCCCCGTGCTGGAGGTGCTGCGTCCCGCCCCGCGCCGGCCGCATCGCGTGACCCTGGCCACCTGGATGGCGCTGGCGCGTGCCAACGCCGAGCCGGCGCCCGACGACAGCCCTCAGGACTTGTTCTGACCACCTTGGTCGGCGGCCCCGCCTTCATGTCCGGTTTGCACTTGCGGATGCCGGGCATCTTCACGCCCACGAAGAAGCTCATGCCGAAGTCCCCCTGCACGCGACGGGCCAGGGCACGGCGGCGCAGCCGATGCTGCTGCGCGCCTCCCTGGGGGAAGCCGATCCACAATCCACACTGCAAAGGCGCGTCATCACGCCTGTGTGAGTCCGTCTCTGCCGCCAGGAGTGGCCCGTCATGAGCATTCACCTTCCTCCGTTGCGCCGTGGTTTTCACCTGCTGTGGGCACTTGCGGTTCTTGTGGTTGCGACTGTGTGGGCGCCAGTCCAGGCCCAGGCTGCACCGGGCCTGCCTTCGACCAACGTGGCCTGGGTGCCCGCAGCCGCGGACGCCGACGTCGACCGCGCCTTCGCCCAGGCGCGCGCCGAGAACAAGCCCGTGCTGCTGTACTGGGGCGCCACCTGGTGCCCGCCTTGCAACCAGCTCAAGGCCACGCTGTTCAACCGCCAGGACTTCGCCGCCCAGGCCAAGAACTTCGTGGCCGTGCACGTGGACGGCGACCGGCCGGGCGCGCAGCGGCTGGGCGCGCGCTTCAAGGTGCGGGGCTACCCCACCGTCCTCCTGATGACGGCCGCGGGCGCGGAGATCTCGCGCCTTCCGGGCGACGCCGATGCCCCTCAGATCATGGCGGTGCTGCAAGCCGGGCTTTCTGGCGGGCGGCCCATCCAGCGCGTCCTGGCCGATGCGCGCGCAGGCCAGCCCCTCAGCGCCAACGAGTGGCGCATGCTGGCCTTCCACGGCTGGGAAGTCGACGAGGAGCAACTCGTGCCGGCCAAGGAGCGGCCCGCGCTTCTGGCCGAGCTGGCCCGGCGCAGCGAAACCGCAGGCGGGGCCCGCGATGCCGAGACCAGCACCCGCCTGTGGCTGAAGGCGCTGGCCGCCAGCGACGACGGCAAGGGCCTGAAGCCCGAGGCGGCCCAGCGCGAACTGGTGCAGCGCGTGCTCGCCGATGCCGCGTTGACGCGCACCCACATGGATGTGCTGGCCAACGAGGCCGCTGACATCGTGCAGGTGTTGACCGCCCAAGACTCGCCCGAGCGCGCCGCCCTGGCGGCCCGCTACGAGGTCGCACTGGTCAGGTTGCAGGCCGATGCCACGCTCTCGCGTGCCGACCGGCTGACCGCCCTGGTGGCCCGGGTGCGCCTGGGCCGCCTGGGCCAGGGCAAGGACGTCGTCCAGCCTCGCTTGCCCGAGGCCCTGCTGCGCGAGGTGCGCGACACCGCGGTCCGTCTGGACCGCGAGATCACCGATGGCTACGAGCGTCAGGCGGTCATCACCACCGCCGGCTGGCTGCTGGGTCAGGCCGGCCTGTGGGCCGAAAGCGATGCGCTGCTCAAGGCCAACCTCGCCAAGAGCCACTCCCCTTACTACCTCATGAGCCAACTGGGCGGCAACGCACGCCGGCTGGGGCGCACCGACGAGGCGCTGCAGTGGTTCCAGCAGGCCTTTGAGCGCAGCGAAGGCCCGGCCACCCGACTGCAGTGGGGTGCGGGCTACATCAGTGCCCTGGTGGAGCTCGCCCCGGCCGATGCGGTCCGCATCGAGAAGACGGCGGGCCAGCTCTTCAGCGAAGCAGCCCGGGACAAGGGCGCCTTCCACGAGCGAAGCGCACGCTCACTTCAGAGGGTGGGCAGCAAGCTCAACGAGTGGAACAAGGACGGCAGCAAGGCTGCCGCGCTGCAGCGCCTGAAGCGACAGCTTGACAGCGTGTGCGCAGCGGTGGAAGCGGCCGACGGCCAACGGGCCACCTGCGAGAGCCTGCTGAAGGTCAAGACGGCAGGCTGACCGCCTCTGGGCGCCGTCCAGCGCGCCGCGCCACCGCTCATCGCCGCCTGGTGCAGCTTGTGCTGCGGACCCTCACCCGGGACGAGGACCTTGTCGTGGTGGCGGTCTGCGCATGACCCCGGGGGCCCTGAGCCCCGGGACGGCCTACTTGACCAGCCCTTCGCTGCGCAGCGCGGCCTGCACGGCCGGCCGGGCCGCCACGCGCTGCAGGTAGGCCTGCAGGTGGGCCAGGCCGCTCAGGTCCAGGCCCACGTGCCTGGCCCAGTTGCTGACGTTGAAGAGGTAGCCGTCGGCCACCGTGAAGCTGTCCCCCATCAGCCAGGTCTTGCCGTCCAGTTGCGCGTCCACCCACTTGAACTTGTCGGCCAGGCGGGCACGGTACAGCGCCTTGCCTTCCTCGGGCATGGCCGCGTTGAACAGCGGGCCGAAGCTCTTGTGCAGCTCGCTGGTGATGAAGTTCAACCACTCCATGAGCCGGTAGCGCGCCATGGTGCCGGCCGCGGGGGCGAGCTGCTTGTCGGGCACGAGGTCGGCGATGTACTGCACGATCACCGGCCCCTCGGTCAGGCGCTGGCCGTCGTCGAGTTCCAGCAGCGGCACCTGGCCCTTGGGGTTGATGCCGAGGTAGTCGGTGCCGTCGGCCAGCTTCTTGGTCTTGGTGGAGGCCAGCACGGACTGGAAAGGCAGGCCGGCCTCGTGCAGCGCGATGTGCGGGCTGAGCGAGCAGGCCCCGGGGCTGTAATAGAGCTTCATGGGAGGAAATCCTTGGAGGGTCGGTGGTCGGTGGTGGGTGGTCGGGTGGGCTATCGGGCTATCGGGCTGTCGGGCGCGCCACGGCCCTGAACGATACCCCGGACGCCGCCGGGATGGGCGCGCGCCCCTACACCGGCAGGGCAGTGACGTACTTCACCTCGCGCAGCACGACGCTGCTCCTGACGCTGGCCACGCCAGGTTGGCGGAAGAGCCGCTCCTGCAGGAAGCGGTCGTAGGCCTTCATGTCGGCCACGACCACCTTGATGAGGTAGTCGCTCTCGCCCGTGGTGCTGGCGCACTCCATGATCTCGGGGCAGCTGGCCACCATGCGCTCGAAGGCCTCCACCGCTCCTTCACTGTGGCGGGTCAGGGTGACGTGGGCCAGCACGCAGATGTTCAGGCCCAGCATCTCCCGGTCCACCAGGGTCACCCGGGCGCGCAGCACGCCGGATGCCTGCAGCGCCTTCAGCCGGCGCCACACGGGCGTGGGCGACAGGCCCACGGCCTCGGCCAGTTGCTGCACCGACAGCGTGGCGTCGCGTTGCAGGTAATCGATGATCCGGCGCGTGGTCTTGTCCAGGATGATGGAGCCCATTGATCTGTCTTTCGTAGCACGAATATGCTCAATGTTAGGGTGAACACGAGCATGAACGGTGATGTACGTCCTCAGTCCCCGGCCCTAGCATGGCCGGATGGACCCGACCACCCTGCGCCCCTACGAACTGTCGGACAACCTGCGCGCCAGCTCGGGCACGGTGTGGCTCACCGGCACCCAGGCCCTGGTGAGGCTCATGCTCATGCAGCGCCAGCGCGACGCTGCCGCGGGGCTGCGCACCGGCGGCTTCGTCAGCGGCTACCGCGGCAGCCCGCTGGGTATGGTGGATCAGCAGATGTGGAAGGCCGGGCCGCTGCTGCAGGCCGCGGGCGTGCAGTTCCTGCCCGCCATCAACGAGGACCTGGCAGCCACCGCCTGCCTGGGCACGCAGCGCGTGGCGCTGGACCCCGCGCGCCGCGTCGATGGCGTGTTCGCGCTGTGGTACGGCAAGGGCCCGGGGGTGGACCGGGCGGGTGACGCGCTCAAGCACGGCCACGTCTTCGGCTCCAGCCCGCTGGGCGGCGTCCTTGCGATCTGCGGCGACGACCATGGCTGCGTGTCCTCGTCCATGCCGCACCAGAGCGACCTGGCGCTGGCCCACTTCGGCATGCCGGTGCTGCACCCGGCCAATGTGGCGGAGTACCTGGAGTTCGGCCTGTACGGCTGGGCGCTGTCGCGTTACTCGGGCGCCTGGGTGGGCTTCAAGGCCATCAGCGAGGTGGTGGAGTCGGGCATGACGGTGGACCTGGATGCGGTGCCCATCGACTTCGCCCGGCCCGTGCCGCCCGAGGTCTTCAGCCCCACCCAGGACCTGCACGTGCGCAGCGTGGACCTGCCCTCGCTGGCGCTGGAGGCGCGCGCGGCCGAGAAGCTGGACGCCGTGCGGGCCTTCGCCCGCTTCAATGCCGTGGACAAGCATGTGGTGGCGAGCCCGCGTGCGACGCTGGGCATCGTCACCGTGGGCAAGGCGCACTTCGACTTCATGGAGGTGCTGCGTCGTCTCGACCTGGACCCCAACGCGCTGGCCGCTGCCGGGGTGCGCGTCTACAAGGTCGGCCTGGTGTGGCCGCTGGAGCCCACGCGCATCGTGGAGTTCGCCCGCGGGCTGCAGGACATCCTCGTGATCGAGGAGAAGGCGCCGGTGGTGGAGCGGCAGATGAAGGAGCTGCTGTACGCCCTGCCCGACGGCCAGCGGCCCCGCATCGCCGGCAAGACCACGCCCGAGGGTGCGCCGCTGCTCTCGGCGCTGGGCGAGCTGCGCCCCTCGCGCATCATGCCGGTGGTGGCCCACTGGCTGGCGCGCCTGAACCCGGCGCTGGACCGGCGCGGCCGGGTGGTGGACTTCACCATGCCTGCGCTGCTGAGCAACGCCGCCGACGCCGTGCGGCGCCAGCCCTACTTCTGCTCGGGCTGCCCGCACAACACCAGCACCCGGGTGCCCGAAGGCTCGCGCGCGCTGGCCGGCATCGGCTGCCACTTCATGGCCAGCTGGATGGAGCGCCACACCGAGGGCCTCATCCAGATGGGCGCCGAAGGCGTGGACTGGGTGGCGGCCTCGCGCTTCACCGATGCGCCGCACGTCTTTCAGAACCTGGGTGATGGCACCTACTTCCACAGCGGGCTGCTGGCCATCCGCCAGGCCGTCGCCGCCGGCGCGCGCATGACCTACAAGATCCTGTACAACGACGCCGTGGCGATGACGGGCGGCCAGCCCGTGGACGGCCAGCTCTCGGTGGCCGAGATCGCGCGCCAGGTGCAGGCCGAGGGTGCGAAGCGCGTGGCCATCGTGTCCGACGACATCGGCCCTCATCAAGCACGGGCGCAGGACTTCCCTGCCGGCACCACGTTCCACGACCGGACCGAGCTCGACACCGTGCAGCGCGAATTGCGCGAGCGCGAAGGCGTGACGCTGCTGATCTACGACCAGACCTGCGCGGCCGAGAAGCGCCGCCGGCGCAAGAAGGGGCAACTGCCCGACCCGCCCAAGCGCGTCTTCATCAACCCCGCGGTGTGCGAGGGCTGCGGCGACTGCGGCGTGCAGAGCAACTGCCTGTCCATCGTGCCGCTGGACACCGACTGGGGCCGCAAGCGCGCCATCGAGCAGAGCTCGTGCAACAAGGACTTCAGCTGCGTCAACGGCTTCTGCCCGAGCTTTGTCACTGTCGAAGGTGCGGTGCTGGCCCGGCCTGCGGCACGGCGCTGGAGCCCGGACGATCTGGCGCGCGAGGTCGCGGCGCTGCCGGCACCTGCGCCCTGGCGCTGGACCGGCCCCTTCGACATGATGGTCACCGGGGTGGGCGGCACGGGCGTGGTGACCGTGGGGGCGCTGGTCACCATGGCCGCGCACCTGGAGGGCCGCCAGGCCTCGGTGCTGGACTTCATGGGTTTCGCGCAGAAGGGCGGCGCGGTGCTGTCCTTCGTGCGCATTGCGCCCACGCCCGACCTGCTCAACCAGGTGCGCATCGACACCCAGCAGGCCGACCTGCTGCTGGCCTGTGACCTGGTCGTGGCCGCCAGTGCCGAGGCCCTGGGCACGGTCAAGCACGGCCGCACCGAGATCATCGCCAACCGGCATGAGCTGGTGACCGCCGCCTTCGTGCGCCAGCCCGACGCCACGGTGCAGGCCCCCGACCTCCTGGCCAAGCTGCACCACGCCGCGGGCGAGGACCGCGTGCGCACGCTGGACGCGCAGGCGATCGCCGAGACCCTGCTGGGCGACACGTTGCCGGCCAACATCGTGATGCTGGGTGCCGCCTGGCAGGCGGGCCTGGTGCCGGTGAGCCTGGCGGCGCTGGAGCGTGCCATCGAGCTCAATGCCGTGGCGGTGAAGCTGAACCGGCAGGCCCTGGCGCTGGGGCGGCTGGCGCTGGCCGCACCCCAGGCGCTGCAGCGCCTGGCGGGCGTGGCCCAGCCCGCCATCGATCTGGACGCGCTGGACGGGCTGGACGGCGCAGAGGGCCTGATCGCGCGGCGCCGGCGCTTCCTCGTCGACTACCAGAACGAGACCCTGGCCCGGCGTTACGAGGCTCTGGTGCAGCGCGTGCGCCGTGCCGAGCAGGCCCTGGGCGGGGACGCGGCGGCGCGGCTCGACCTCACACGGGCGGTGGCCCGGCAGTACGCCCGGCTGCTGGCGGTGAAGGACGAGTACGAGGTGGCACGTCTGCACCTGGACCCGGCCTTCGACGCGGCGCTGCGGCAGCAGTTCGCGCACTGGGACGGCATCGTTCACCACCTGGCGCCTCCGCTGCTGTCGCGCCCCGGACCCGACGGGCGCCCGCGCAAGCGGGCCTTCGGGCCCTGGGTGCGGGTGGCCTTCAGGGTGCTGGCGCGGATGAAGGGCCTGCGCGGCACGGTGCTGGACCCTTTCGGCCACATCGAGGAGCGCCGCCTGGAGCGCCAATTGCTGCGGGATTACGAGGCGCTGATCACGCAGGAGCTGCTGCCGGCGCTGCGGGCCGACAACCTGGCGCTGGCCCTGCACCTAGCCCTGGTGGTGCAGCAGGTGCGCGGCTTCGGCGCCGTCAAGCTCGCCAATCTGGCCACGGCCCGCGCGCAGTGGCAGGCCTTGCTGCAGGCCTGGCAGGGCCGCACTCCCGAGCCCGAAGACCCGCCGCCCCCGCGCCGCGCCGTGATTCCGCTGAAGCTTGCCTGAGGGCCGCACGCACCTGGGCCCGCGCCGCGAGCCTCGGTCGCAGGCTTGCCGGGCAGACGCGGGCACGTCGGCGCCACCGACCGCGCAGGGCTGTGCTCGGTGCGCGGGGATATGCACAAGCTCTCAGCCGTCGGTCGCCTTCAAGCCCTGGTCCCTGAGTGCGCGGATCACCGATTCGACATGCGCGTGGTTGCGGGTCTGCAGCACGAACTCGAGCGCGACGTGGTGCATGGGCAGTGCAGAGAAGGCTCGCTGGTGGTGAACCTCCTCGATGTTGGCACCGCATTGCGCCACCACCGAGGTCACACGCGCCAGCGCCCCAGGGATATCCTGGGCTTCCACCCGCACCCGCGCCAGCCGGCCGGCCCGTACCATGCCACGGCCGATCAGGGCTTGCAGCCGAAGAGGGTCGATGTTGCCGCCACACAGCACCATGCCGACGTGTCGACCCGCCAGCCGCGTCGGCTGTGTGAGCAAGGCCGCCAGGCTGGCCGCGCCAGCGCCCTCGACCACGGTCTTCTCGATCTCGAGCAGCATCAGGATGGCCTGCTCGATGTCGCCCTCATCGACGATCATCCACTCGTCGACCAGCGCGCCCGCGATCGCCCGTGTGAGCTTGCCGGGGCGGCCCACGGCGATGCCCTCCGCGATCGAGGTGGTGCCGATCGGGTGGGTGCTGCCTGTGACGGCGTTCACCATGGAGGCGAAGCGTGCGCTCTGCACGCCGATGATGCGGATGTCCGGCCGCAGAGCCCGCACCACGGTGGCCATGCCGGACAACAGGCCGCCCCCGCCCACCGCCACCACCAGGGTATCGATGGAAGGCTGTGCGCTGAGCATCTCCAGGGCGATCGTGCCCTGCCCGGCGATGATCTCCGCATCGTCGAAGGGATGAACCAGTTCCAGCTCCTGCTGCCTGGCCAGGCGAAGCGCGTGTTCGTGAGATTCGTCGAAGGTCTGCCCGTGCAGCAGCACTTCGGCTCCAAACCCGCGTGTGCGTTCCACCTTCACAACCGGGGTGAGTTCGGGCATGACGATCACCGCGCGCAGGCCGAGGCGCTGCGCGTGGTGAGCCAGGCCTTGCGCGTGGTTGCCGGCGGACGCTGCGATGACGCCCCTGAGCGGTTGGCGGCGCTCGCGCAGCGACAGGAGCTTGTTGAGCGCTCCACGCTCCTTGAACGACGCCGTGAACTGCAGGTTCTCGAACTTCAGGAAGATGCGGGCTCCCAGGATCTCACCCAGGGTGCGGCTTTCCAGGCAGGGGGTATCCAACACCTGGCCGGCCAGGCGGGCCGCGGCAGCCCGGACACTGTCCAAGGTGACGCTCTCCAGGGTGGAAGGGGTTTTCAGCATGCGCGTCATGGTATCGCCCTGCGCGGGCTTCGGGATGCGGTAGGCTCGGCATCGCTGCATCGTTTCCATCCCCAGGTCTCCCGGAACCTCCGTCATGCCCCGCCACACCCTTGAAGAAGCCCGGCTCCATCCGGCCATCCGCGAGCGCGTGGCCCGCCACGAACGCGCCATCGTCGAGGAAGTGCAGGCCGCGGTGGCGGCGCAGGCCGTGGTGGTGGTGGGCATGCGCGCCAACCCCTATCCCGCCAAGGCGCGGCGCCTGCTGGACGCCGCCGGCATCCCGTACCAGTATCTGGAATACGGCGGCTACCTGAGCGACTGGCGGCGCCGCAACGCGCTGAAACTGTGGACCGGCTGGCCGACGTTCCCGATGGTCTTCGTCAAGGGCGTGCTGGTGGGCGGCTTCGACGACCTGAAGAAGCTTCACGACAGCGGCGAGTTGAAGGCCCTGCTGGGCTGAGCGCTTGTGACACCTTCCCGCACCCTCGCTTGTCCGCGCCATGCGGCGCGGCTCGGCGCACCGGACTGCTTCGCGAGCGCTGAAGCCCGCACGGCGTTGAAGACCCCGGCCTGCCCCCTTCCCCCGCCTCGCGCCAAGTGGCTGCGGACGGTGATGTCCGTTCTGGCCTGCGCCGCTGCGCTGGTCCCGCGGACCGCTTCGGCCCAGTCCGAACTCACGATGGCCCAGGCTCAGGTTCACGCCTCGGGCACCGCCGCGGGCCGGGCCCCGGCGGTGCCTGTGGATCTGGCGCCCTGCCGCCTGCAAGGCCTGGCGCACGAGGCCCGCTGCGGTGTGGTGCGGCGCCCCTTGGACCCGGCGCGGCCCGAGGGCCCGCAGATCGAGGTGCACTTTGCCGTGCTGCCCGCGCTGGCCCGCCACAAGAAGCCGGACCCGGTGTTCTTCTTCGCCGGCGGGCCGGGGCAGAGCGCCATCGCCCTGGCCGGCACGCTGGCGCGGCCGCTGGCGCGCTTGACCAACCGCCGCGACCTGGTGCTGATCGACCAGCGCGGCACCGGGCGCAGCGCGCCGCTGCACTGCCCGGAACTGCCGATCACCCAGTCCCTGCGCGAGATGGCCGACCCCGCCGCACAGGCGCTGCGGCTGCGGGAATGCCGCGCGGCCTTGCAGAAGTTGCCGCACGGCGACCTGCGCCACTACACCACTTCGGTGGCGATGGCCGACGCCGAAGCCGTGCGCCAGGCACTCGGGGCGCCTCAGGTCAACCTGGTGGGCGGGTCCTACGGCACGCGCGCGGCGCTGGAGTACCTGCGCCAGTTCCCGCAGGCGGTGCGGCGCGTGGTCATCGACGGCGTGGTGCCGCCCGACATGGTGCTGCCGGCCTCGTTCTCTACCGATGCGCAGGCGGCGCTGGACGCCCTGTTCGCCGCCTGCCAGGCCGAGCCGGGCTGCGCCCGGGATCACCCCCAACTGCGCGAGCGCTGGGTTGCGCTGCTCAGGAGCCTGCCGCGTGAGGGGAGCGCGGTCCACCCGCTCACGGGGCGCGAGGAGCGTCTGACGATGACCCGGGAGTTGCTGACCAGCCTGGTGCGCCCGCCCCTGTACGCGCCGTTGCTGACCGCGGCCCTGCCGCTGGCCATCGACGAGGCGTCGCAAGGGCGCTTCAGCGCGCTGGTCGGCCTGACCTCGGCTCTGGGCAGCGCCCGTGGCAGCGCACAGCGCCTGGCCGAGGGCATGCACTTCTCGGTGATCTGCGCCGAGGACCTGCCACGCCTGCAGGCCGGCGCCGCCAGCGACCGGCCCGGGCCGGACTTCGCCAGCGACTTCGCCGACATGTACCGGCGTGTGTGTGACGGCTGGCCCAGGGGTGCGGTGCCACCGTCCTTCTACCAGGTGCCGCCCGCGCCTGCGCCGGTGCTGGTGTTGTCCGGCGGCCTGGACCCGGTGACGCCGCCGCGCCACGGCCAGCGCGTGACCCAGGCCCTGGGGCCGCAGGCCCGCCATGTGGTGGTGCCCCACGCCGGCCACGGCCTGATGCTGCAGGGCTGCCTGCGCGACGTGGTCTTTCGCTTCATCGACGCCCCTGACAACGCGGCCGCGCTGCAGGTGGACGGCGGGTGTGCCGAGAACATGCCCCGGCCGCCTGCGTTCGTGGCGCCGGGGTCGGCGCCCGTGCAGGCACCCGGTGCCGCAGTCGCGCCCGCCCGGGGAGGCCGGTCATGATCGAAGTGCAGGACCTGTCACGCCGTTTCGTGCAGGGCCGCGGGCGCAAGGCGCGCACCGTGCAGGCGGTCGATGGCGTGAGCTTCACGGCGGCCAACGGCCGCATCACCGGCCTGCTCGGCCCCAACGGCGCGGGCAAGACCACCACGCTGCGCATGGTGGCCGCCTTGCTCAAGCCCGATACCGGGCGCATCACGGTGGACGGCCTGGACGTGGCCGCGCAGCCGCAGCAGGCGCTGGCGCGCATGGGCGTGCTGTCAGATGCGCGCGGCCTGTACACCCGGCTGACGGCGCGCGAGAACATCCTGTACTCCGCCCGCCTGCATCGGGTGCCGGCCGAGGTGGCCGATGCCCGTGCGGAGCAGCTCGCCGACATGCTGGACATGCGGCCGCTGCTGGACCGCCGTACCGAGGGCTTCAGCCAGGGTGAGCGCATGAAGACGGCGCTGGCGCGCGCGCTGATCCACGACCCGCCCAACATCATCCTGGACGAACCCACCAACGGGCTGGACGTGCTGGCCACGCGCGCGCTGCGCGAGTCGCTCAAGCGCCTGCGCGACGAGCAGGGCAAGTGCATCATCTTTTCCACCCACATCATGCAGGAGGTGCAGCGGCTGTGCGACCAGGTGGTGGTGGTCGCGCAGGGGCGCACGGTGGCGCAGGGCACGGTGGATGAACTGTCGGCACGCACGGGCCTGGCAGACTTCGAGGAGACCTTCGTGGCGCTGGCCTTTGGCGCTGGGGCCGGGTCTGCTTCCCCCGCGGGCTTGGGCGCCGCGGCTGCCTTGGCGACGGGAGGGCCCGCATGAGCGCGGCCGCCGTTCGTCAGGCCTGGGCTCACGCCTGGGCGGTCTTCTGCAAGGAACTGCTGGACGCCTTGCGCGACCGGCGCACGCTGTTGATGGTGCTGCTGAGCTCGGTGGCCATGGGGCCGGTGGTGCTGTTGCTGATCTCCACGCTGGCGTCGTCGTTCGAGAAGCGGGCCGAGGCGCGGGAGGTGGTGGTGGCCGGCATCGCCCACGCGCCGGGGCTGCGCAACTACCTGGAGCGCCAGACCTACACCGTCAAGGAAGCGCCGCCCGACTACGAGCAGCAGCTCAAGGAGAGCCGACTGCAGGATCCGGTGCTGGTGGTGCCGCCAGACTTCGAGCAGAAGCTGCGTGCCGGCGACACGCCCGTGCTGGAGGTGGTGAGCCACAGCGCCAACCAGCGCGCACAGGGCGGCGCGGGCCGCATCGCCGGGCTGTTGCGTGGTTTCAACCAGGAACAGGCCGCCTTGCGGCTGATGGTGCGCGGGGTGTCGCCCGCCCTGCTGCAGGCGGTGGACGTGCAGGAGCTCGACCTGGCGAGCCCGGCCACGCGTGGCGCGCAACTGTCCTTCATGCTGCCGTTCTTCGTGCTGATGGCCGTGCTCTATGGTGCCTTGAATGCCGCCCTGGACACCACGGCCGGTGAGCGCGAGCGGGGCTCGCTGGAGCCGCTGCTGATGAACCCGGCCAGCACGCTGGCGCTGACGCTGGGCAAGTGGGCGGCTGTCTCGGCCGTGGGGATGCTGATCGCGGTGTTGAGTTGTCTGAGCTTCCTGCCCGGGCAGTGGCTGCTGCGCAGCGAGACGCTGTCGGCCCTGTTCCGCTTCGGTCCCGGGGAAGCGGCCCGCTTCCTGGCGCTGCTGCTGCCGCTGGCGGGCGCGCTGTCGGCCGTGCTGATGGCCATCGCCATCCGCTGCAAGAGCTTCAAGGAGGCGCAGGCCAACGCCACGGTGGTACTGCTGGGCGTGTCGCTGCTGCCGCTGATGACGGTGTTCAACCCGGGCGGGGAGGCCGTCTGGCACCTGTGGGTGCCGGCGCTGGGTCAGATCACGCTGATGGGTCGCGTGCTCAAGGGCGAGCCGCTGGCCGCCCTCGACATCGGCATCCCGCTGCTGGTGAGCGTGGCCGTGGCGGCCGTGGGCGTGTGGTTCGTGGCGCGGTCGCTGCGCAGCGCCGCCATCAAGTGAGCTTGCACTCACTCGATGCGAAGGGCGCTCTCACGTTGAGGTAAGCGCTGGAGGCCCGCCTCCTGCACCAGGCGGCGGGGTCGTCTCTCAGGCCTTCTTCATCGGGCAGGTGCTGAAGCCCAGCATGGTGTAGATCGGGCAGAAGCCCAGCGCGGCCGTCAGCAGTGGCACCACGCCGATCCACCCCCAGGCGCCGATGGTGCCAGCCCAGGTGAGGGCGATCAGGGCCAGTCCGATCACCGCGCGCACGATGCGGTCGATGGTGCCGACATTGGTTTGCATGGCAGTCTCCTGTTGCGTTGAGGGGCCCAGTCTGGCCCGCCCCGGGGGGCGGCGTCCATGACGTCCCTCAACGCCGACGACGGGGCTCTGTTCGCGCGTAAAGCGCAAGAGGGCGGGTGCAGACCGGACGCTACAGCCCCACACCAACCCATCGGCCGTCCACCACGCGAGCCCGGCCCAAGGCCACCAGGGTGTCCAGCAGCGTGGGCAGGCGGTCGCGCCAGCGTCCCCGGCCGTTGAAATGCCCGGCCAGCCCTTCCAGGTCCAGGCTGCGCCCGGCGCTGGTCAACACCTCGGCCACCGCCTTGATTTGCTCGGTCAGGCCCGTGGGCCAGGGGCGCTGCACCACGGGCATCTGGGCCGCCTGGGCCGGCTTTGCGGAGGTCGCCTCGGCGGCCTCGCCCTCGCCCTGGTCCTCCGCGCTGGTGTCGATGGCCGCCTGCTCGCCTTGCCCCGCCTGCTGGAACTCCGGGCGCAGCCAGCGCACCGTGCCGGCCGCTTCCTCGGCCGCGCGCCTGGCGTTCAGCTCGACCAGCCGCAGCAGCAACGCGTCGGTGTCGGCGGGCAGGGTCAGGTCGGCCCAGCCATAGGCCTGCAGCACGGCAGCGTCCAGTTCGTCGTGCAGGCTCTTGAGCACGCCCACCAGACCGTGTTCGTGGACCACCTTCTCCTTGGCGCTCAGCGCCTCACCGCTGCGCAGCTTCTCCAGCACGTTGTAGGTGGCCGTGAGCGTGGCGTCCGGGTGGGCTGCGAGCTGGGCCTTGCGGTGGGCGTCGATGTGCTCGGCCAGGGTGCGGATGCGCTGGGCCAGTGCGCCGGACGGGTCCAGGTCGGGGAAGGGGAACGGGTCGAAGCAAGTGGACTTGCTGTAGACCGGGCGGTCCTCCAGCAGCCCACCAGCGGCCAGCGCCCAGGCTGCATGCACCGCGCTGGACAGCACGCCCAGGTGCAGGGCCTCGGCGCTGGCCACGGCGATGAGCTTGTCGTCCGGCAGGATGGCTGTGTCCAGCCACTGGAACACCCGGTGCTTGGCCACCTGCCCGGTGACGATGTAGCGCGGCAGGCCTTGCAGCGAGCGGCGCATGACCACACGAGCCTCGGCAAATAGCCACCAAAGCTCACGCACTCGTTGCCGGTTGTTTTCGTCCCGCTCGGGTTTGACCCGCTCCAGCAGCCACTGATAGACCGCCGGGAAGCGCTGCCGCACGTCATCGGCCTGGAGCCCGAACAGGTCGATGACAAGCACGCCCCGGGGCGTACTGGTCAGGTCCCGGCCGTTACGGTAGGGGCGGATGTGCTGGTCCAAGCCTGGCACGGTACCCAAGCCCAGGCTCCGCGCCTCGTCTGGGGTAACGATGAACCCGGCCCCATGGGGTATCACGCCCCGATTGGACAGGCGGTCGTTGGCCTGCAGCCGCTTCGCCCCGGCGACGTTGGCGCCGACCTTGAGGTCGGCATGGATGACGCCCTGCCGGGTCAGCAGCTCCACGGCCACCTCCCCGCTCTCGGCCTCCCGCTCCTGGGTGACGGTCTGCAGCTTGCCCTCGGCGGTGCCGCGCACGCCCACGGACATGGCGATGCGCACCGCCGCGCCGTCGGCGCTGTCCACCCACGGGTGGTCGGGCACGGCGTAGGCCAGGCTCAGCGGCGGGGTGGCGGTCTGGTGCGCCTCAATCACCCGCCGGTTGAAAATCATGGTCAGGCTGTTGGTGGTGATGAGGCCGAAGCGCTCGGCTTGGGCCCGCCGCACCGTCTCGGCGGCC
>JBJTZN010000146.1:0-4523 GCA_046087245.1 Rubrivivax sp.
TGTGAAGTATTCCGGCGCGCCCGAGCGGGCGTTCCAAAGGGTGCCGATCCAGGCGCAAAGCACAGCCGTAGCTCGGGCTACGGCGAGCATTTGCAACGACGAGCGGGGCCGTTTGGGGCGAACGAGCGGGTGTGCGGGGATGTTTCACAAGCTCTCAGGCCCGGGCTGCCGGTCGGCCGAAAGGACACCGAGGGCCGCCTCATCTGCCGGCGGTGCCGCGTGCTGCGCGATCCGGTGCTCCACCCGCTCCAACAGGCGGTTGCGCGCGGCGTCGTAGGCCCTGTCCAGCGCGTGCTCGAAGGCAAAGGCATCGGCCGAGCCGTGGCTCTTGAAGACCAGCCCCCGCAATCCCAGCAGCGCCGCGCCGTTGTAACGCCGGTGGTCCATCCTGTTCTTGAAGCGGCGCAGCACCGGCAGTGCCAGCACGGCGGCCAGCCGGTCGGTCCAGCCGCGCGTGAACTCCTGGCGGATGAACTCCCCCATCATGGACGCCAGGCCCTCGGAGGTCTTGAGCAAGACGTTGCCGACGAAGCCGTCACACACCACGACGTCCGTGGTGCCCTTGTAGATGTCATTGCCCTCCACGTTGCCATGGAAGCGGATACGGCCGGCCGCCGCCGCCTGACGCAGCAGTTCGGCAGCGGCCTTGATGGTCTCGCTGCCCTTGATGGCCTCCTCGCCGATGTTGAGCAAGCCCACGGAGGGGTCTTCGCGGCCCTCCACGGCGGACACCAGGGCGCTGCCCATCAGGGCGAACTGCAGCAGATGCTCGGCGCTGCAGTCCACGTTGGCTCCCAGGTCCAGCACGGTGGTGAATCCGCCCTTGCGGTGCGGCATCACCGTAGCGATGGCAGGTCGGTCGATGCCCTCCAGGGTCTTGAGCACGTATCGGGCGACGGCCATGAGGGCACCGGTGTTGCCGGCCGACACGCAGGCATCGGCCACCCGGCCACCCTGCGTTGACGCCTTCACCTGGGCGATGGCTACCCTCATGGACGAGTCCCGCTTCCTGCGAAGCGCCACTTCCACGGCATCGTCCATGGTCACCACTTCCGTGGCGACGACCTGGCTTGCACGTGACCAGCCCTGGCTCGGCCGCAGCGCCTGCTCGGTGCCTACGAGGATCAGGCTCGCATCGGGATGGCTGTCGAGAAAAGCCCTGCAGGCCGGCAGGATGACGGACGGGCCGTGGTCGCCGCCCATGCAGTCGACCGACAGCACCACTTTATCCAGCGGCTCAGGCCGAGCAGACATCACGTCGGGTGTCACGCGCACGGCCGCCCCTCACGCACTGCAGGCAGCCAGGGACATCACGCTCGCGCCAGGGAACCGTTGAACGGCCATGTGGCGCCTGCAGGCGCAACGATGCCGGTCCTTCGGGGTTCAGGCGTCGGCCTTGGTCTTCAAGACCTTTCGGCCCCGGTAGAAACCCGTGGGGCTGATGTGGTGACGCAGGTGCACCTCGCCAGTGGTGGGCTCCACCGCAGTGCCGGGGCTGCCAAGGGCATTGTGTGAACGGTGCATGCCGCGCTTGGAAGGCGACTTCTTGTTCTGTTGAACGGCCATGAGGAACTCCTGGAGCGCTTGGCGAGGGCACGCAGGCTGACGGACCCAAGCGCTAAGCGAAAAGTCTACGATTCTATCCGTTTCGGCCCGACGACCTGGTCCGAGCCGACACAGTGCGAGTCCGCGCGGCACCGGCGCCTGCGGGCCAGGGGCGCCGGTCTCAGGAAATCTTCGGGCGCTTGAGCGTGCCAAGCACGGCAAAAGGATGGGGCCGCAAGGTCGGGTCCTGCGCCGCCGGGCGGGAGTTCCCTTCTGCAGCGCCAGGTTCGGAAGGTTCACGCCAGGCTGCCAGGGGCTGCGGGCACACCTGATGGCGGGGCACGATGGGCAGCGCCATGATCAGTTCGTCCTCGAGCAGACTCAGCAGATCCAGGGGCCGGCCCAGCGCCAGGACGTCCTCATCCTCGGCCACCTGATCCAGCTGGGCCGCCTCCTCGTCATCGCGCGCAAACCTGAAGGTCCGGTCGATGGCCAGGTCCACTGCCAGGGGTTGCAGGCAGCGCTGGCAGATCAGCCCCACCGTGGTGTTCGCCTGGAGAGCAAGTCGAAGCTCCGGCGCGCCGGCCGGCACCTCGCGCAGCGAACCCCGGGCAGCCCAGGTCACCACCCCCGCGGCTGCGCCTTCGACGCCGCAGGTCCCCTCGCACAGGCGCTGCATGGTCTGCAGCGGCACCTGCCCTTCCAGGCTGGTACCTGCCCGGGCGAAGCGGGCCATGTCCAGGCGCAGCGGGTTGAAGGCGGCGGGCTTCATGCGAGTGAGTGTAGGAGCAGGCGACGATGCCAGGCCGGTTCAGCCCGGGCCCGGGCGGTGACCCGGTTGCCAAGGCCGCCACGCGACAATGAACGCATGGCCGCCTCCCCTTCACTCCTGATCCTGGCATCCACCTCCCGGTACCGGCGCGAACTCCTGAGCCGGCTGCGGTTGCCCTTCGCGGTGGAGGCTCCGGGGGTGGACGAGACACCGCGGCCTGGCGAGCCACCCGCCGCGCTCGCGCAGCGCCTGGCCCTGGAAAAGGCCCGAGCTGTCGCCGTGCGCCACCCCGACAGCCTGGTGATCGGCTCGGACCAGGTGGCTGATCTCGCGGGCCAGCCCCTGGGCAAGCCGGGCAGCCACGCCCGCGCGGTGGAGCAACTGCGACGCATGAGCGGGCAGCGCGTGGTGTTCCAGACCGCCCTGGCCGTCGTGCGCCAGGACACCGGCTTCGAGGCCGTGGACCTGGCCGCAGTGACCGTCACCTTCAGAACCCTGTCGGACGACGAGATCCAGACCTATCTGCGGCTGGACGAACCCTATGACTGCGCGGGCAGCGCGCGCAGCGAATCGCTGGGCGTGGCGCTGCTGACGGCCATCGATTCCGACGACCCCACCGCGCTGGTGGGGCTGCCGCTGATCCGGACCTGCGCGCTGCTGCGGGCCGCTGGGCTGGACCCCCTGGCAATCCCTTCGGGCCTGTCGGCATGACACCTGGCACCCGCGGCCGCCTGATCCTGGTGCCCAACGCCCTGGATCTGGGCACACCGGAGGGGGATTTGCGCGACGTGCTGCCCGAGGCCGTGATGCGCATGGCCGCCGGGCTGGGCCATTGGGTGGTGGAAGACGCGCGCAGCACCCGGGCCTTCCTCAAGCGGGTGGCAGTCCTGCACCCGCTCGCGCTGCCGTTGCAGACGTTGCAGATCGTCGAGATGCCGCGGCCGCGCAAGGGCGCACCCCCCGTCGCGGGAGACGCCGCCCGCAGAACCCCGCTCCAGGCCGACCAGGCGGCCTGGGCTGCACTCCTGGCCCCTGCGCTGGCCGGGCACGACGTGGGCGTGCTGTCCGAGGCGGGCCTGCCGGGCGTGGCCGATCCGGGGGCCCGTCTGGTGGACGCTGCCCATCGCGCCGGGCTGGAAGTGTGCGCCCTGCCGGGCCCCTGTTCCCTGGTGCTGGCGCTGGCGGCCAGCGGTCTGCAAGGCCAGCAATTCGCCTTCGTGGGCTACCTGCCACAAGAGCCGCAGGCACGGGCACGCCGCATCCGCGAGTTGGAAGCCTGGTCCCGCAAGACCGACCAGACCCAGTTGCTGATCGAGACGCCGTACCGCAACCAAGCGGTGCTTCAGGCCCTGCTCGCCCACCTGGCGCCAACCACCCGGCTGTCGATCAGCCTCGGTCTGACGCTGCCAGGAGGGTTCAGCCGGACCGCGACGGTGGCGCAGTGGCGACTTCAAGTGCCGCAATTGAGTGATCGCATGCCGGCGGTGTTCGGCCTGCTGGGCGCATGAGCCGGCAAAGGGGTCGCATGAGAGACTGGCGCGGCTTCTGGCGCGGCTTCTGGCGGGCCGCAGTGCTTGCCGCGCCAGCGCACAATCCCGGTCCGGCCCGCAATCCTCAGGTCCTGACATGACCCTTCTCGTCACCGGCGGCGCCGGCTTCATCGGCAGCAACTTCGTTCTGGACTGGCTCGTCGCCCCTCCCACCCGGGGCGAAGCGGTGGTCACACTCGACGCCCTCACCTACGCCGGCAATCCGGAGAACCTGGCCTCCTTGCGCGGCGATGCGCGCCATACCTTCGTCCAGGGCGACATCTGCGACCGCGCGCTGGTGGACCAACTGCTGGCCACACACCGCCCGCGCGCCATCGTGCACTTTGCGGCCGAGAGCCACGTGGACCGCAGCATCCACGGCCCCGGCGCCTTCATCCGCACCAACGTGGAAGGCACCTTCACGCTGCTGGAGGCCGCACGTGCCTACTGGGGCGGCCTGGAGGCCGACGCCAGGGCGGCCTTCCGCTTCCACCATGTCTCCACCGACGAGGTCTACGGCAGCCTGGGCCCGGGTGACGCTGCCTTCACCGAAACCCACCCCTACGAGCCCAACAGCCCCTACTCGGCCAGCAAGGCCGCGAGCGACCACCTGGTGCGGGCCTGGCACCACACCTACGGGCTGCCGGTGCTGACCACCAACTGCTCCAACAACTACG
>JBJTZN010000147.1:0-15667 GCA_046087245.1 Rubrivivax sp.
GCTTGTGAAGTATTCCGGCGCGCCCGAGCGGGCGTTCCAAATGGTGCCGATCTAGGCGCAAAGCACAGCCGTAGCCCGGGCTACGGCGAGCATTTGCAACGACGAGCGGGGCCGCTTGGGGCGGACGAGCGGGTGCGCGGGGATTTTTCACAAGCTCTCACCCCATCCCCCCATCCCCCGGGCACACGCCATGCAGATCGCCACCTGGAACGTCAACTCCCTGTCAGTGCGGCTGCCGCAGCTGCTGGACTGGCTGGCTGCCAACCCCGTGGACGCCATGGTGCTGCAGGAGACCAAGCTCACGGACGACAAGTTCCCGGCGGCCGAGCTCCTGGCGGCGGGCTACCAAGCGCAGTGGTTCGGGCAGAAGACCTACAACGGTGTGGCGCTGCTGTCGCGCAGCGCGGCGGCGCAACCGGTACACAACATCCCGGGCTTGGCCGACGAGCAGGCGCGCGTGATCGCCGGCACGGTGGACGGGGTCCGCGTGATCGGCGGCTACTTCCCCAACGGCCAGGCCCCGGGCAGCGACAAGTTCGCCTACAAGATGGGCTGGCTGCAGGCACTGCGCGACTGGGTGAGACAGGAACTGGCCAGCCACCCCGAGCTCGTGCTGCTGGGCGACTTCAACATCGCCCCGGAAGACCGTGACGTGCACGACCCCGTGGCCTGGGCCGGGCAGATCCACTGCACCGACGAAGAACGGGCGCACTTCCGGGCCCTGCTGGACCTGGGGCTGCACGACGCCTTCCGGCTCTTCGAGCAGCCCCCCAGGTCCTGGAGCTGGTGGGACTACCGCAACCTGGCGTTCCGCAAGAACCAGGGTCTGCGCATCGACCACATCCTGGTGAGCCAGGCCCTGCGTCCGCGTGTGACAGCCTGCACCATCGACAAGACCCCGCGCCGCAACGAACGCCCCAGCGACCATGCCCCGGTGGTGCTGACCCTGGCCAGGCCGCACGCCTGAACCTACTCGGCGTCCAGCCCCAGTTCCTGGATCTTGCGGGTGATGGTGTTGCGGCCGATGCCCAAGCGCTGCGCGGCCTCGATGCGCCGCCCGCGCGTGACCTCCAGTGCCGCGGTGATCATGCGTGCCTCGAACCGGCGGCTCAGCGTGTCCCACACCCCCTCCTGACCTGCCGACAGCAGGGCGCGCACCTCGCGCTCCATGCCGCCCACCCAGTCCTCAGCCGAGCCGGGGCCATGCCAGGAGGCCAACGCCGCAGCGTTCGCCGCCGCCGCGTTCGCCGCCACAGCAGCCGGCGTCAGGTCCGGCGCGGCAGCCGGCGCCATGGGCGCGAGGGCGGATGCGACGGCAGGCCCCGGGACGGAAGCGTCCGCCAACGCGCGCGCAGCCAGCAGTTCCGGTGGCAGGTCGTCCACCTCGACCACCTGGCCTGGGGCCATGACGGTGATCCAGTGGCACACGTTCTCCAACTGCCGTACGTTGCCGGGAAAGTCGAAGGCCACCAGGCGCTGCAGGGCCGACTCGGTGATGCGCTTGGCGTCCACGCCCAGTTCCTTGGCGCTGCGCGCCAGGAAGAAGCGCGTGAGCATGGGGATGTCCTCCCGACGCTCGCGCAGCGGCGGCAGGCGCAGGCGGATGACGTTCAGACGGTGGAACAGGTCTTCACGGAAGGCCCCCTGGCGCACCCGTTCTTCCAGGTTCTGGTGGGTGGCAGCGATCACGCGCACGTTGGCCTTGAGCGGCTGGTGTCCGCCCACGCGGTAGAACTGACCATCCGACAGCACGCGCAGCAGGCGCGTCTGCAGGTCGAAAGGCATGTCGCCGATCTCGTCCAGGAACAAGGTGCCGCCATCGGCCTGCTCGAAGCGGCCACGCCGCGTGGTCTGCGCGCCGGTGAAGGCGCCGCGCTCATGGCCGAAGAGCTCGGACTCCAGCAGGTCCTTGGGGATGGCCGCGGTGTTGATGGCCACGAAAGGCCCGCCCGCGCGCGGGCTGTGCTTGTGCAGCGCGCGTGCCACGAGTTCCTTGCCCGAGCCGCTCTCGCCCGTGATCATCACGGTGACATGGCTCTGGCTGAGGCGGCCGATGGCGCGGAACACGTCCTGCATGGCCGGGGCCTGGCCCAGCATCTCGGGCATGGCGCCGGGACCGGCCTCCACCACCGCCTCGCGCAGGCTCTCGTCCACGGCGCGGCGGATCAGCTCCACCGCCTTGGGAACATCAAAGGGCTTGGGCAGGTACTCGAAGGCGCCGCCCTGGAAGGCCGACACCGCGCTGTCGATGTCGGAGTAGGCGGTCATCACGATGACCGGCAGCCCCGGCATGCGCGCCTTCACCTTGGACAGCAGCTCGATGCCCGAGCCCCCCGGCATGCGGATGTCGCTGACCAGCACCTGCGGCTCGTCGTCATCGTCCAGCGCGGCCAGCACATCGCGCCCGCAGGAGAAGCTGCGCACGGCCAACTGCTCCCGGGCCAGGGCCTTCTCCAGCACGAAGCGGATGGAGTGGTCGTCGTCGACGATCCAGATGGGTTTCATGCGGTCGGCCTTCATTCCCCGGCACTCAGGGCAGCGGAATCATGATCGTGAACACCGTCCGGCCCGGCACGCTGTCGCAGGTGATCGTGCCCCGGTGTTGCTGCACGAAGGTCTGCGCCAGTGTCAGTCCGAGGCCGGACCCCCCCTCCCGCCCCGAAATCAAGGGGTGGAAGATGTGGTCGCGGATGTCCTCGGGCACGCCCGGGCCGTTGTCCTGGATATGCAATTCCAGTGCCAGTCGAAAGCGCTGCTTGCCCACCGTCACCTGGCGGGCCACGCGGGTGCGCAGTTCGATGCAGCCGTCGCCCTGAGCGATGCGCTCGGCCAGGATCTGCGCCGCGTTGTGCACCATGTTCAGCACGGCCTGGATGAGCTGCTCGCGGTCGCCGCGGAACTCGGGGATGGAGGTGTCGTAGTCGCGCACGATGTTCAGGCCGCGCGGGTATTCGGCCAGCACCACCGAGCGCACGCGCTCGCACACCTCGTGGATGTTGACCTCGCCCACCAGATGCGGCCGGCGGTGGGGCGCAAGCAGACGGTCCACCAGCGACTGCAGGCGGTCGGCCTCGTGGATGATGACCTGCGTGTACTCGGACAGCTCTGGCGAGGCCATCTCCATGGCCAGCAACTGCGCCGCCCCGCGTATGCCGCCCAGCGGGTTCTTGATCTCGTGGGCCAGGTTGCGCAGCAGCTCCTTGTTGGCCTGCGCCTGCCCGATCGAGCGCTCCTCGCGGTCGATGCGGGTCTGCTGTTCGATCTCCACCATCTCGACGACCAGGCGATCGAAGCGCTCGGTCTGCGCCACCAGCACCTGCACGGGCAGGGTCTCGGCGGCGCCCAGCGCCAGGCGCCGCAGTTGTCCCTCGAAGCGCCCGGTGGCCACGACGTTGGCCGCCGTCGCAGCCAACGTGGAGCGCAGCGGGCCAGGCTCGACCAACCACTCCAGGATGTTGCCACGCAGCAGGTTGCGCCGCGACACGCCCAGGCAGTCCTCGAGCTTGGCGTTGGCGAACAGGCATTCCCCGGAAGGCCGCACCACGGCCACCATGGTGGCCAGCAGGTCGAAGGCCTCCAGGTGCAGGGTCATCGGGTCCGGACTCAGGCGACGACCCTCCCGCGCTTCAGGGCCCGAGCCGGGCCAGTTCTCGCCGCAGCGCGGTGACGTCGGCTTCCTTGCGTGCGATGAGCGCGCGCATCTCTTCCACGCGCTGCTGGTACAGGGCGAAGTTGCGCTCGTCGCCGCGACGCTCGGGCTCGCCGTTGTTGAACTCGCGCCTGAGCTGCTCCAGACGCTCCTCCTCCCGGCGCAGCTCGCTGGTCAGGATGCGGCGCGCTTCCGCGTCACGGGTCCGCTGTGCTGCCGCATCGACGCGGGCGTCGGCGCGGGAGGCCCCTGCCGCCCCACCGGCACCGCCCGAACTTGCCGCGCCGGCGCCCGCAGGCCCCGAGGCACCGGCCGTGGGCGGCGCCGCGCCCGTTGAGGGTCGGCGGGGCGCCTGCAGCACGGTCAGCGGCGCACCCTCGATCACCCGGCAGTTGCGCTCACGCGCCTGTTCGGGCGAGATGGCGTCGGTGTACAGCACGGGCGGTCCGGGGCAGCGGTATACGGGCCGGGCCCCGTCCTGCGCCCAGGACGGCAACACCAGGCACAGCGCCCCCCAGCCCCACCATGGCGCCGGACGGGACTTCTTGGGCTTCAAGGGATGACCCATGGGGGTTCGTGCAGTCAGTGAAGGAGCCGACATTGTCGCGCCAGAACGCAAAAGGGGTGACCAGCGGCCACCCCTTCGTTTCAGTACCTGACTGGCGTCACAGGCTGTAGTACATGTCGAATTCCAGCGGGTGCGTGGTCATCCGGAACTTCGTCACCTCCTGCATCTTCAGGTCGATGTAGGCGTCGATGTAGCCGTCGGTGAACACGCCGCCCTTGGTCAGGAAGGCGCGGTCCTTGTCCAGGTACTCCAGCGCCTGGTCCAGGCTGTGGCACACGGTCGGGATCTTCGCGTCTTCTTCCGGGGGCAGGTGGTACAGGTCCTTGGTGGCGGCCTCGCCCGGGTGGATCTTGTTTTCCACACCGTCCAGCCCCGCCATCAGCATGGCCGAGAAGCCCAGGTACGGGTTGCACAGGGGATCGGGGAAGCGCGCCTCGATGCGACGGCCCTTGGGGTTGGCAACGTAGGGGATGCGGATGGACGCCGAGCGGTTGCGCGAGGAGTAGGCCAGCTTGACCGGTGCCTCGAAGCCGGGCACCAGGCGCTTGTAGCTGTTGGTGCCGGGGTTGGTGATGGCGTTCAACGCACGCGCGTGCTTGATGATGCCGCCGATGTAGTACAGTGCGAACTCGCTCAGACCTGCGTAGCCGTCACCGGCGAACAGGTTCTTGCCATCCTTCCACACCGACTGGTGCACGTGCATGCCGCTGCCGTTGTCGCCGACCACGGGCTTGGGCATGAACGTGGCCGTCTTGCCGTAGGCGTGGGCCACGTTGTGGATGATGTACTTCTGCAGTTGCAGCCAGTCGGCACGCTGCACCAGGGTGCTGAACTTGGTGCCGATCTCGTTCTGGCCCTGGCCCGCCACCTCGTGGTGGTGCACCTCCACCGGAATGCCCACCTGCTCCAGCAGCAGACACATCTCGGAGCGCATGTCCTGGAAGCTGTCCACCGGGGGCACGGGGAAGTAACCGCCCTTGATCCCGGGGCGGTGCCCCATGTTGCCGCCTTCAAAGTCCTTGCCGGAACTCCAGGGTGCCTCCTCCGAGCCCACCTTGACGAAGCAGCCGGACATGTCGACGTTCCACTGCACCTGATCGAAGATGAAGAACTCGGGCTCGGGGCCGAAGTAGGCCGCGTCGCCAATGCCGCTGGCCTTGAGATAGGCCTCGGCGCGCCGGGCCAGCGAACGCGGGTCGCGCTCGTAGGGCTTGCCGTCGCCCGGCTCCAGCACGTCGCAGGTCAGGATCAGCGTCGGCTCTTCGAAGAACGGGTCGATGTTGGCGGTGTTCGGGTCCGGCATGAGCAGCATGTCGGAGGCCTCGATGCCCTTCCAGCCGGCAATGGACGAGCCGTCGAAGGCATGGCCCCCGCTGAACTTCTCCTCGTCGAACGCGGACACGGGCACGGACACGTGCTGTTCCTTGCCGCGGGTGTCGGTGAAGCGGAAGTCCACGAATTTGACTTCGTTGTCCTTCACCATCTTCATCACGTCGGCAACCGTCTTTGCCATCTGCTTCTCCTGTGGTGCACTGGGGGTGGGGAAATACCGTGATCGCGCCGGAGGCGGGCACACCGGCCCGCCAACCCAACGCCCGCTGTCAGCGGACCCGCATTGTCAAGCAGAAAGTGTGCCCACAGTCCCGGCAGCGCCCCATGTTGGCGCAAGCGCTCAGGCCGAGGCCGGACCACCGGTGCGCGCCGGCGCCGGCCTGACAAACAGAGACCGCAGGTCAGACGTCTTTGCACCAACCAGGTGCTCTTTGCACCGCCCTGAAATGACACCCACTCATCGCACCATTTCGGGGCCCATCTGCACCGCCTGCATGGTCAAGCCAGCCTTCAACGCCGCGAAGGCCTGTGCCAGCCCCGGGCCCTCGGCGCCCTTGACACCCAGCTCGATGTGGCGGCCGTAGGTCGGGTGGTCCACGCTGGGCAGGCTGAACACCTTGACACCCGGGAAACGCTGCTCGATGTCCTCCATCAGCGGCGTCAGCGCCGCCTCCATCGCGCCCAGGACGATGAGCGAGCGCTCGCGTGTGGCCTGGGCACCGTGCAGGTGCGCATAGCGCTGGTCCAGCACCCACTCGATCATGGGCCAGGCCATCACCGGAAAGCCGGGCACGAAGCGCACGTGGCCGACGCAAAAGCCCGGAATCTTGTTGTACGGGTTGGGAATGATGGACGCACCTTCGGGAAACATCCCCATGTTCAGCCGGTGCAGGTTGTCGGGGCGGTCGGGTTCGAAGGGCAGGCCCTGCTCCAGCGCCACCTCGCGCATGCGCTGCACGATCAGCTCGCGCGCCTGGGGGTGCAATGCCAGCGGCACATCCAGCGCCGCCGCAGCGCTTTGCCGGGTGTGGTCGTCGGGTGTGGCACCGATGCCGCCGCAGGAAAACACGAGGTCGCCGCTGGCAAAGGCGTGCCGCAGATCCTGGGTGATGCGGGCGCGGTCGTCGCCCGCGTAGCGCGCCCACTGCAGGGCCAGGCCGCGCGCAGCCAGCAGTTCGATCACCTTGGGCAGGTGCTTGTCCTGGCGCTTGCCCGAAAGAATCTCGTCGCCAATGATGATCACGCCAATGTTCATGCAGGGCCTTCCACGAGCGGGGTAGCGGGCGCCGGGCCGGCGCTGTCTGCCGAACGCAGCCGGGCCAGGTGGGACAGCGAGTAATGGGCGAACCACAGGCAGGCGAAGGCGAACACCAGGGTGTACAGCCACACCGAGACCAGCACCAGCAGGGGCGCGAACACCACGGTCAGCGCCCCCAGCGTCCACACCAGCGAGGGCACCGAGCCCATGAGCCCGCAGGTGATGCCCATGGCCAGCAGGCTCCAGCGGCGCTCGTGCATGACGCGCCGCCGCTCCTGCGCGCTGGCGTGCAGGGCCAGGGTGTCGAAGGCGAACACGCGCGCGGCCAGCCAGCCCCACACCAGCGGAGGGATGACCACCGCCAGAGGTGGCACGAACCACAGCGGCAGGCTCACCAGCAGCGCACCCAGGGCCAGCGCCGTGCACCCCAGCGACCACAGGGCGCTGGCCCACCAGCCCGCCGCGCCGCCTCGGCGCTGCAAGCCCGCGAAGCGCCGGGCCGCAACCCCGTCCACCAGCACGGGCGTGAGCGTCCAGGCCACGATCAACAGCACCAGCACCACGATCACCGGCACCGCCAGGGCCACCACGATCAGGGGCGCCACCACGGCGCGGAAACTGCCCCCGCCCACGGCCTCCAGCCAGGTGAACAATGAAGCGATCAGCGCCCAGTCCTCCAGGAAGGCGCGCACCGCGGCCACCGCGGGCTCCCAGAACAGCCAGCCCATCGCCAGGCACGCCCCGCCGACGAGCAACAAGGGGATCAGCGACCACAGGAGGACCCGCGGGTGCAGGCAGCCCAGCACCGCGCGCCAGAAAGCGTCCAGCAGGTCGTTCATCGGCGTTGCACCGCTCAAGCCCTGCCGGCCAGCCGCTTCAGGCCCAGCCATTGCTGCGCCCAGAAGCCGCTGCCGTAATCGCGCCCCAGGGCCTGCGCCGGCAGGAGGCCGCCCGGGCCGGGCAACTGATCGCGGATGCCCGTGGGCTCGTAGCGGCCGTCGTGCCGCGCGGTGCCGAACAGGTGGTCCCACAGCGGGAAGAGCACGGCGAAGTTGTGCCCGCCCAGGGACCCCGGCCCCGCGGATTCGTGCCCCAGGCCGATGCGGTGGTGCAGGCGGTGGTAGGCCGGGCTCACCAGCACGCGCCCCAGCACCGGCCCGAAGGCCATGCGCACGTTGGCGTGCGACAGGCTCTCCATGATCTGCGTGAAGGCCACGATGGCCACGAACTGCCCGGGCCCCACGCCCAGGGCGATGCCCACGGCCACGAACACCAGGTCGCGCAGCACGTCGTCCAGCAGGTGGTTGCGGTTGTCCGTCCACATCGTCATCTGGCGCTGGCTGTGGTGCAGCGCATGCAACTGCCACCACCAGCGCAGGCCGTGCTGGCCGCGGTGGATCCAGTAGTCCACGAAGTCGAACAGCAGCAGGTACAGCACGAAGCTCACCAGCGCCACGTCCGTCACGCCGGGCCACAGACTGTCGAGCTGCCAGGGGCGCACGCCCAGCAGGCGCAACTCGCCCAGCAGCTCCCACACCAGCGGCTCCAGCGTGAAGAACATCGTCAGGCGAAACAGCCCCAGCCGGTGCAGCAGCGTGTAGAGCACATCCACCCGCACCGCATGGCGGTCGGTCACGGGCTCCACCGGGCGCCAGCGCTGCAGCGCCCCCACCACCGTGACCAGCAGCCCGATCTGCAGCAGCCCCACCAGCAGCCAGCCCGTGCCGCGGTAGCCGTCTTCCAGCAGGTTGCCCAGGCCCAGCGCGAACATCAGCGGCTGCACCAGGTGCTCGAACAGCGCCTGCTGCGCCAGGCCGAACAACTCCACGGCCTCGTTCAGCATGATCGTCCTGCGTGCGGGTTCATCTTGGTCCGGGCCAGCCGAAGCACGGGGGCGTCGCGCCGCATCAAGGCACGCTGCGCGAGGCCGCCGCGCCGTAGACGGGATGTTCGCGCAGCGTGGCAAAGCACAGCCCGCGCGCCTTCAGGCCGGTGATCAGCGGCTCCAGCACCGCCGGCGCCCAGGGGTCCTGGCGCGACCAGATGCCCAGGTGCGCCAACAGGATGTCACCGGCCTTCACGTCGCGCAGCGCCTGCCGAAGCAGGCGCTCGTTGGGGTGGCGGTCGCTGGGCAACTCATCGCCCAGAAAGCCGGCCGGCGTCCAGCCCACGTGCGTGAAGCCGCACTCGGCGGCCGCCTTCAGCAGCGCCGGCGAGGTCTTGCCCCCCGGGGCGCGGAAGATGGCCCCCATGGGCTGGCCGGTCATGGCCTGCAGGCGGCGCGCCGGGCGCTTGAGCTCCTCGCAGTAGGCCTGCGCCGTGAGCGTGCGCTCACGTCCAGCCTGCGCGCCCATGGTGGGCCTGACGCGCAACGACCCCGCCGCGCCGCCAGCCGCGGCCGCCGCATCACCGCCCGTGCCCTTGGCGGCATCCACGTCGGCGCGCCACACGTCGTGGTCCCAGGTGTGCGAGCCGAACGCGTGGCCCTCCGCGGCGCGGGCCTTCCACCAGGGTGCCCACTCGTCGTCCAGGCTCGCGCCGCCGTTGCGCGTGCGCTCGTTGGCCAGGAAGAAGGTGACCTTCACGTCCTGCCGCGCCAGCACGTCGGCCACCAACGGTGCCACGCCCATGTGGCCGGTGTCGAAGGTCAGGTACACCGGGCGCTCGCAACGCTTGGCGGACGCAGCACCAGCCCCGCCTGCGGCGGTTGCGGCGGTTGCAGCGGTTGCAGCGGCTGCGGCACCGGCCAGCGTCAAGAGCAGCCTCGCAACCGTGCGACGCCCTGCCCTGCGGCCCGCGTTTCCTCCCGCCCGAGTGTGTGCTGCCATCACTGTCGTGCCGCGTGGTCCAGGGTCCACACGCCGTGCGGTGAGCGGCCCACCGCCACCTGGCGCAGCACCTGGCGCTTGTCGATGTCGATCACGGTCAGCTTGCGGGCCCAGCGCGAGGTCAGCAGCAGCGTGCGGCCGTCGGCCATCACTTCCATGCAGTCCGGCCCGCCCGGGCCGGGCAACTGTGCCGCCACCTCCAGGGTCTGCAGGTCGATCATGCTGAGGGTGTTGGCCACCCGGTTGCTGACGAACACATGCCGGCCGTCGCCCCGCGCGCGGAAGGCATGCGCGCCGTCGCCCGTGGCGATGCGCTTGATCTGGCGCGGCGCCGCGCCCGACACGTCGAAGACTTCCACGAAGCGGTCGCCCGTCAGGCCCAACAGCAGGTGGCGGTCGTCCCGGGTCAGGAACAGGTCGGCCGGCATCTTGCCCGTCTTGATCTTCCAGCGCACGGCCTGGGTGGCCAGGTCGATGGCCATCAACTCGTCACTGTCCTGCAGCGAAACGTACACCACCGTGGAGCGGCTGTCGATGAACAGGTGGCTGGGGGTCTTGGGCGCCTCGATGCGCTTGACCAGCTTGAAGGGCTGCGCGTCGGCCGGCTGCCAGCGGTACAGGTCCACGTGGTTCAGCCGGTTGGCGGCCGTGACGAACCACTTCATGTCCGGGGAGAAGCGCAGATGGTAGGGATCGAGGATGTCGCGCACCGTGCGCTGCAGCGCGCCCGTGGCCGGGTCGATGAAGGTGAGCGAATTGCCGGCGGCGTTGGCCACGATCAGGCTCTTCTCGTCGGGCGTCAGGTACAGGTGGTGCGGCTCCTTGCCCACCTCGATGCGCCGCTGTTCGGTCCAGGTCACGGGATCGATCACGCTGACGGTGGCGTCCTGGGAGTTGAGCACGAAGATGGGGCGCGGCGCCCGGGCCGCGGCGGGGCTGGCCGGCGCCACGGGGCCCGCAACGGGCTGGGCCCGCAAAGCCAGCGGCCCGACCGCCAGGGCGAGCCCGCCGACCTGGATCAGGCCGCGGCGTAGAACGTTCGTCATCAGTCGTCGTCTCCGCTCAGGATGCCGCCCAGCACGCCGCCGCCGGCCAGGCCGCCCAGCACCGAGCCCTCCTCGCGCGAGCCCCCGCGCTGCGGCGCGGCCGCGAACACCCGAGAGGCCAGGCGCGAGAACGGCAGGCTCTGCAACCACACCGTGCCCGGCCCCGTCACCTTGGCGAAGAACAGCCCTTCACCCCCGAACAGCGCCGTCTTGATCTTGCCCACGTACTGGATCTCGAAGTTGACATTCGGCGTCATGGCCACCAGGCAGCCCGTGTCCACCAGGAGGGTCTGGCCAGGCTGCAGGTCGCGCCGCATCACCGTGCCACCGGCATGCACGAAGGCCAGGCCGTCGCCCTCGAGCTTTTGCATGATGAAGCCCTCGCCACCGAAGAAGCCCACCGACAGCTTCTGCTGGAAGTAGATGCCCAGCGACACCCCACGGGCCGCGCACAGGAAGGCATCCTTCTGGCAAATCAGCATGCCGCCCAGTTGCTTGAGGTTCATCGGCAGGATCTTGCCCGGGTAGGGTGCCGCAAAGCCCACGCGCAACTTGGACGTGCTCTGGTTGGTGTAGACCGTGGTGAAGAGCGACTCACCGGTCACCAGTCGCTTGCCCGCCCCCAGCAGCTTGCCGAAGAAGCCGCCTTGCTGCGCGCTGCCGTCACCGAACACGCTGTCCATGCCGATGCCGGCGTCCATGAACATCATGCTGCCGGCCTCGCCGATAGCCGCCTCGCCAGGGTCGAGCTCGACCTCGACGAACTGCATCTCCGAACCCTTGATCTCGAAATCCACCACGTCCATGGCCATGCCACATCTCCTGAAAGCGGCTGAACCGCCAGACGGAATCCTACCGAAGCCCCGCGCCGGTCTCACCGGCCTGCGGCCGGTCGGCAGCGGGCCTGAGTGCCAGCAGCACGCCGTCCCGGGCGCGGTGCAGCACCTCGAAGTCCTGCTCGAAGTCCGCTGCGTCGAAGCCGAACCGCTTTGCATTGACCACCAGCATGCGCGCTCCGTGCTCGCGCAGCACCTGCACCATGCGTGCGCTGGGCGCCACGCTGCAGACCTGGGCGCACATGAGCATCTGGCTGTAGCGCCCGGGACCGAACCAGTCGCCCACCGCCCGTCCCTCGAAGAAGTAGACGGCGTTCTCGAAGCCCACCTGCACCAGCACCGGCCCATGCGCCGACCTGAACCCGCTGGCCGCGCGCATGAGCTCGTAACCGCTGCGCGCTCCCAGCTCAGCCTGCCAAGCCTGCAGGCGCTGCGCCATGGCCTGGTACGGGGGCTGCAAGGCCAGCGTGGCCGCCAGCATGCCAAGCCCCCACGCCACCGAGGCCGCCCGGCGCGCGCCCGCCACACCCCGGCCCCGCCCCAGCGCAGGCCCGGCCCGACGCATCACCTGCCAGACCATCGCCGTCACGAGCAAGACGCCCAGGGGCAGCACGCAGGTCATGTAGCGCGCCACCTGGGTGCTGGTGTGCCACACCAGCGTGTAGGCCGCAAACACGCCCGTCACGGCCCACCAGGCCGGCGAGCGCAGGCTCGGCCACAGCGGCGCCAGGAAGGCCGGCACCAGCACCGCGAGCCCCGCTGCGCCCAGGGCCTGCGGCAGGTGCCCCCAGGCCCTGGACACCCCGTGGGTGGCCTGCTCCTGGTGCTGGGCCTGCAGGTCCGCGGCGTTCCACAGGTGGTGCCCGAACAGGCCGCCGCCCAGCGGATGTACCGGGTCGCCCGAGACTGCCCAGCTGCGCAGATACCAGCCCAGGCCGCTGCAGGCCACCGCCAGCGCGTAGGGCCACGCGGCGCGCCAGCGCAGCCCCGGCAGCAGCAGGATGAGCAGACCCAGGATCACCGCCACCAGGGCCCCGAAGGTCTTGGTGCCTGCGGCCGTGCCTGCCAGCAGCCCGCACAGGACGATCCAGCGGATGCGCAGGGGCTGCTGCTGCGCCTGCGTGGCCAGCACCAGGGCAGCCACCGCCGCCGTGCTGAACCACATCAGCAGGTGATCGACGTAGGCATAGCCCAGCGCCTCGCGCAACGGCGCCGCCCACAGCAGCAGCGCCACCGCCGCCACGCCGGCCAGGCGCGAACCCAGCAGCCAGGTGCCCAGCCCGAACACGCCCAGCGCGGTCAGGGCCGTGGGCAGGGCGGTGGCCATCACCTGCGCGGGCACGTCCGAGCCCGCCATCAGGCCCACCGCAAACCACAGGTGGGCGTTGTGGGGGAACAGCGGAAACCGCAGATAGGGGTTCAGCGCGATCCCGCCCTGCTCCAGGTAGTGCCGGGCGTAGGGCAGGTGGTAGCTGGTGTCGTCCCACAGGCCCGGGGGACGGATGGCCCAGAAGGTCAGTCCCGCCAGCAGGCAGATGAAGACCCAGGTCACGGCCACGGGCGGCAGGGGCAGTGGCAGGGGCATCCTCAGCGGCAGATTCGGGTGCCATCTTGCGGACCCGGGCCCCGCGGCCTGCATGCGCCAGACCCAGGCCAGCGACAGCATCCCCAGCGCGGCCAGCGCCACGCCCACCGGCCGGGCCCGCAATGCGCCCGCCAAGCCCAGCACGAACAGTAGCGCCGAGGCCACCGCCGCACCCGCGCTCACCCACAGGAACAGCGCCAGCGCGCGCGCGCCCCATGCGCGCGCGTCCTGCCCCTGCGGGCCCGACTTGGCCGCGGGCTGCGCGCCCGGATCGGGCAGGCCCGTCAGGCCCATCAGGCCCAGCGTCGCCCGGCCCACCACCGCCAGCGCCGCGCAGGCCAGTACGGCGCTGGTGGCATAGGCGGCGCCGATCAGCAGGGCCGGGGGCAGGGCCGACATCAAACCTCGGGCGAGACGGCGCGCAGCGCAGGGGACTGCGGGCCGATGGCGCTGCAGGCAGCCCGGACCATCAGCCGCGGGTGGTCAGCCAGATGCCGGCCACGATCAGACCGATGCCGACCAGGTAGCTCGCCCCGAAGCGCTCGCCGAACAGCCAGTGGCTGGCCAGGGGAACGAACACGAAGGCCAGCGCCATCAGCGGATAGGTCTTGCCCAGCTCGGCGCGCTGCAGCACCCAGATCCAGGCCAGCGTGGTGAGGCCGTACAGGGCCATGGCGGCGAAGAACAGCGCCATCGTGCGCGGGGCCGTCAGGCCCTGGATGCGCAGCGCCTCGGCGCACAGCTTGAACAGGATCTGACCGGCAGCGATGCCGGCCACGCACAGCAGGGCCACCACGGTGTGGATCACGGGCGGTCCTGCCGGGCGTGGGGCCAGAAGGTCTGCAAGGGCAGGCGCGGCACCTGGGCCATGTCGTGGCCCACGAAAGCCAGCACGAACTGCAGCCCGGCCAGCAGCGGCAGCCCGGCCAGCATGACCGTGCCCGCCGTGGCGGGCAGGCCCGTGGCCAGGGAGTGCAGCCACTGCACACTGCCGAAGACCGCGCCAAAGCCCATCATCAGCAGGCCCAGCGGCAGTTGCAGCGAGGCCAGCGACATGTCGCGCAGGTAGTAGTTGTAGAACACCCGCTTGAGGAAGTTGCGCGCATGCTTGACCATGAACTCGCCGACGATGCGGCTGATCCTCAGGTTGCTGGTCTCGTCGCCGTAGCGCGCATCCATGGGCACGTCCACCACCACCGCGCGCAGGGTGTTCAGGCGAAACAGCATGTCGGTCTCGAAGAAGTAGCGACGGCTGATCTTGTCGAAGTTCAGGCGCGAAGCCGCCGCCCGGTGGATGGCGGTGTAGCCGTTGGTGGGATCGAACAGGTCCCAGTAGCCGGTGGAGAGCTTGGCCATGAACGACAGCACCGCATTGCCGAGCAGGCGCGTGCGCGGCATCTGGTGGATCTGCTCCAGGTCGAAGAAGCGATTGCCCTTGGCGTAGTCGGCCCGGCCCGCGCGCAGCGGCGCCACGAACCGGTCGATCAGGGCCGGGTCCATCTGACCGTCGCCGTCGACCTTGACCAGGATGTCGAAGCCCGCTTGCAGGCCGGCGCGGTAACCCGTCATCACGGCCCCGCCCACCCCCTGGTTGCGCGTGTGGCGCAGCACCTGCACCCGTGGGTCCGCGCAATGCTGCTGCACGTGATCGCCCGAGTGCTCGGGGCAGGCGTCGTCGACCACGAAGATGCGTTGCACCCCGGGCCCGATGGCGGCGATCACCCCCAGCACGTGGCGCGTGACTCGGTAGGCTGGAATGACCACCGCCACCGAGGGCTGCACCGGCGCTGCGGGCAGCCCGGGCGACGGCGGCGTCAGGGAGATCGGCTGGGGGTCAGGGGCCATGGTCAGGAGGGCCTGCGGCGCAAGGCGGGCGACGGCATCGGCCCAGGCCATGGTAGCGCGTCGGGCCGATAGACTACGTGAACGATGCCCGCCCTTGGTTCCTTTGCGCGCAGCTCGCGGCCGGCGGGCGGCACGGCCTGCCGCGGCAGGCGGCGGGTTTGGCCATGGGGCTGAACACGGGCGCGGGAGCGGCCGTGGCCGTGGGCTGCGGCGCCGCCGTGGGGGCCTTGCTGCGCTGGCGCCTGGGCGCCTGGCTGAACCCCTTGAGCGCGACGGTACCCCTGGGCACGCTGGCAGCCAACGTCATCGGCGGCTACCTGGTGGGCCTGGTGGTGGCCTGGCTGGCGCACCATCCTGAGCTCTCGCCCGCCTGGCGCCTGTTCCTGGTCACAGGCTTCCTGGGTGGACTGACCACCTTCTCCACCTTCTCGGCCGAGGTCATGGCCCTGCTGCAGCAGGGCCGGCTGGCCTGGGCGGGCGCGGCCTGCCTGGCGCACCTGGGCGGCTCGCTGCTGGCCACCTGGGCCGGCATCGCCAGCGTCGAACTCGGGCGCCGGGCAGGCTGAGAGCTTGTGAAAGATCCCCGCACACCCGCTCGTCCGCCCCAAACGGCCCCGCTCGTCGTTGCAAATGCTCGCCGTAGCCCGAGCTACGGCTGTGCTTTGCGCCTCGATCGGCACCTTTTGGAACGCCCGCTCGGGCGCGCCGGAATACTTCACA
>JBJTZN010000148.1:0-36204 GCA_046087245.1 Rubrivivax sp.
GCAACTTGAGGCGGTGGTGCGCGCCGGCATGACGGGACCCTGGGCGCCGGAGTTCCTGGCCAGCCTGCCCGTGGTGGGCGTGGATGGCTTCATGCGCTGGCGGCAGGCTGATGGCAGCGTGCCTATTCAGGCGCGACTGAAGCCCGGCGGGCTGCGCAACGTGGCTTCGGTGGCGGGCACGGTCACTGACGCCGGGGGGCAACCCATGATCGTGGTGGTCATCCTCAACCACGACAACGCGCGCGCAACGGTGAGCCGCCCCATCATCGACACGGTGCTGGAGTGGGTGGCCCGGACCCGCTTCGCGGGCCCGGTCACGCCTTGATCGGCGCCATCACGGAAGCCGAATTTCAGATGATCAGCCGGTAAGCCGCACGCACCGTCTCGCGGTTGCCGCAGTCGAAGTGCCACCACTCGGTGGCGATGCCCTGCCAGCCGCCGTGCTGCATGGCGTGGCGCAGGATGGCGCGGTGGGTCAGGTGTTCGGGCTGCAGCCGGCCCTCGGCCCTGAACTGGTCTTCCAGTGCCGGGTGCGACATCTCCGTGGTGTCGTCAAAGCCCGTGCCCATGTCCAGCTCACGCCCCTGGGCGTCCAGCAGCGTGACATCCACCGCCATGCCGAAGGAGTGGATGGAGCGGCGCGCCGGGTCGGCGAAGTAGCGCTGCATGGGTGTGCCCTGCACGTGCGCCCAGAACCGTTCCTGCACCCTGTGGGGCCGGGCGGCGTCCAGCACGCACAGGCGCAGCTCGGGGTGCCGGGTGATGAGCCCGGCAGCCGCCCGCTCCAGCGCTGCCGCAGCCTCGATGTGCAGCCAGGCGCAGTCGTGCGGGCTGTACAGGTCCTGGCCCAGCAGGTTGCGGCTGCTGGCGTAGCGCAGATCCACGGCGACGCCTGCCATGCCGCGCACACAGCGGAACCCGGGGTCCGACGCCAGGGCGTCCACCGGGACCGTGGCGGCGGACCCGCTCACCCGGCGTGCGCCCCCGCGGCTTGGGCGCCGTGAAGGCCTCGGGCCGGCCCGGGCTGCGAGCGCCAGGGCGTCATGCCAGCTCCGCCAGACAACCCCGGGCCTGCGCCGCCACATGCTGCACCAGTTCGCGCGCGCCATGCGACAGCGGGCTCTGGCTGGCGCTCAAGGCGTACAGGCGCACCGGCATGGCCGGCGTCACGCTGCGCAGCTCCAGGCCGCGGGGCGCGGGGCGGCGCACGGTGAAGGGATCCACGAGCGTGATGCCGCCGCCGGACTCCACCAGGCCGCGCGCCAGCTGGTAGGTCTGCACCACGGTGCGGCAGGTGGGCGTGCACTCCGCCGCATCGAAGGCCGCGGCAACCAGTTCGCCCAGGGGGTCGTGAGGCTGCAGGCCGATGAAACCTGCCCCGGGGGCCGCCAGCTCCGCCAGGGTCAGGGCCTTGCGCCTTTGCGCGGCCGACCAGGTGCCGGCACGGGCGATGGCCACCATCGCGCCCTCGGCAATGGGCTCGGCCACCACGCTGGGGTGGCGTGGATCGCGCAGCGACAAGGCCAGATCGGCCTCGCCGATGCGCAGGATGTCCACGATGGCGTCGGTGTGCTGTGTGGCCAGTTCGCACTGCGTGTGAGGGAAAGCCTCGCGCCAGGCCGCCAGTGCGGGCGGCAGCAGGCTCAGCGCCAGGGAGGGCGTGGCCACCAGGCGCACGGTCTCCGCCGAGCGGGTCTTCAGGGTGGCCGCCAGGCGGCGGATGCCAGCCAGGTCGCGCACCAGGCGCTCGGTCTCCGCGAACAGGCGGTGCGCTTCGGGGCGTGGATACAGCTTGCCGCGAATGCGTTCGAACAGCGGCAGGCCCAGTTGCAGTTCGCAGTGCTGCAGTACCTTGGTCACGGCAGGCTGCGAGATGTGCAGGACCTGCGCGGCCCCGCTGATCGTGCCGGCCTGCATCACGGCGTGGAAGACTTCGATGTGGCGCAGGCGCATGGGCAGGCAAGCAGATGGGCAGACGCGCTGAAGGTGAAGGGCTGAAGGGCTGACGCTGCCGATTCTAGGAACAGGCCTCGTCCGGGCCGCTCACGGCGAAGTCAGCGCCGCCAGGATGGCCGCGCATTCGGCATCGGGTTCGCCGTCGAACCGCGCGGGCCGGAAGCGCATCTGGAAGGCCACCAGCACCTGCCGGGTGGCGAGATCCAACTCACCGCCCAGGGGCACGAAGTAGCCCAGCCGCGCCAGGCGCTGCTGAAACCAGGCCACGTCCGGCAGGGCCTGCTGGTAGCCGGGTTGGTACTGCGCCACCCGTCCTTCGTCGGGCCACAGCGCCAGGCCTTCGTCGCCCAGCCGTTTCCACGGGAACAGCGGGCCGGGGTCTGGCTTGCGGCCGGGGGCGATGTCGCTGTGGCCCAGCACCCGCTCGGGCGGGATGCGGTGACGCCTGACGATGTCGCGCACCAGCGCCACCACGGCATCGATCTGCGCCGGGGGGTAGGGGAAATAGCGGCGCCCCTCGGGGGTGTCCTCGTAGCCCAGGTTGACGATCTCGATGCCGATGGACGAGGGGTTGAGCATGTGCCGCCGTCCCCAGAAGCTCACGCCGGCGTGGTTGGCGCGCTGGCTCTCGTCCACCAGCCTGTAGATGGTCGGGGGGTCCACATCCACCAGGTAGTGGCTGCTGACTTCCTGCTGCGTGAGCACCCGCAGGGAGTTGGGGAAGTCCAGCGCCGTGTAGTGGATGATGAGCGTCTCCACCCGGCTGCCCTGGCTGACCGCGGTGTAGGACGTGTCGATGCGCGGGCCGACGGCGCAGCCGCCGAGCAGGATCAAGGCCACCAGGCTCCCCCACCGAGCGGCACCGCACCGCAGGCGTGACAGGGCGATGCGGCCTGCCGCCGGCGCCGTCATCGCAGGGTTTCCGCAGCGCCCGTGCCGGCGGCCATGCGCGCGGCGGCATGGTGTGCGCGGCTGATGCGTGCGTGCAGGGCCACGCCCCCAGGCACCTGCGCCCGGCAGGCCTGTTCGATGACGGGGTGCAACTGCAGTACCCGCCCGGTCAGGGCCACCGGCCGCGGTCCGAAGCGCTGCACCAGGATGCGGGCCAGCCGCCCCAGCTCGGCCCCGGCCTGTTCCAGCAGGCGCAGGGCGGCCGGGTCGCTGCCCGCTGCTGCGGCCACGGCCAGCGCCAGCCGGCCGACCTCGCCGCGGTCTACGCCGTAGAGGAAGCGTCGCGTGTGCGCCCAGTCGCTGCCGCCCACATGCTCCAGCACTTCCCGCGCCAGGGCCGAGTGCTGCCAGGCGCCGGGGCACTCGTCCTCCGCGCGCCAGATCCGGCGCAGGGCCTCGCGGGCGATCCAGTAGCCGCTGCCGCCGTCGTCCAGCAGGCCCCCGTGACCACCCACGCGCTCGAAGCGACCATCCTCGGCCACAAAGCCGGCGATGGAGCCCGTGCCCGCGTACACCAAGTAGCCCTCGCCAGGGGAGAAGAGGTCCAGGTACGCCACCTCGATGTCGGTGCTCAATGCCACCCGGCTGGCCGGCAGTCCCAGCGGGGCGCCGATCAGGTCGCACAACTCCGCCGAGGCCCCGCCGAAGCCCGTCAGCCCCGCCCGGACGGCCGTCGGTCGGCCAATGGCCAGCGCCTGCGCAGCCAGCTCTGCAAAGCCTTCGCGCAGGACCTGCTGGCCCGCCCGGGTACCCATCTGCACGGCGCTCAGGCCCGCAACCCGACCCTCGGCGACCACCTCCCCGGCCGGCGTTGCCAGCGCCCAGCGCGTCTGGGTTCCGCCCGCGTCGATGCCCAGGCCCAGGGCGGCTGCGGGTGCGGCATGACGCTGCATGAGCTCTTGCGGGCCCGAAGAGCGGTACGAAGCGGATGGGACAGCGGCGCTCAAGATGGACAGGAAGTGCAATCCGGCGCAGCCTCAGGCTGCGTGCAGCAACGGATGCTGCAGAGTAGGGGGAGCACCCGCCTCGAGCCAATGAAAGCCTGTCGCGCCGCCATAACCCTCGGGAATGCGCGCGCCGAGACGTTCGTCGACCCGACCCGATCGACAGACCCGGTACGGGTCTGGATCCCGAGGTGCACCGGGCCCGCTGCCGCAGCAGTCGCACGGCATGCTCTCCTGATGCATGAGCTGCGGCAACCCGTGAACCATGGCGCCCAGCGCCCACGGCCGGCCCGGCCCGGCCCGGCCCGGCTCAACCCGCTGCCCGCCAGCCAGTCGGCGTCCGGTCGAACAGGGCGCGGGGGCTCTCCAGGCCTGTGCGTCCCACCGCGCGCAGCACGGCGCGGTCGGCCGTGTCGTCCAGCAGTTGCTGGGCAGCCCCGGGCACGGGCAGGTGCACGGTCTGCCATTGGCCGGCACGTCGCACTTGCAGCACCAGGCTGCGCCAGGGCGGGCTGCCTGCCGGGCGCTGCCAGGCCAGCCGCGCCGATCCGGGCGCGGCCAGTGGGGTGAGCGTGACTTCGGGCAGCGCGGGCGGCGGTTCGGCCAGCCAGGGCGTGGCCGGTGCGATGGCCGCTTGCGCGTAAGGGCCCTCGCGCAGGCGGTCGGCCACGCCTTCGCGGTTGGCGGTCAGGGCGGCCATGCTGAAGTGCAGATGGCCGTTGGCCAGCGGCTGGGCCGTGGTGCGCTGCCGCACCACTTCGATCTGCGCCAGCACCTCCTGCGGCGTGTAGGGGCGTTGCTGGTTGCCGATGCGGCTGGTGTACAGACCAGCCCAGATATGGCGGCCGCGCGGGTTGTCGCTCAGCCAGGTGTCCAGCAGCACGGGAAAAGCCTGCGCGGCCTGGGCGATGGGCCAGTACAGCTGCGGTGCCAGGTAATCCAGCCAGCCCTGGCTCAGCCAGCGCTCCACGTCGGCGTACAACTGGTCGTACTGGCTGAAGCCGGTGATGCCGGGGGGGCGTCGGTCGGGCCGGGGCAGGCCGAACGGGCTGATGCCGAAGCGCACCCAGGGCTTGGCGGTGTGGATGGCTGCATGCAGCCGCTCCACCAGGGCGTCCACTTGCGCGCGGCGCCAGGCGGCACGGTCCGCCGCCGCGGGCAGCGCCGATGCCGACGCGCCGCCGCTCATGCCCGCCTCGCCCCCGGCCACCGCATCGCCCGCGGCCCGCCGTGTCTGCTGCGCCCGCTGCCATGAGGGTTCGTCGGGAAACGCGACGTCCTGCCCCTGGGCGTCCTTCACGGGGTAGGGGTAGAAGTAGTCGTCGATGTGCACCCCGTCGATGTCGTAGCGCTGCACCACGTCCAGGACCACGTCCACCATGCGTTGCGCGGCGCGCGGCTCGCCAGGGTCCATCCACAGCAGGTCGCCATAGCGCTTGACGATGCCGGGGTCGGTCAGCGCCAGGTGGTTGGCGGCCAGCGCCGAGGTGGCCGAGGGGTGCCGGGCCCGGTAGGGGTTGAACCAGGCGTGCAGTTCGAGGCCGCGCCGATGCGCCTGGTCCACCCACTCGGCCAAGGGATCCCAGGCGGTCTCGGGCGGGCGTCCGCTGGCGCCGGTGAGGTATTCCGACCAGGGTTCCAGGGCCGAGGGGTACAGGGCATCGGCCGCCGGTCGCACCTGCAGCACGATGGCGTTCAGCCCGATGGCCTGGGCCTTGTCCAGCAGTTCGATCATCTCGGCGCGCTGCTGAGCGGTGGTGAGTCCACGGCGGCTGGGCCAGTCGATGTGCGCGACGCTGGCCACCCAGGCAGCGCGGAACTCCCGGCGAATGGGCGGGGCGGCATCGCCGGGCGGGTCTGCCGTCACGGCGGGGGCGGCGGTGGCGGGTTGCGGCGTGGCAGAGCCTCCCCCCGCCGCGCCGCTTGCCGCTGCCTGGGCCGCGGATTCGGCCGCACCTGCCGCCCCCGTGCTGGCACAGCCCTGCAGCCAGGAGGTGGCCAGGCCGGCCGCGGCCAGACCCAGCACCTTGCGCCTGCCGGACTGTGTGGGTCTCGTCTGTGCCGCCAGTGCGGCCTCCAGCGCGCTCAAGCCTTGATGAACCATCGCTTCTTCCACAAAACCCAGGCCACGAGGTACATGGCACCGCTGAACAGCAGTGCCCACAGCAGCGAGGCCTGCACAGGCTGCAGCGGCAGCGCCTGCAAGGCGGCGTACAGCCAGGCTTTGAGCGAGACTGCCTGCGGGCCCACCTTGAAGAACGCCATCATCTTGGCCACGAAGCCTGACAGCGCGAAGATGAACAGCGCATTCATGCCGAAGACGACCAGGGGATGGAACGCACGGGCTGCGGCAGCGCGCACGCGCGCATGCGGTGCAGCGTCCAGCAGCCAGAAGAACGCGCCGAAGACCAGCAGCGCCCACCCGGCCATGAAGACGGCGTAAGACGGTGTCCACAATGCCTTGTTGATGGGCATCAGCACCACGTTCAGCACGGACCCCAGCCACAGCAGCGCCAGTCCGGCCAGCAGCATCCACACGGTCTTGTGCGCCGCCGGCTCGCGCCAGGCCAGCACGTGGCCGGTGAGCACGCCGAAGAGCACCGTGCCCACGGCAGGCAGGGTGCTGAGCAGGCCTTCCGGATCCCAGGTCCGCGATTGGGCCCACAGGTGTCCGGACAGCACCGCCCGGTCCAGCCAGGCGCCCGTGTCTCGGCCGGGCTCCAGCAGCCCCACGGCCACCACGCCGTCCGGCCCGGGCACGGGCACGGCCAGCATGAGCACGGCATAGACCGCGAACAGGGCGAACAGCGCCGCCACCTGGGCGCGCCAGCCGCACCACAGCACCAGCGGCGCGGCCAGCAGCGTGCACAGGGCGATGCGCTGCAGCACGCCCGGGATGCGCACGGCCCCCCAGTTGAAGTGCGGAATCAGGTTGAGCGTGAACCCGATCAGGAAGATGACCAGAGCGCGCCGCGCCAGGCTGCCCAGCAAGGTGCCGCGACGGTCGCCCAGGGCCAGGCGGCGGCCCGTGGACAGGGTCATGGACACGCCCACGATGAACAGGAAGAAGGGGAAGATCCAGTCGGTGAAGGTCCAGCCGTGCCACGCGGCATGGGCCAGTTGCGAGTACAGGTGCGACCAGTCACCCGGGTTGTTGACCAGCACCATGCCGGCGATGGCAAAACCGCGGAAGGCGTCCAGGGAGGCCAGGCGTTCGTCGCCAGGGGAAGCGAGGGCAGGTGGGTTCATGGCTTGCGGGGGGTGCTGGCGGCCCCTGGAACGGCCGGGGGGGCCTGCGGGTCATCGGACGCGGCCGTCGGCGGCGTCTGCTGCCTGCGCCCGAAATCTGGCGGAATCTTCAACATCGCCGCCACCGCCACGGAGGGCAGGGTGGAGACGCAGACCCAGACGAAAAAGGCCGTGTACCCCATCTGCTGCTGCAGCCAGCCGCTGACCATGCCCGGCAGCATCATGCCCAGCGCCATGAAGCCCGTGCACAAGGCGTAGTGCGCCGTCTTGTGGGCACCCTCGGCCACGTGGATCATGAACATCAGGTAGGCCGCGAAGCCGAAACCGTAGCCGAACTGCTCTGCCGCCACCGCGGCGGTCACCAGCGTCAGACTGTCCGGTTGCCACCAGGCCAGCGCCACGTACAGCAGGTTGGGGGTGTGGATGGCCGCCACCATGGGCCACAGGCAACGCTGCAGCCCGTAGCGCGAGATGGTCAGCCCGCCGAGCAGCCCGCCCAGCGTCAGCGCGGCCACGCCGAAGGTGCCGTAGGCGATGCCCAGCTGGGCCGTGGACAGGCCCAGGCCGCCCTGCGCCGGTGCGTCCAGCAGGAAGGGCGCGAGCAGCTTGACCAGCTGCGCCTCGCCCAGGCGGAACAGCAGCAGGAAGGCCAGCACCAGGGCGATGTCGCGGCGGCGGAAGAAGCTGACGAAGGTCCCGACGAAGCCGCTCCACAGCGTGCGCAGCTGCGCGGGCTGCAGGTCCGGCGCCCCGGGCACCGGCGTGTCGGCCCCGCCCTTGCCCAGGCGCAGGTGCGGCCGGTCCTCCGCCGGTCGGGGCAGCACCGCGCGATGCCAGACGAACAGCAAGGCGAAGGCCACGGCCAGCAGGCCCAGCACCACCTGCCAGGCCAGCACCACCTGGCCCGTGGTCTCGGCCAGGCGCCCGGCCAGGAAGACCAGTCCGCCCTGGCCGGCGATCATCGAGACGCGGTAGAACAGGCTGCGAATGCCCACGAAGGCGGCCTGCTGGTGCTGCGGCAGCGCCATCATGTAGAAGCCGTCCGCAGCGATGTCGTGCGTGGCCGAGGCAAAGGCCATGAGCCAGAACACGGCCAGGCTGAGCTGGAAGAAGCCTGGCAGGGGCAGTGTCAGCGCCACGCCGGCGAGCGCGGCGCCGACGAAGAACTGCAGGCCCACCACCCAGCCGCGCCGCGTGCCCAGCAGGTCCACCAGAGGCGACCACAGCGGCTTGATCACCCAGGGCAGGTACAGCCAGCTCGTGTACAGCGCGATGGCGGTGTTGTCGATGCCGAGGTTCTTGTACATGACCACCGACAAGGTCATGACCACGACATAGGGCAGGCCCTGGCCGAAGTACAGGGTGGGGATCCAGGCCCAGGGAGACTTCATGGACGCAAGTGTCAGCGCTTGCCGGGCAGTGGCGCTGCGCCCAGCGCCAAAGCCTCCCGCACGCTGCCTTGCGCGGCATCGAGCCGCGCCTGGGCCTGTTGCACCCCCAGCCCGCAGCGCAGGGCCACCACCGCGGTCTTGACGCGCCAATGCGCATCCTGCAGCGTCTGCTCGGCAGCCGCCTCATCGGCCCCCGAGGCCAGGGCAGCCAGCCGCACGGCGCGCCGCCGCAGCTTGGCATTGGTGGGCCGCAGGTCCACCATCAGGTTGCCGTACACCTTGTGCAGGCGCACCATCAGCGCGGTGGAAAAGGCGTTCAGCGCGATCTTCTGCGCCGTGCCCGCCTTCAGCCGCGTGCTGCCCGACACCAGCTCCGGCCCCGTGTCCAGCGTGATTCCGATCTCGGCCTGCGCGGCCAGCGGCGAGCCCCGATTGTTGGCCAGGCCGATGGTCAGCGCGCCGGCCTGGCGGGCGGCTTGCAGTGCACCCAGCACCCAGGGCGTGGTGCCGGAGGCGGCCAGCAGCAGCACCACATCCTTGGGCCCGGGCGCCAGCGCCGCCATGTCGGCCGCTCCCTGCGCCTCGTCGTCCTCGGCCCCTTCCACCGCCTGCAGCAGCGCGCCCGGGCCTCCGGCGATCAGCGCCTGCGCTCTGTCGTGCGGCCAGCTGAAAGTGGGGTGCAACTCCACGCTGTCCAGCAAGCCCAGCCGGCCGGACGTGCCCGCACCCGCGTACAGCAGCCGGCCACCTGCACGGACTCGCGGCAAGGCGGCGTCCACCGCCTGGGCCAGGGTGTGGCTGGCGTCCTGTACCGCCTGCACTGCCCGATGCTGGGCGTCCACCAGTGCGTCCACCAGCCGCGGCGTCTCATACCGGTCCAGATCGCCATGTTCCTTCGATGGCGATTCCGTGGCTGGGAGCGACGTGGCTAGAGGCGTGGGACGGGTCATGAGGAAGGTCCGTGCGAAGCTCGGCAATCTAGGGGCGGGATGTGCCCGTGACCAATGAATGCTCGACCCCAGGGCATAACCGCGCGGAATGTCACCGCCCGTCATGGCTCGCAGGGGGTGGCGTGCCCGGACGTCGGCGGCAGGTCGCGCAGGGCGCGTTGCAGCCACATCACGTCATGCCAGGCGCCGAACTTGTGGCCGCCGCGCTTGAACACGCCCACGGGTTCGAAGCCCACCGACCGGTGCAGGGCGACGCTGGCGTCATGGGGTACCACCACGATGGCCAGCGCGTTGCAGTAGCCGAGCGCCGCCAGGCGCTCGAACAAGGCGGTGTACAGCGCCCGTGCGAGGCCCCGGCCCTGCCAGCCAGGGCGCACGTAGACCGAGGTCTCGGTGGACCAGCGGTAGGCCGCGCGCTCGCGGTGGGCGCTGGCGTAGGCATAGCCCACGCACTGGCCGTCTTCCTCTGCCACCAGCCAGGCCCAGCCCGCCAGTGCCTTGGCGATGCGCCCGGCGAAAGCCTCCACCGAAGGCACCTCGGTCTCGAAGGACACGGCCGTGTCCTGCACGTAGGGACGGTAGATCTCCAGCAGGCTGGCGGCGTCCTGCTCGGTGGCGGTTCGGATCCGGGGCATGGCAAGCTTCAGGGTGGCAGGGGGCTGATGCGCAGCGGCTCCGGTCAGATGAGGCGCCCAGCGACTTCGGCGAAGTCCGCCTACGCCGCGCGCGCCTGCACCGCCCCGCGCCACAGTGCGGTCCACAGGCGTTCCTCATCGCGCGCCATCGCGGACCAGCGGCCCTTGGGGGTGTAGGGGTTGCGGCTGGGGCCGCTGAGCACGGTCACCATGCCGTTGCGATGCCGGGGGTCGAGCACGAAGCACGCCAGCAGCCCGTAAGCGTCGCCCAGGTGGCCCCAGCCGGTGAGCCCGCCGCCCTCGATGAGGCGGTCGCCACGCCCCGGGGCGCTGGCGTCGGTGAAGCGCTGCGGGCCCAGCGCCCAGGCGAGCATTTCGTCATCCAGCGTGTCGCCGTTGGGTCGGGCGGGGTCAAAGCGCCACTGTTCGCTGGACAGCAGGTCCAGCGCGCGTGCGGACAGCAGGGCCTGACCGCGGTGCCGACCGCCCTTCATCAGCATCTGCATCAGCGTGCCCAGATCGGCCACGCTGATGCGCAGGCCGCCTTGGGGGCCGAAGACCGTGGCATTCGTGCCCGGCACGTAGTTCTGCACCCCGGCCGCCGCCTGCGGCCGTCCGGGCCGGTGATCGTCGGCCTGCGGCACCCAGGGCCCATCGGGCGCCCAGACCTCGCGTTCGCCCTCCATGCGGCGCTTGCGGTAGAGCGTGGCCAGGTCGTCGGTCTGCGCGGCCGGGAGTTCGGCCGGGTAAAAGCCGCCGCGCAGGCCCAGGGGCTGCAGCACCAGGCGGTGCATCAGGCGGTCGAAGCGCTCGCCCGTGGCGCGCTCCATCACCGTGCCGATCACGCCCCAGTTGAGGTTGGTGTAGTTGAACCAGGCGCCAGGGGCGCGGTCGCGCCGCCAGGACGCGCCGTCGCGGTACAGCCGCCCACCGGGTTGCAGGACCTCGCGCAGCGCGACATCGGGGCCCCATGAGTAGCCTGGGGCGTCGTTCAAGCCCGAGCGGTGCGTCATCAGCATGCGCAGCGTGAGGGGGTGCTGCGGGTGCTGCGGGTGGCGCAACGGCCAGCCCAGGGCCTCGCTCACGTCTGCGTCCAGGTCCACCAGGCCCTGGTCCACCAGCCGCATCACCCCTACCGACACCACCAGCTTGGAGATCGAGGCGACCCGGAACATCGTGCGCTCGTTGACCGGCAGATCCAGCGAGCGATCGCTGGGGTGGATGAAGCGGCGCCCGAAGTGGCCCCGGTACACCACCTCTGCGTCACGGATGGCCAGCGCGCTGACCTGGGCCCAGGGGTTGGCCGGATCGGCCGCCAGGGCGGAGAGTTCGCGGTCCAGGGCGCCTTGATCGACCTGTCGCTGGGCGGGTGGTGGGGGGTGTTGCTCGTTGGGTGGCTCGGCCATGCGTTCTCCTGATCCCGCGCCTGCAACGGGCGGCGAGCCCCCCTGCAGCGCACATCCGCCCAGCACGGGCACGCCGGCCAGGGCGGCGCCAGCGCTCAGCAGCAGCGGTCGTCTGCGCAGTGTCGGATTCGTCATGGGCCTCCTCCAGGCTCACCCGGTGTCCAGGCCGTGCCGACCAGGGATTGAAACTCCAAGCGCAGTCGGTACCGGCCGGGCGGGCGGGGGGCCGGCCCCGCACCGGATGAATCGCTCGCTGCGGACCATAACAGGCAGGAATGGGATCGGGCCGATCACGCATGCGGGGCAGGGAATTCAGGCAGATCGGGACGCCCTGGGGGTGCGTAAGATCCGGCGCTCCACGGGTGGGGCCTCTCCCGCACGCGGCCGCAGCCCCACCCACGGCCCCTCCAGGAGCAGTTCATGACACAGCGCAATTCCATGGCCCGTCCGATCCGCGGCCTGCAACTCACCCGCCGTGCCGCCGCCGCCGCGGCAGCGGCCGCCCTGGTGGGCCTGGCGGCCAGCGGCAGCGTCTGGGCCACCACGCCCAGGGACACCCTGGTGATCGCCGCAGCCTTCGACGACATCATCTCGCTGGATCCGGCCGAGGCCTTCGAGATCTCCGCTGGCGAGATCATGGGCAATGCCTACGACCGCCTGCTGCGCTACGACGTCAACGACCCGTCCAGACTGGTGCCCGACCTGGCCAAGGGGTGGACGGTCAGCGCTGATGGCCGCACCTTCACCTTCGAGTTGCGTCCGGGACTGAAGTTCGCCTCGGGCAACGCCATCACCGCCGAGGACGTGGTGTTCTCGCTGCAGCGCGCCGTGCTGCTGGACAAGTCGCCTGCCTTCATCCTCACGCAGTTCGGCTTCAACAGGGACAACGTCAGGGATCGCATCAAGGCCACCGGCGCCCTGACGCTGACGCTGACCACCGAGAAGAACTTCGCACCCACCTTCGTGCTGAACTGCCTGACGGCCAACGTGGCCTCGGTGGTGGACCGCAAGCTGGTGCTGAGCAAGGAGGTCGTCAAGGATGGCGTCGGTGATCTGGGCTGGAACTGGCTGAAGACCAACTACGCCGGCTCCGGGCCCCTGAAGATCCGCGAGTGGCGGGCCAACGAGGTGGTGGCGCTGGAGCGCAACGACAACTACAACGGCACCAAGTCCCTCATGGCCCGCGTGATCTACCGGCACCTGAAGGAGCCGGCCACGCAGCGCCTGCTGCTGGAGAAGGGCGACGTGGACATCGCGCGCAACCTGGGCGCGCAGGACCTGGCCGCCCTGGCCAACAGCAAGGACATCAGGACCACCGCCACACCCAAGGGGACGGTGTACTACTTCAGCCTGAACCAGAAGAACCCGACCTTGGCCAAGCCCGAGGTGCGCGAGGCCTTCAAGTGGCTGGTCGACTACCAGGCCATCGGCGACACCATCATGAAGAACATCGGCGTGGTGCACCAGAATTTCCTGCCCGTGGGCATGCTGGGCGCCTCCACCGTCAACCCCTACAAGCTCGACGTGGACAAGGCCCGCGCCCTGCTGGCCCGGGCCGGCGTCGCCCCGGGCTTGAAGGTGACCATGGACGTGCGCAGCGCGCAGCCCATCCAGGCCGTGGCCGAAGCCCTGCAGCAGACCTTCAAGCGCGGCGGCATCGAGCTCGAGATCATCCCGGGCGACGGCAAGCAGACGCTGACCAAGTACCGCGCCCGCCAGCACGACATCTTCATCGGCACCTGGGGTGCGGACTACTGGGACCCGCACACCAACGCCGACACCTTTGCGCGCAACCCCGACAACGCCGACGACGCCAGGAGCAAGCCCCTGGCCTGGCGCAACGCTTGGGCCATCCCGGAGATGACGAAGAAGGCCGATGCCGCCGTGCTGGAGCGCGACGGCCCCAAGCGCCGTGCAATGTACGAGGAGATCCAGGCCGAGCATCGGCGCACCAGCCCCTTCGTCATGCTGTTCCAGCAGACCGAGGTGGCGGCCCATCGCAGCAACGTCGAGGGCCTGAAGATCGGCCCGACCTCGGACTCGACCTACATGTTCAAGGTGTCCAAGCGTTGAAGACGCGCACTGCGCGGGCTGCGCGGCAGTTGCGGGCCCTTGCGGGCTTTGTGCTGGTCATCGCGGTCACCTACCTCGGGCTGCTGGCCGTCACCTTCTTCATCGGGCGGGTGATTCCCATCGACCCGGCGCTGGCCATCGTGGGCGACCGCGCGCCGGAGCACGTCGTCGAGCGCGTGCGCCAGGAGCTCGGGCTGAACCTGCCGCTGTGGGAACAGTTCGCCCTGTACCTGAAGAAGATCTTCCAGGGCGATTTCGGCACCTCGGTGCTGACCACCCGGCCGGTGCTGGAAGATATCGCGCGCGCCTTTCCGGCCACGCTGGAGCTGGCCACCGCGGGCATCCTCATCGGCGCCGGCTTCGGCGTGCCGCTGGGCGTGTGGGCTGCGGTGCGCCAGGGCGGGCTGGTCGACCAGGCCGTACGGATCATGGGCCTGGTGGGCTATTCGGTGCCCATCTTCTGGCTGGGCCTGATGGCGCTGGTGCTGTTCTACGCCAAGCTGGGCTGGGTGGCCGGTCCAGGCCGCATCGACGTGGCCTTCGAATTCACTCTCACGCCGGTGACCGGCCTGCTGCTGTGGGATGCCGCCCGCGCAGGGCAGTGGGATGCCTTTCGCAATGCACTGTCCCACCTGGCGCTGCCCGCTGCGCTGCTGGGCTGCTTCTCCATGGCCTACATCAGCCGCATGACACGCTCGTTCATGCTGACCGAGCTGTCGCAGGAATACGTGGTGGCCGCGCGCGCCAGGGGTTTGTCAGAGGCGCGCATCGTCTGGCGGCATGCACTGCGCAATGCCATGGTGCCCCTGGTCACGGTCATCGCGCTGTCCTACGCCGGCTTGCTGGAGGGGTCGGTGCTCACCGAGACCGTGTTCGCCTGGCCGGGGCTGGGCCTGTACATCACCCATTCCCTGCAGAACGCCGACATGAACGCCGTGCTGGGCGGCACCGTCGTCGTGGGCACCATCTTCGTCGGCCTGAACCTGTTGTCCGACCTGCTCTACCGGTTGCTGGACCCGAGGACGCGCACCCCATGAGCGCCAGCCGCCCAGCCCGTGCCGCCCGATGGCATGCCTGGCTCATCAGCGAGCGTCCTGAATCCCGCCGCCAGGCGACTCTGGGTCGGGCCTATGGCGTCTGGCGTACCTTCGCCCGCAACCGCCTGGCCGTGGCGGGCCTGCTCATCGTGCTGGGCCTGGTGGCCATGGCGGTGCTGGCGCCTTGGATCGCCCCGTATTCCCCCACCGAAGGGGATCTGCGCACCGCCCGGCTGCTGCCGCCCTCCGCGGCGCATTGGTTCGGCACGGACGACCAGGGGCGCGACATCCTGTCGCGCATCGTCCACGGCTCGCGCATCACGCTGCAGGTGGTGGTGCTGGTGGCGGTGCTGGCCGCCCCGGTGGGCCTGCTGGTGGGCACCGTAGCGGGTTATGCCGGCGGCTGGCTGGACGCCGTGCTCATGCGCATCACCGACATCTTTCTCGCCTTTCCCCGCCTGATCCTGGCACTGGCCTTCGTGGCCGCTCTCGGCCCGGGGATCGAAAACGCCGTGATCGCCATTGCCATCACCTCCTGGCCACCTTATGCCCGCATGGCGCGCGCCGAGACGCTGACGGTGCGCCAGGCCGACTACATCGCCGCCGTGCAGCTCATCGGTGCCTCGCCCGCGCGCATCGTGCTGCGCCACATCATGCCCTTGTGCCTGAGTTCGGCGATCGTTCGCGTCACGCTGGACATGGCCGGCATCATCCTCACTGCGGCGGGATTGGGCTTTCTGGGCCTGGGGGCCCAGCCGCCGCAGCCCGAGTGGGGTGCCATGATCGCGGCGGGCCGGCAGTTCGTGCTGGACCAGTGGTGGGTGGCCGCCGGGCCGGGCCTGGCGATCTTCATCGTCAGTCTGGCCTTCAACCTGCTGGGCGACGGCTTGCGCGACGCCCTGGATCCGAAGGCGGTGAAGTGAGCGCTGCGCCCCGCCCCCCGTCCGGCCCCCCAGCGCACCCGCCCGCCGAAGCGCCGCTGCTGGAGGTGCAGGACCTGCGCGTGGCCTACCCCGCGCGCGAGGGTGGATGGACCGAGGTGGTGCGCGGGGTCTCCTTCGTGCTCGGGCGCGAGCGTCTGGGCATCGTGGGTGAGAGCGGCTCGGGCAAGTCGCAGACCGGCCGCGCGATCCTGGGGCTGACCGCCCCTGGCGCACGCGTGAGCGCGCAGCGCCTGCGCTTTGACGGCATCGACCTGCTGGGCTGCCCGCCCGCCCAGCGGCGTCGGCTGCGCGGCGCGCGCATGGCCATGGTGCTGCAGGACCCGAAGTACTCGCTCAACCCCGTGATGCGCATCGGCGAGCAGATCGTCGAGACCTTGCGTACCCACCGCCCCGTCGGGCTGGCCCAGGCCCGCCGCCAGGCCCTGCAGGCGCTGGAGGCGGTGCGCATCGACGACCCGCAGCGCATGTTCGGGCTGTATCCGCACGAGGTCTCCGGCGGCATGGGCCAGCGCGCCATGATCGCGTTGATGCTCATCGCCGAGCCCGACCTGCTCATCGCTGATGAACCCACCTCGGCCCTGGACGTCACCGTGCAACTGGAGGTCCTGCGGGTCCTGGACCGCCTGGTGGTCGAACGCGGCATGGGCCTGGTCTTCGTCTCCCACGACCTGCGCCTGGTGTCCACCTTCTGCGACCGGGTGCTGGTGATGTACGCCGGCCGGGTGTTGGAGGAGTTGGATTCCGGGCGCCTGTCCGAAGCCCGCCACCCCTACACCCAGGGCCTGCTGAACTGCCTGCCCGCGCTGGGCGGCACGCGCCGCCCGCTGCCGGTGCTGGAGCGGCTGCCGCAGTGGGCGGCATGACGACCGCTGCTGTGCCCGCCTGCCGCGCCCTGGGCCTGGCGGTGCGCGACCTGCGCGTGGTCTATGACGGCTTCACTGCCGTGCAGGACCTGAGTTTCGAGGTGCGTCCTGGCGAGAGTTTCGGCATCGTCGGCGAGTCCGGTTCCGGCAAGTCCACCGTGCTGCGCGCCCTGTGCGGCCTGGCGCCGCGCGCGGCCGGGCAGGTGGTGCTGGTGGGCGAGGGGGCTGCATCGGGCGGCGCTGCTGCGCTGCCGGCCCCGGGCACGCGGGCGTTCCGGCGCCAGGTGCAGATGGTGTTCCAGGATCCATACGGCAGCCTGCATCCGCGCCAGACCGTGGACCGCATCCTGGCCGAGCCCCTGGCCATCCATGGCCTGGATGCCGCGCAGGCCCGCATCACGCAGGCGCTGGACGAGGTGGGGCTGGGCAGCGGGTTCCGCTTCCGCTACCCCCATCAGCTCTCCGGCGGTCAGCGCCAGCGCGTGGCCATCGCCCGGGCGCTGATCCTGCAGCCTCAGGTGTTGCTGCTGGACGAGCCCACTTCGGCGCTGGATGCGTCGGTCCAGGCCGAGGTGCTCAACCTGCTGGATGCCCTGCGCCAGCAACGCCGGCTGACCTTCGTCATGGTCAGCCACGATCTCGCGGTGGTCACCCACCTGTGCGAACGCGTCACCGTGATGCAGCGCGGACGCATCGTCGAGACGCTCGCCTCGGCCGATCTGGCGCACGCTCGTGCCCGGGACCCCTACACCCTGCGCCTGATGGCGGCCTCTGCGGGCTACCGGCGCGAGCCTGTACCTGACGAAAGGGCCTGATCCATGTGGTTGCTCATCCTCGAGGCCCTGGGTGCGCTGGCCCTGCTGGTCTTTCTGGTGTGGTGGACCATGTTCTCAGGCCGCAAGCGCGGTGAGCGCCAGGACCAGGACCCGGACCGGCGCTGAGCCCGCCGCCGCGGGCCGGCCAACAAGCCGGATCGGGCCTCAATGCAGCGAGCCTGGCGACACCAGGTCGAAGGATGGCACCGGCGCCTCGAACGCGTGGGCGTCCTCCGTCATGCAGAAGAAGGTGCCGCGCATGCTGCCCAGGGGCGTGGCCACCTGCGTCCAACTGCTGTACTCGAACACCTCGCCGGGCTTGAGCACGGGCTGATGGCCCACCACCGCCAGCCCCCGCACCTCGGTGGTGTGGCCATGGGCATCGGTCACCAGCCACTGCCGCGCCACCAACTGCGCCGCGCAGTCGCTGCGGTTGTGGATGGTCACCGTGTAGGCGAAGGCGAAGGGCCCGTCAGGAGGATTCGAGCGCTCGGCCAGGTACTGCACGCGCACGCTGCAGCTGAACTCGGGTCGTGTCATGACACGAGTTTAAGATCCTGCGCATGAGCACGTACCGCATCGCCCCTTCCATCCTGTCCGCTGATTTCGCCTGCCTGGGTCAGGAGGTGCGCAAGGTGCTGGCAGCGGGGGCGGACTGGATCCACTTCGACGTGATGGACAACCATTACGTGCCCAACCTGAGCTTCGGCCCCATGGTGTGCCAGGCGCTGCGTCCCCATGCGGTCAAGCCCGACGGCACGCCCGCCCCCATCGATGTGCACCTCATGGTGCAGCCCGTGGACGCCCTGGCGCAGGCCTTTGCCCGATCGGGCGCGGACCTGGTGAGCTTTCACCCGGAGGCCAGCGCCCACGTGGACCGCACGCTGCAACTGCTGCGCGCCGAAGCCTGCAAGACCGGCCTGGTGTTCAATCCCGCAGCGTCGCTGGACGTCCTGGAGTGGACCATCGACCAGCTGGATCTGGTGCTCATCATGAGCGTGAACCCGGGCTTTGGCGGGCAGAGCTTCATCGACGGTGCGCTGCGCAAGGTCGAGCGCGTACGCCGCCTCATTGACGCCACCGGCCGCGACATCCGTCTGGAGGTCGACGGCGGCATCAAGGTCGACAACATCCGCCGCATCGCCGACGCGGGGGCCGACACCTTCGTGGCTGGCAGCGCCATCTTCGGTCAGCCCGACTACGGGGCCGTCATTGGCGCGATGCGACGGGAACTGGCGCTGCCCGGGGCGGGTTGAGCAGCGCGCTGAGCAGCGCGCAGGCTGTCCAGCAGATCCAGGCCGACCACATCGTGTGGCTGGCGTAATGCGCGCCGCGCAGCATCTGCCCCCCACCTAACAGCAGGCCCAGTCCCAGCACCCCCGCGAGCCACCAGCGCGCCGCCCGCGGTGCATGGGGGCGCAGTGCGAACCAGCCCGAGAAGAAGGCAAACGCCGCCACCGCGTGACCGGAAGGGAAACAGTGGCCCGCCCCACCGTCCGTTGCGCCGAACTGCCAGTGCGACACGTAGGTCGCCACCCCGCCGAAGGCCTGCAGGTCCCAGGGGCAACTGGTTGCGCTGACGCGCTTGAGCGCCGGCACCAGCAGCAGGCCGGCCAGGGTGATGAGCACCCAGGCCACCCGCTCACGCCGACTCGGGCCTTCCCACCACGGCCGCCAGATGTTCACCACCAGCGCGGCCAGCGTCAGCCAGCCCAGCAACCGACCGCCGTCGTGCAGCACGCGGCTCGTCCACCAGGCGTCGCGCCAAGCGAAGCCCTCGGGTGTGCCCACGGCCTGGATCAGCGCCAGATCCAGGCCGCTGGCATCCCAGGCCAGCAGACCCAGCAGGCCCAGCACCGCCACCAGCGCGTCCGTGCGCCCGCGCGTCGTCGGCCGGGGGTCCGAAGCTGCTTGCGTTGTCACGGCCGGATGCAGGTCGCGCTCAGGTCCCAGTCGCGCTCGTGCAGGGAGGTGCGCACGTCCAGCAAGCCCAGCACGGTGTGGAACAGGTGGTCATGTGCGGCGGGCTGGCGGGCGCGCTGACTCAGGCAGCCGGCATCCAGCCCCCGGGCCTGGGCGAAGCCGGCGCTGAACCACATCACCATGGGCACACGCTTTTGCACCTCCGGCGCAATGGCGTAGGGGATGCCATGCAGGAACAGGTTGCTCTCGCCCAGCGACTCGCCGTGGTCGGAGACGTAGATCACGGCCGAGTCCAGGCTGTCGGCACCCGCCTGCAGGCGCTGGATCAGCGTGGCCAGCAGGTGGTCGGTGTACAGCAGGGCGTTGTCGTAAGCGTTGACGATCTGCTCGCGCGAGCACAGGCGCAGATCGTCCTTCCCGCACGCGGGCTGGAAGCGTGCGAAGCCCGGCGGGTGGCGGCGGAAGTAGGACGGCCCGTGGTTGCCCAGCTGGTGCAGGAACAGCACCTGCGTGCCCCGAGCCTGCGCCAGCCGTTGGTCCAGCCCGTGCAGCAGGCCCTCGTCCAGGCAGCGCCCGGCCTCGCACAGTCCGGGCGGGTTCCAGTCCTTGACGAAGGCCGAGGGCAGGCCGTCGCAAACACCCTTGCAGCCGGATTGGTTGTCCACCCATTGCACCTGCGCGCCGGCGCGCGCCAGCACGTGCAGCAGCGACTCGCTGCCGCGGATGCGCTCCTCGTCGTAGGCCCGGCGCCCCACGGGCGCGAACATGCAGGGCAGCGAGACCTCGGTGTTGGTGCCGCAGGCCGTCACCTGCGCGAAGTTGATGAGCCCGGGCGTGGCCGCCAGCTTGGGCGTGGTCTGCCGTTCGTAGCCTGACAGGCCCCAGTTGGCCGCGCGCGCGGTCTCGCCCACCACCACCACCAGCAAGGTGGGACGAACGCGCTGCGCCCAGGTCGGCCCCTGGGTCGCGTCCAGGCCGATGGCCTGGCGGGGTGCGGCAGCCCCCTTGGCGTCGGCTGCCAGCACGTTGCCGATGGACCACAGGTAGTTGGCCGGCGTGATCAGGTAGCGCAGTTCCTTCTGGTTGCGCATGAGCGACGAGAAGGGCTGAAAGATCGCCAGGATCACGCCAAGGATCACCCCAAGGGCGCCCAGCAGCGCCCCGGCGCGCACCAGCACGGCGCGCGTCCAGCGCCGCGGCGCCAGGCGCAGGCGCCACAGCGCCAGCAGCGGCAGCCCTGCCTGCCACAGCAGGTGCGGCAGCAGCGACCAGCTGAAGAGCTCGCCGGCCTCCTTGGCATCGGTGCGCAGCACGTTGCGCAGCATGGACGGGTCGAGGTAGACGCCGAATCGGTCCATGAAGTGGCTGGCGAATGCCGTGCCCACGATCAGCAGGGCGGCCAGGGGCTTGAAGGCGTGGCGCACGCCCACGAGCACCAGCAGCAGGAAGTGCAGCGCCAGCAGCAGCACCGCCAGGGCTGCCGCGAAGCCCCAGGCACTGGCGTCGCCCCACTCGCGGCCCTGCAGGGCCGCGCCGAGGAAGGGACGGTTGGCGGCCAGCAGCCAGAAGCCGCTCAGGGCCAGCGCCGCCGTCTCGGTCGACGCTGTCCAGGTCCAGTGCTCGCGGGGACGGTGACTCGCCGGCATGTCCTGCCAGCGGGCAGCACGGGCGGTGAAGAACCTCATGCAGGAGATTGTCGCGCGAGGCCGCGGCAGCGCCGGCAGCACCGGGGTCACAGTCTGTGCCCGGTCGACGTTCGGCGGGCGTGGCGGTTCATAATGGCCCGGTCCTGTCTCGGAGATGTTCCTTGGACCCATCCCGCCCTCGGTGACCGTCCGCTTCGGCATGGCGGCTGAGTTGGCCTGACCGGCCACCGGCCCGCTGGGGCGAGGCGGTACCCACCCCCTTGGACCTCGCGCCGCCAGTCCGGGTGGCTGGCGACGGAGAACGCGATGCTCAACGTCTTCACGCTGGCCAGCGGCCGGCTCATTCAGCACGATATCGACACGCCGCAGGCCTTGGCAGGCCTGCAGCCGGTGTGGGTGGACCTGGAGTCCCCCAGCCGTGAAGAAAAGGCCTGGGTCAACCAGCGCTTCGGCTTGTCCATTCCCGACGACGCGGTGGACGACGACCTGGAGGAGTCCGCGCGCTTCTACGAGGAGGACAACGGCGAGTTGCACATCCGCTCGGACTTTCTCATCGACAGCGAAGACGGCCCCGACGGCAAACCATCACGCAACGTGCGTGTGGCCTTCATCCTGCGAGAGGGCGTGCTGTTCTCCGTGCACGACGAGGACCTGCCGGTGTTCCGGCTGCTGCGGCTGCGTGCGCGGCGCATTCCGGCGCTGATCGAGGATGCCAAGGACGTGCTGCTCAAGCTCTACGACGCCGACGCCGAGTATTCGGCCGATGCGCTGGAGGGCATCTACGATCACCTGGAGCGTGTCAGCGCCCGGGTGCTGAAGGAAGATGTCAACGACACCACGGCCGGCGAGGCCCTGGCTGCCATCGCCAAGGAGGAGGACCTGAACGGCCGCATCCGCCGCAACGTGATGGACACGCGCCGCGCCTTGAGCTTCATGATGCGCAGCCGCATGCTCAACGCCGAGCAGTTCGAGGAGGCACGGCAGATCCTGCGCGACATCGACTCGCTGGATTCGCACACGGCCTTCCTGTTCGACAAGATCAACTTCCTGATGGACGCCACGGTCGGCTTCATCAACATCAACCAGAACAAGATCATCAAGATCTTCTCGGTGGCCAGCGTGGCCCTGCTGCCGCCCACGCTGATCGCCAGCATCTACGGCATGAATTTCAGGCATATGCCGGAGTTGGACCAGCCCTGGGGCTACCCCCTGGCCCTGGCGCTGATGGCAGCTTCGGTGGTCGCGCCCTTCGTGTACTTCCGCCGCAAGGGCTGGCTGCGTTGAGGGCGTCGGTGCGCTCCCGGGGCTTGGGGCAATCCCGCTATGGCCGGGTCTGCACTTCGATTACCCTCGCCTGCGACATCGCGGACGCGGGGGTCGGGTGGCCTGTTGGCCCGGTGGCTGTCTGAACTGCCGATGACGAGAGGAGTGCATGAGGATGGCGGCGCATGAGCGGTAGCAGGGGCTTGAGACCTTGGCTGGGCGGGGCCGTGCTGGCGGGTGTGGCAGCCAGCGCATCCGCACAGTTTGCCCAGGTGCCCGCCCCCGCGCTGGCTGCGCCGCCCGCGTCCTCCGAAGCTGAAGACGCGCCGGCCTACCGCTTGGCGGCGGCCCGGCATGTCTATGCCGCCTTCCCCAGCCGCATCCACAAGGGCAAGATGCCGCCCATGATGTATGCGGTGATGATCACCGAGACGCAGGTGGATGCCGCAGGGCTGGTCGTGGGCGTGAAGGTGGTGCGTCCGCCGGCAGCGGCTCACGAGGTTGCGCCGTGGGTGGTGTCGCTCATCCAGCGCGCGGCGCCCTTTCCGGCGCCGGTGCGCATGGCCGGCGGGGCGGTGTGGCGCGAGATCTGGCTGGTCGACAGGACCGGTACCTTCCAGGTGGACGCGCTGACCGAGGGCCAGCGCTGAACCGCCTTACTGGCGAGCCCGGCGCTTGAGCCAGCGCATGAACGTGCCCACGCCCGGCAGCTTTTCGTACAGTTCCTCGGCCGCATCCCAGTAATCGCGGTGCAGCGTGATCCGGCCATCGGTGCCGTACTGCAGGTGCGAGCCGCCGCGCACGCACTGCCCGGCCGACGAGAAGCGCTTGAAGCGGAACATGAAGTCCCAGACCAGGAAGCACTGCGAGCCCTGAACGATCGCCTCGCGCACCACGAAGCGCGGTTCGTCCAGCGCCTCGTACATGTGCTCGAACACCCGCCGGATGCCGGGCACGCCCTGCACCTCGTTGAACGGGTCCTTGAAGCGGGCATCGGGCGCGTAAAACTCGCTCAGGCGCGACAGGTCTGCGGGCGTCAGCGCCTCGAACAGGGCGATCACGCGCGCGGTGCGGGGGTCGTCGGTCGTGGCCATGCGGTGGGGCGGATTCACAGCCCTGTGGCCCGCCGCACGGCGGCGAAGTACGCGGCGTCCGGCAGCAGGCTCAGGGCCTTGAGCACCCGGGTGAAGCGCTTGGGGAAGTGGATCTCGAACTCGCCGCGCTTCCACCCCATGAGCATTTCCTCGGCGGCTTGTTCGGGCGTGATGAGGGCGGGCATGCGGAACTCGTTCTGGGCCGTCAGCGGCGTGGCCACGAAGCCGGGGTTCACCACGGACACCCCCAGCCCCAGCGGCTGCAGGTCCAGGTACAGCGTCTGTGCCAGATGGATCACGGCGGCCTTGGTGGGGCCGTAAGCCAGGGACTTGGGCAGTCCGCGGTAGCCGGCCACGCTGGACACCAGGCTCAGGTGACCGCCCTGTCCGGACCGCGCCTGGGCCAGCAGTTGCGGCAGCAAGGCGTCCAGCAGGTACAGCGCGCCCACGTAGTTGACCTGCTGGTGCTGCAGGGCCACGTCGAGCCGGAAGTCGTCGGCACGCATGGGCGCGTAGGTGCCTGCGCAGTACATGGCCATGTCGATGCGTCGGTGACGCGTCACGATGTCGGCGCAGGCAGCGCGCAGCGCATCGCGGTCGGTGGCGTCCAGCGCCACCGCCTCGCTGCCCGGGTGCGCGGCCCTGAACTCCTCCAGGGCTGCTGCGCTGCGCGCTGAGACCACGACCCGCGCGCCCAGCGCGTGCAGGCGCGCCGCCGTGGCGCGGCCGATGCCGGTGGAGGCACCGATCAGCCAGACGGTGCGCCCGGTCCAGTCGGTGATGCGGGGGTTCAAGGACATGCGCCGGGCGCCCGTGGTTCGGTGGCAGGACCCGGGGTCATCGCTTGTAGAAGGACAGCGTCACTTCCCCCAGCCGGATGCCGAACTTGCTCATCACGGCCTTGTTGAGCATGACGCGATCGTCCATCAGGTACATCCAGTCGTCGAACTGCACCTCGTAGACCTTGTCGTCCACGGGCAGGCGCAGGGTATAGGCCCAGTTCAGGGCGTTGCCCGCCGCCTGGCCCACGGCCTCGCCCACCACGTCGTCGGCCCGGCCGGTCCAGCGCCCGTTGCCGCGATCGGTCAGGCGCCATACGCGGCGCTCGGTCTTGCCATCGCTGTAGGTGAAGCGCTCGTCCAGCGTGCCCTGGTCGCCTTGCCAGGTGCCGGTCATGGCCACCGTGAAGCGACGCACCACTTTGCCTGAGCGATCGGTGAAGATGCCGTGGGCGGTCAACTCCCCGTTGAAGTAGGTCTTGAGATCCAGCACCGGCTTCTCGGCGGCGTAGTCGGCAGGCACCGGGGCGCTGGCGCACCCGGCGAGCGGCCCGATGGTGGCCAGGGTCAGGGCAGCGGCCGCGGCAGCGGCCCACAGGCGTCGTGTCGTCATGGGGGTTCTCCTCGGATCCACAGCAGGTGCAGCAAGGCCGCGGCTGCGAGTTTGAGCGCGCATGGCAGCAGGCAGTAGGCGATGGTCAAGGCCTGCAAGGCCTGCGCGTCGCGGCCGCCGGGCTGGTAGCCGAAGGCGGCCAGCAACGGCAGCGCGATGCCCGCAGCCAGCGCCAGGTTGAGCTTGGTGGCGAAGTTCCACCAGCCGAAATAGCGGCCCTCCAACCGACCGGCGTGGCCGGCGCGCTGGATCACGCCGGCCAGCAGGGCACCGGGCAGGGCGAGGTCGGCGCCCAGAGCCACGCCGCTGGCGATGCACACGGCGGTGAAGCCGACCACATCGCCTGTCCCCAGCAGGGCCGCCCAGGCGAAGGCTGCCACGGCGAGCACCATGCTGGCCAGCCAGGCGCGCGCCAGGCCCAGGCGCTGCACCAGGCGCACCCACAGGGGCATGGACAGCGCCCCGGCGGCGAAGTAGCTGGCCAGGAACAGCGGCTCGAACACCGGGGCCTGCAGGCGGTCGCGAATGAAGAACAGCACCAGCGTGGCCGGCACAGCGCTGGCGATGCCGTTGAGCAGGAACACGGCCAGCAGGCGGCGAAACCCAGGGTTGCGCCAGGGCGAGGCGGCGCTGGTGGAGGCCTCCGAGGGGCGCGGCGTCCCGACGTGCGACCCTGTCTGCGGGCGCGGCGCCCAGGCCCCGGCCACCAGCGCGCAGGCCAGCAGGACCGCGAACGTGACCGTGGAGGCCTGCAGGCCCAGGACCGAGGGCAGCACGCTGGCCACCAGCACGCCCGCCAGCGCCAGCGCCTCGCGCCAACTCACGATGCGCGCGCGCTGGGCCTCGTCGCCGCCCAGCCGGGCGCCCCAGGCCTGGTGGGTCACCGACAGCACGCTGTAGGCCAGGTAGGTGACCGCCAGCACGCCGCCACACCACCACAGCAGGCCCGGCTGGTCGGTCACTGGGGGAAAGAACAGGCCCCGAAATCCCAGGGCCAGCACCAGGGCGGCTCCCACGCCCGCCACCGCCAGCGGGCGCATTCCCGTGGCAAACCAGCGGTCCACCGCGTGGCCGATCCAGGGGTCGGCCACCGCGTCGAACAGACGCGCAGCCAGCAGCAGCGTTCCCAGCGTGGCCAGGGGCACGCCGAAGGTCGCGGCGTAATGATTGGGCAGCACCACGTACAGGGGCAGGGCGACGAAAGCCAGTGGCAGGCCCAGGCCGCCGTAGCACAGACCCTGGCGCCAGCCGCCGTGCCAGGAAGACGCCGTCCGGGCCCCGCCGTGCGCTGGCGCAGCCGTGCCTGCGTCGGCCTCGGGCGCAGCCGTCGGCGGGGCCGGGCCGCTCATCGCTGCCCCAGCAGGCTGTCGCGCAGCGAGGGCTCGGAGGTGGTCTCGCCCAGCCAGATACCGAAGAAGCGACGCGTGAACTCCGCATCGCGTACCTCGCCGCGCAGGCTGCTGTTGTGGAAGAAGCGGCTCAAGCCTTCGGGGCGTTGGATGCCGGTGATGCGGTCGCCCGCCTTCACGTCGGGAAAGATCTGCGTCATGGTGCGCAGCCAGCGCTCGGCCACGTCGGACGACACGGGCCCGGCGCGCTGCATCTCCTTGAGCGAGCGCTCGGCGATCATGCGCGCCGCGAAGTCGCGGGCGTACTCGATCTCCAGCGCCAGGGGCCGGGCGGGCCAGGCCTGGGCCGCCATACCGGGCTCGGTGGTCCACAGCCGGATGTCGTAGACCTGCAGGCCCAGGAAGCGCAGCCTGCCCTGCCCTTGCAGATGGGCCGCCGGCCACTCGCCCAGCAACTCCCGGGGCGCCGGGCCGCGGGCCTGCAGCGCCGTGGTGGTGGCGGCCAGCAGCAGGGTGGTCAGCAGTCGCCGGCGCGACGGGGCGTGCGTCCGTGGTGGCATGGTGCGTCCAGACGAGGATTCGGGGTTGGGCCGTGGGTGGCTGTCCTCAGGGCCTTCGCAGCGTGAATTGCATCACATCGGTGTTGCCCGTGTCGAAAGCGGCCTCGCAATAGGCAAGATAGAACTCCCAGATGCGCATGAAGCGCGTGTCGAATCCCAGCCGGCGCACCTGCGACTCCCGGCTCAGGAAATCGGCGCGCCAGCGGCGCAAGGTCTCGGCATAGTCACGACCGAAGGCCAGCTCGTTGACCACCTCCAGGCCGGCCCGTCCGGCCTCGGCCCGAAAGACCTGCGGGCTGGGCAGCAGGCCACCTGGGAAAATGTACTGCTGAATGAAGTCGGTGGACTTGACGTAGCGCTCGAACAGGTCGTCGCGGATGGTGATGGTCTGGATGCAGGCGCGGCCGCCGGGCTTGAGCTGGCGCTGCACGGTCTGGAAGTAGCTGGGCCAGTACTCCCGGCCCACGGCCTCGAACATCTCGATGGATGCCACCGCGTCATATGGGCCGTCGCCGATGTCACGGTAGTCCTGCAGCCGCAGGTCGGCGCGATCGGCCACGCCCAGGCGCTGCATGCGCTCGCGCGCGAAGTCCAGCTGCTCCGAGGACAGGGTCACCCCGGTGACACGCATCCCCCTCTCCACGGTGGCCTCCTGCGCCAGCGCGCCCCAGCCGCAGCCGATCTCCAGCACCCGGTCACCGGCGCGCACCCTGCACTCGTCCAGGGCGCGGCGCACCTTGGCTTGCTGCGCCTGCATGCTGGAGCGCGTGAAGTCGCCCTCGAACAGCGCGCTGGAGTAGTTCATGGTCTCGTCCAACCACAGGCGGTAGAACGGATTGCCGATGTCGTAGTGCGCGTGGATGTTCTTGCGACTGCCCGGGCGCGAGTTGCGTCGCAGCAGGTGTCTGAGCCGGTAGGCCAGGGAGCCCCACCAGGTGCCGTAGATCACCGACTCCATTGCATCGCGGTTGGCGATGAACAGGCGCAGCAGCGCCGCCAGGTCCGGCGTGGTCCAGCGGCCGTCGATGAAGGCCTCGGCAAAGCCGATGTCCCCGCTCTTGAGCGCGGCCGAACACACCTGCCAGTCGACAAGCCGCAAGGCGGCCTTGGGCGCGTCCGCAGCGCTGCTGCCGAAACGCGCCTGCGCGCCATCGGGCATCTGCACGTCCAGCGTGCCGTGCTGGAGTCTTGTGAGCAGGGCGAAGACAGTGCGGGCCGAGGCCGGAGCGGCGCCGGGCAGGCACGGGATCTGGGCGGTGGTGCTGTTCATGGCGCGTTTTCCCGGGTGACGAAGCGCTCGGGAACCTCAGGCTTGGTGACGAAGGGCACGCGCTTGAGCCACAGCTTCAGCGCCTGCCAGTGAATGCGCAGGATCACGCCCAGGGTCAGAAGCGGCATGCGCAGGCTTGCGCGCATCACGCTGCGCGCCGTCAAGGGTTTCAGGTGGCCCGACATGCTGGTCAGGATGAGCGGGCCCTGGCTGTCGTCGTGGTCCACGCGCGCGACGATGCGATCGGCCGTGCGCATGAAGCGAAAGCGGTAGCGCCCCTCGATGCGGCAGAACGGCGAGACGTGGAACACCTTGCGCGCCTGCAACTCACGCCCGAAACCCAGTCCCGGCCCGCTGAGCAGGTAACAGTGGCGCTCGCCGAAGGTGTTGTTCACCTCCACCAGGACCGCGCCGAGCGATCCGTCCCGGCGGTGGCAGTACCAGAAGCTCACCGGCTTGAAGGCAAAACCCAGCATGCGGGGGTAGGTCTGCAGCCAGATCTCGCCGTCCGTGTCAGCCACGCCCTCCTGCTGCAGCAGATCCTCGACCCAGGCCAGGGCATCGGGCCCGCCCAGTCCGTGGTCGGCATCGTGGAACGACAGCCAGCCGAAGCGATTGCGCGGCATCACCGCCCAGTCGCGCTCGCGCAGGGCGCGCATGGGCAGCAGCACGAAGAAGGTGGGGTACTCGAAGGCGTGCCGCGCAGGGCGCAGCCGCGTGTGCCGCACCTCGCCCGTGGCCAGCAGGGCTTGCACGGAGGGGGTCACGCCGCCCTCGCGCGGTCACGCTCGGCGGCCATGGCGCTGCGCAGCGCATCGGCCACCGCCAGGCCCGACATCAGGCCGTCCTCGTGAAAGCCATAACGCGTCCAGGCACCGCAGAACCATACGCGGGTGTGGCCCTGGAAATGCGGCAGCCGGCCCTGGGCTTCTATGGCTGCCTGATCGAAGACGGGATGGTGCACCTCGAATGAGCGCAGCACCTTGGCCGGGTCCGGCGGCCTCGACGGGTTCAGCGACACGATGACCGGCGTCTTCCACGGCAGCGGTTGCAGTCGGTTGATCCAGTAGTGCAGACATACGCTGGACTGCTCGCGCTGCAACTGCGCTGCACGCTCGTAGTTCCACGCTGCCCAGGCCAGGCGCCGGCGTGGCAGCAGCGAGGTGTCGGTGTGCAGCACGCTGTGATTGGGGTGGTAGCGCAGGGCCGCCAGCCAGCGCCGCTCCTGCGGGCTGGCATCGGCCAGCAACTGCAGGGATTGGTCGCTGTGGCAAGCCAGCACCACGTCGTCAAAGCGCTCCTGGCCCGCGTCGGTGCTCACCCAGACCCCGGCTGCACCGCCTCCCGGGCCGGCCCCCGGCGGGGTGCGGCGCACGCTGCGTACGGGGGTGTTCAAGCGGACGTCCTGGATGCGCGGCAGCATCTTCTGCACGTACTGGCGCGATCCTCCCCGCACCGTGCGCCAGGGTGGCCGGTTGGCGATCTGGATGAGCCCGTGGTTGTGGCAAAAACGGATCATCGTGGCCACCGGAAACCGCAGCATCTGTTCGGTCGGGCAGGACCAGATGCAGCCGATCATGGGCAGGAAGTACCAGTCACGGAACACGGTGCCGAAGCCATGGCGGTCCAGGAAATCGCCTATGGGTTCGCTCAGCTCCTGCTCGAACTGACGGCCGGCCACGGCCGTGGTCAGGCGATTGAAGCGCAGGATGTCGCGCAGCATGGCCAGGAAGGCGGGACGCGCCAGGTTGCGCCGCTGCGCAAAGACCGTGTTCAGGCTGGAGCCGCTCCACTCCAGGCCGTCGGCGCGGCTCTGCACCGAAAACGACATGTCCGACGGGGCCGTGTCCACGCCCAGCTCATCGAACAGGGCGATCAGTCGGGGGTAGGTGCGGCGGTTGTAGACGAGGAAGCCCGTGTCCACGCCGTGGGTCAGGCCTTCGAGCGTGACATCCACCGTATGGGCGTGACCGCCGAAGTGACTGCCAGCCTCGTAGAGCGTGACCTGGGCGTGGGGGGCCAACGACCAGGCCGCCGACAAGCCCGCAATGCCGGAGCCGACCACCGCGATGCGTCGGCTCATCCGACAAGCTTCCCGTCCATGCGTGCCCTCATCTCGCAGGCCGCGGTGGCGTTGGCCTGCGGCGTGCGGGCCAGGCTGCTCATGCATCGCCCGCGTGCGAGCGGGCCGGGCTGGCGGCACCCCGGGTGCCGCCAGCGGATGAAAAGACTGTCGTGCAGCGCCCCGGGGCCAACCAGGCAGAGAGGGAGGAGGAGGAGAACGGCTCAGGGGTCGCAACCGGCGTGACCGGCCGACTGCACGACAGAAAATCAGGAGGACTCCAGGCAGCGTGCGCCGTGGCGACGGTGCCCCGCACCGAGCGGGCCCGTGACGACCGCACCGTACGCCCGCAAGCGCCAGCGGTTGAGAACAGGGTGCTGGATGAGGTCATGGATGGGCAGTGGTGTTGCATTGCACCGGTCGCTTGCGACCCTGAAGTCCGGCAGGCGGCCCGGCATGGCAGGGCCGTGACCTGCGAGTGTCAACGTAAATTGACAGCCTATTGTGTACGTTCATCTCGAATTTGCAAGGGGAAGCTGCGGGTTCTTCGAAAAAAGTGCTTGATCCAAAAAATTTGTCCAAGACAAAATCGTGGCATGCATGTGAGGGACTTGACCGGCCCGCAGGGCTGGGCATCGGGTGAAGCCCCAGGTGGTGACCCAGCGGGTCGCTGCTTGTCCATCGCGGCAGTGGAGCGGGACACCGGTCTGACCAAGGACACCCTGCGGGTGTGGGAGCGTCGCTATGGCTTTCCATGCCCGGCGCGTGATGCCCTCGGCGAGCGTCGTTACCCGCCGGAACAGGTCGAACGCCTGCGTGTGCTCAAGCGCTTGCTGGATTCGGGGTGGCGCCCCGGGCGCCTGATGAAGATGAGCCCGCAGGAGCTGGCAACGCTGGCCGGGGGCGGCCAGGCTGCAAGCGTCAACAGCGCCGGCACCTCAACGACGCTGCGTGCAGAGTCGCTGCAGCCCCTGATGGCGCTGATTCAGAGCCATGACCCCGGTGCCCTGCAATGCGAACTGAGCCAGCGCCTGGCCGGTCTGGGGGCCTTCAGGTTCGTCACCGAGCTGGTGGCCCCCTTGAACGTGGCGGTGGGGCAGGCCTGGATGCACGGCAGGCTGCAGGTGTTCGAGGAGCACCTCTACACCGAACAGGTGCAGGTCGCCATGCGCCGGGCCATCGCGCAGATGCCCGTGTCGCCGACCGCGGCGCGTCCGTGCCTGCTGCTGTCCACGTTTCCTGGCGAGCCCCACGGACTGGGGCTGCTGATGGTGGAGATCGTGGCCCGCCTGGAGGGTTGCGCCTGCGTATCGCTGGGCGTGCAGACCCCGGTGCTGGACATCGTGCGCGCCGCCCTGGCGCACCGGGCTGATGTCGTGGGACTGGGCTTTTCAGGCATCCTGGGCACCCAGCAGGTGCTGGACGGGCTGGGCGAACTGCGGGCGCGTCTACCGGCCGGCGTGGAGCTGTGGGCCGGCGGATCGGCTGCTGCGCTGGCCCGCCGACCCGTTCCGGGCGTTCGGGTGGTGCAGGACCTGCAGGCCATCGCCGCCGAGGTCCGCCGCTGGCGCGATGCCGGCGAGTCCGACCGCACCGTGTGAGCCCCTGTGAACCATACGGCTTGCAAGGGCGCAGGTGCAGGCCTGCCTAAAATGCCAGAATCGTTGGCAGCAGGATTTGGCGGGGCCGTCTCATGATCTACCCTGAACTCTTCAAGCAGCTCGAGGCCGTTCGCTGGAACATGGATACCGACATTCCCTGGGCCTGCTTCGATGCGCAGCGCTTGTCGGACGAGCAGGCGCGCACAGTGAAGATGAACGCCATCACGGAATGGGCGGCACTGCCGGCCACCGAGATGTTCCTGCGCGACAACCGCGACGACAGCGATTTCTCCGCCTTCATGAGCGTGTGGTTCTTCGAAGAGCAGAAACACTCCCTGGTGTTGATGGAGTACCTGCGGCGCTTTCGCCCGGACCTGGTGCCTACCGAGGAGGAGTTGCACGAGATCCGCTTCGAGTTCGATCCGGCGCCCGCGCTGGAAACGCTGATGCTGCACTTCTGCGGCGAGATCCGCCTCAACCATTGGTACCGCCGGGCGGCGCAGTGGCACACCGAGCCGGTCATCAAGGCGATCTACGAAACCCTGGCGCGTGACGAGGCCCGCCACGGCGGTGCGTACCTGCGCTATATGAAGCGGGCGCTGACACGCTTCGGCGACGAGGCGCGCGCCGCTTTCGCCAAGGTGGGAGTGCTCATGGCCAGCGCCCGGCGCACGGCGCAGGCCCTGCACCCCACCAACCTGCACGTGAACGAGCGGCTGTTCCCGCGCGACACCGTGCAAAGCCGCCTGCCTGATCCGGCGTGGCTGGAGCGCTGGCTGGACAAGCAGATCCAGTTCGACAGTGCCTGGGAAGGCAAGGTGGTCGAGCGCATCCTGCACAACCTGGGGCTGCTGATGGAGCGCAGTTTCGCCAGCGTGCAGGAGCTCAACCGCTATCGCAAGGACGTCACCCAGGCCCTGGCCCTGAAGGCGGCCGCGTCCGCGGCCTGAGGGGCCGCCTGCCTCAGGAAGCCCTGGTCACGGGGTCCGCCTTGCGATCCGCTGCCACGCGCTGCGCGCTCGGCCGCTCGCCCACCATCTTGACGTAGCCCTTCCAGTCCACGCCTTGGGCGGCGAGCAGGTCCTCTGCGTACACCGCCTTGGTCGCCATGCCCACCAGGGGCAGGCTGACCCAGGCCGAGCAATCGGCCAGCGTGAAGCGGTCACCGGCCACATACGGCGAGAACGCGGCCAGGCGCTTGAAGGCCGGGATGTGGCGCTCCAATTGCTTGCGCACACGGGCCTGCGTGCCTTCGCTGACCGTTGCGCCGAAGAAGGCCTGCGCATACAGCTCGCGCGCCACCAGCTCCAGGTGCAGGTCGATGAAGGTGGCGAGTTCGCGCACCTTGGCCGCGGCAAACGGGTCCGCCGGCACCAGGGGCGGGTTCGGGTAGGCGGCCTCGATCCAGTCAACGATGATCTGGCTCTCGCACAGCGAGCCCTGCGGCGTTCGGATGAAGGGGATCTTGCCCAGAGGCGAGGCCGCGAGCACGGCCTCGTCCTTCGAGCCCGTCAACACCCGCTCCTCCTGGAACGCAACGCCCTTTTCCAGCAGGGCCAGCTTGACCTTGTTGTAGTAGTTCGACAGGGGGAATCCGCACAGCGTGATCATGGAAGGCTCCTGGTTGGTTTGCGCGTGGTGTCCGTTGCCCTCATTGTCATGGCGGCGCCGGGCCGGTGCGCAGCGCTGCCCAGGCTGCCGCGCAGGCCATGGCCAGGGTGCCGCTGACCAGGCCCGCGGCATGGGCGGCCACGGCAATGGGGATGCTCCAGCCCGGCACGGTCTGCACCGCCCCCCGCCACGGGGCCTCCAGCAACACCTTCAGCAGCAGGCCTGCCCAGACTGCGGCGCCGATGGTGCGCGTGCTGCACTCACGCTGCAGCATCAGTGCCACTGCAGCCACGGCCACCGCGGCGTGCAGCAGGCCCGACAGCCCCGCGTAGCGGGTCAGCCCAGGCGCCCACAGCAGCAGCGCATGGGTCAGGGGCCAGGCCACGGCCGCTGCCAGCGTGGCGCGCAGCGGCAGCCCGCCAGCCCAACCCAGCAGCGCCACGGCGGCGCAGCCCGCAAGATTGGCGCCCAGATGCTGCAGGTCGTGGTGCACGAAGGCGGCGGTGAGGACGCGCCACGGCTCGTGCCCAAGGCTCAGGGCGTTCCACTCCAGAAGGGGCGCCCAGGCCGCGGCTGGCGGGCTCAGGGCGTCGTGGACGAACACCAGCACCGACAGCGCGCCCAGACCCGCGCAGCCCGCGAGCCAGGCACCGCTCAGCCGAAGACGTGTCGCCACAGTGCCAGCACGGCGTCACGGTGCGCGGCGAAGGACTCGGCGTCAAAGTGCGTGGGCTGCTCATCCAGCCGCGCCCGGTGCTGCGCCCTGCGCAGCTCCCGGTACGCGTCGGCGGCTGCCTGCCCCAGATCGTCGGGCAGCAAGCCGGCATGCTGGGCCCGCAGCAGCAGAGCGATGTTGCCCACGTTGTCCAGCAGCGCGGGGTGCCGCGCGCCGTGGGCCAGCACCAACTGCTGCACCGCGAACTCGGCATCCATCATGCCGCCGGGGCTGTGCTTGACGTCGAAACGCCCGGTCTTGCCCGGGTGGGCACGGCGCACGCGTTCACGCATGGCCTGGATCTCTGCGCGCAGCGCCGCCTCGTCCCGGGGCGCGGTCAGCACCGCGGTGCGCGCGGCCTCGAAGGAGCCCTCGATGCTGCGCGACCCGGCGCAGAAGCGCGCGCGCGTCAACGCCTGATGCTCCCAGGTCCACGCGGTGTTGCTGCCGCGGCCCACCTGGTAGCGCTCGAAGGCGGAGATGGAGGTCACCAGCAGCCCTGAACTGCCGTTGGGCCGCAGGGCCGTGTCGATGTCGTACAGCTCGCCCGCAGCGGTGCGCAGGGTCAGCCAGGTGATGATCTTGCGCACGAACCCGGCGTAGACCTCCTGGGCCCGGTCGGGGTCCGGCTCGCCACCGTCGTCGTAGAGGAAGACCACGTCCAGGTCGCTGCCGTAGCCCAGCTCCTTGCCGCCGAGCTTGCCGTAGGCGATGACAGCCAGCGAGGGCTCGTCCCGGTGGCGCTGCCGGTACGTGGACCAGGCCCAGCGAATCACGGTATCGAGCACCGTATCGGCCAGGGCCGACAGGTCGTCAGCCACCTCCTCCACGCTGAGCCGGCCCTCGACGTCACGCACCAGGGTGCGGAAGACCTCGGCGTGGTGGGCTCGGCGCAGGGTGTCCAGCAGGGACTCCTCGTCGGCCTGGCCGGAGCGCACCCAGGCGGCGTGGCGCTGCTCCAGTTCCTGCACGAACTCCTGGCGATCGAAGCGCCCGTGCAGCAGGCGCTCGTCAGCGAGTTCGTCGATCACTCCGGGGTGGCGCATCAGGTACTGCATGGGCCAGCGCGCCAGGCCCAGCAGCCGCAGCAGACGACTCAGCACCTCCGGGCGCTCCACCAGCAGCGCCAGGTAGCTCTCGCGTCGCAGCAGGGGCTCCATCCAGTCGATGAAGTGCAAGGCAGCCTCGACGGTGGAAGAGCCTTCGGCGATGCAGGCCTCGGCGCGCTGCACCAAGCGCCCCAGGCGCATCTTGCTCTCGTCGCGCAGGCCCGCCACCCGGGGCTGGCGGCTCCACTGGCGCACCCGCTCAGCCAGGCCTTCGGGCAAGTGCTCGATCAGGGTCTCGCTGTCCACCGGCAGCGGACCCTGTCCGCAGGTGCGGCAGACCCCGCGCCGGGGTGCCGGCGTGCGTCCATCGTGCAGCAGGGCGTCGAATTCATTGGCCACGAACTCGCGCATCTCGCCCAGCCGGTCCAGCAGCGATCCCGCATGGTCATCTGCCAAGCCGAGCGACCGCGCGATCCAGGCCAGGTCCTCATCGTCCGTGGGCAGCAGGTGCGTCTGCTGGTCGTCCAGATACTGGATGCGGTGTTCCACCTGTCGCAGCAGCACGTAGGCCTGCGCCAGGCGGTCCGCCGCGGCCGGCTTCATCAGCCCGCGCACCACCAGCCGCTGCAGGCCCCGCAGCGTGGAGCGCGTGCGGATCTCGGGGAAGTGCCCGCCGCGGGCCACCAGCATCAGCTGGACGATGAACTCGATCTCGCGGATGCCACCGCGCGAAAGCTTGACGTCGTTGGCACGCTCCGGGTGCCCGGCGCTGCGGCGGGCCGCATGTTCGCGGATTTGGCGGTGCAGGCTGCGCAGCGCGTCAAAGACGTTGTAGTCCAGGTAGCGGCGGAACACGAAGGGCAGGACCACGGAGCGCAGCGCCTGGACGTTGGGCGCCTTGATGCTGGCAGTCGGCGCCACGACGCGGCTCTTGAGCCAGGCAAAGCGCTCCCACTCGCGGCCATGGACCTGGAGGTAGTCCTCCAGGGCCGACAGGCTGATGGCGGCTGGGCCGGAGTTGCCGTGGGGGCGCAGTGCCAGGTCCACACGGAAGACGAAGCCATGCTCCGTGGTGTCGCCGATCAGGCTGTAGATCGCCTTGACGGCCTTGCCGAAGTATTCATGGCTGCTGATCTTGCCGCGCCCATCGGGCTGGCCCTGGGTCTCGCCTTCGTGCTCGTAGACGTAGATCAGGTCGATGTCGCTGGAGACATTCAGCTCGCGGGCGCCAAACTTGCCCATGCCGATGATCCACAGGGGTATGGCCTGGCCGTCGGCGCCCAGCAGCGGGCCATGGCGTTCGTCCAGTTCCTGGCGCGTCTGCTGGCAGGCGCGGTCCAGCGCCAGTTCGGCCAGGGCGGTGACCCCCTGGGTGATGGTGGCCAGGTCGGCCTGCTGGCTGAAGTCCAGTTCCATGAGACGTTCCATCGCCAGTTGTCGCAGCATGCGCAGGGC
>JBJTZN010000149.1:0-41542 GCA_046087245.1 Rubrivivax sp.
CGCATGTACTCCAAGCTCGCGGGCATGACGGGCACCGCCCAGACGGAGGCGGCCGAGCTCATGAACACCTACGGCCTCCAGGTCGTGCCGATCCCGACCAACCGTCCGATGGTCCGCGACGATCACGCCGACCTGATCTACAAGGGCGAGGGAGCCAAGTTCGACGCCGTCGTGCGCGACATCGAGCGGCGTCACGCGGAGGGCCAGCCCATCCTCGTGGGCACCGTCAGCGTGGAGAAGAGCGAGCTGCTCTCGCGCATGCTCACCAAGCACGGCATCCGCCACGAGGTGCTCAACGCCAAGCAGCACGCCCGCGAGGCCGAGATCGTGGCGCAGGCCGGACGGCCTGGCGTGATCACCATCGCCACCAACATGGCCGGTCGCGGCACCGACATCGTGCTGGGTGGCAATGTCGAGAAGCAGGTGCAGTTCCTGGAGGCCGACGAGAGCTTGTCCGAGGCCGATAAGCGGGCGCGCGCGCAGCAGCTGCACGACGAGTGGCAAGGCCTGCACGAACAGGTCAAGGCCCAGGGCGGATTGCGCATCATCGCCACCGAGCGGCACGAGAGCCGGCGCATCGACAACCAGTTGCGGGGCCGCTCCGGGCGCCAGGGTGACCCGGGTTCCAGCCGCTTCTACCTCAGCCTGGACGATCCGCTGATGCGCATCTTCGCGGGTGACCGCGTGCGCTCCATCATGGACCGCCTGAACATGCCCGAAGGCGAGGCCATCGAGGCGGGCATCGTCACCCGCAGCATCGAAGGCGCGCAGCGCAAGGTCGAGGCGCGCAACTTCGACATGCGCAAGCAGTTGCTGGAATACGACGATGTGGCGAATGACCAGCGCAAGGTCATCTACCAGCAGCGCAACGAGATCCTGGAGGCCGGGGTCCTGCTGGACCGCATCGCCAACCTGCGCCGCAGCACCCTGACGGGCGTGGTGCGCGCCCATGTGCCCGACCAGAGCGTGGAGGAGCAGTGGGACCTGCCCGGCCTGGAGAGGACGCTGGCTGAGGAGTGGAAGCTCGAGGTGCCGCTGCAGGCTGCGGTGGAGGGCAGCGAGTCCATCACGGACGAGGACATCCTCGAAAAGGTGCTGGCCGCTGGCGACGAACTCTTCGAGGCCAAGCTCAAGGTGGTGGGCGCCGAGCAGTTCACGCCCTTCATGCGCATGGTGCTGCTGCAGTCCATCGACTCGCACTGGCGCGAACACCTGTCGGCGCTGGACTACCTGCGCCAGGGCATCCACCTGCGCGGTTATGCCCAGAAGAATCCGAAGCAGGAGTACAAGCGAGAGGCCTTCGAGCTGTTCGCCCAGATGCTGGATCTGGTGAAGGCCGAGGTCACGCGCCTGCTGATGGCGGTGCGCATCCAGACCCAGGACGAGGTCGCACAGGCCGCCGAGGCCATCGAGGAGCGCGCCAGCCAGTTCAGCAACGTCACTTACACCCATCCCAACGAGGACGGCAGTGTCTCGCAGGAGACCGATCCGGCCACTCACGTGGCCGAGGTGCCGAAGGTGGGCCGCAACGATCCCTGTCCCTGCGGCAGTGGCAAGAAGTACAAGCAGTGCCACGGCAGGTTGGCTTGAGCGCCTGCGGACCGCCCACCTGACCCGCTCCTGATCCGCAGACGCCGCCATGCCCGTGAACCTGTCCGCGCCGACACCGGCTGAACTTCACCCTGTAGCCGGCCTTCGCATCGGCACCGCCATGGCCGGCATCCGCAAGGCCCAGCGGCGCGACCTGGTGGTGTTCCTGCTGGACGAAGGCGCCGCAGTGGCAGGCGTGTTCACCAAGAACCGCTTCTGTGCCGCGCCGGTGCAACTGTGCCGTGAGCACTTGGCTTCGGTGGTGTCGGGCCGGGGCATCCGCGCACTGGTGGTCAATACCGGTAATGCCAATGCCGGCACCGGCGCTGACGGACTGGCCCGTGCCCGGCGCACCTGCGATGCCCTGGCGGCGCACCTGGGCGTGGCGGCGCGGCAAGTGCTGCCTTTTTCCACTGGCGTGATCATGGAGACGCTGCCCGTGGAGCGCATCGAGGCAGGACTGCCCGCGGCGCTTGCGAACGCGGCCGCACCCGCGCCCGCTGACGGCGTGCGCTGGGCTGAGGCGGCACAGGGCATCATGACCACCGACACCCTGCCCAAGGCGGCTTCCGCCCGGGTGCAGATCGGCGGGCGTACCGTCACTGTCACCGGCATTTCCAAGGGTGCCGGCATGATCAAGCCCAACATGGCCACGATGTTGGGCTATGTGGCCACCGATGCGGTCATTGCACAGTCCGCCCTGGAGCAACTGGTGACCGAGGCCGCTGATGCGAGCTTCAACCGCATCACCATTGACGGCGACACCTCCACCAACGACAGTTTCGTGCTGATGGCCACGCAGGCAGCGGGCCATGCGTCCATCTCGTCGCTGGACAGCGAAGACGGACGCATCCTGCGCCAGGCCGTGATCGATGTCTCAAAGCGCCTGGCCCAGGCCATCGTGCGTGACGGCGAGGGCGCCACCAAGTTCATCACCGTGCGCGTGGACGGCGGGCGAAGCACGGCCGAGTGCCGCCAGGTCGCCTACGCCATTGCGCACTCACCCCTGGTGAAGACCGCCTTCTTCGCCAGCGACCCCAACCTCGGCCGCATCCTGGCCGCCGTGGGCTACGCCGGTATCGACGACCTGGACCAGGGTCTGATCGACCTGTTCCTGGACGACGTGCACGTGGTGCGCGAAGGCGGACGCCACCCTGACTACCGGGAAGAAGACGGTCAGCGGGTAATGAAGCAAAGCGAGATCACGGTGCGGGTGGACCTGCGCCGCGGCCCGGCCCATGACACGGTGTGGACCTGTGACCTGTCGCACGATTACGTCAGCATCAATGCCGACTACCGGAGCTGATGCCCGCACCTGAGGATCTGGGGCCGGACGCCTCGCCTTCGCCCCAGCATCTGGTTCCACAGCCACCGGCTCGGGGGCGCTGGCAGCCCTGGGCCGAGCGCTTCACCTTGCCGCCCACCGACCTGCTGCGCCAGGCCACCTACCGGCGGATGTTCATCTCCATCCTGATGAGCTCGCTGGGTGGACAGATCAGCATGCTGGCCCTGCCGCTCACCGCGGCCGTGTTGCTGCAGGCCACGCCCACGCAGATGGGCCTGCTGATGGCGGCCGAACTGGCGCCTTTCGTCCTGCTGTCGCTGCCCTGCGGCGTGTGGCTGGACCGCGTGCGCAAGCTGCCTATCTACGTGGCCGGCGAGGCCATGCTGGCGCTGGTGCTGGCCAGCGTGCCGCTGGCCTGGTGGCTGGGATGGCTGGGCATGCCGTGGATGTACGCGGTGGGCTTTGTGCTGGGGTCGGTGCACGTGGTGGCAGGCTCGGCCTCTCAGATCGTGCTGACCCAGGTGGTGGGACGTGAGCGTCTGGTGGAGGCGCACTCGAAGAATGCGTTGGCCAGCTCGGGCGCCGAGGTGGCGGGTCCGGGTCTGGCCGGAGCGCTGATCAAGGCGGTCGGTGCGCCCATTGCGCTGCTGTTGAACGCGGTGATGCTGCTGGGCTCGGTGACCATCCTGCGCGGGTTGAAGGTGCAGGAGACCCTGGCCCCGCCGTCGCGCGACGGATTCTGGCCTCAGCTCAGGCAGGGCCTTCGCTTCGTGGCCCGCACGCCGCTGCTGTGGGGCATGGCGGCCATGCTGGGCGTCTGGCAGTTCTTCCACCATGGCGCGGTGGTGGTGCAGATCCTGCTGGCCACGCGCACGCTGGGCCTGTCCGAGCAGGACGTGGGCCTGAGCTTCGTGGGCCTGGGTGTGGGCACGGTGGCCGCCAGCGTCTTCGGCAGGCGCCTGTCGCAGCGCATCGGCCCCGGCCCCTGCATGCTGCTGGGCATCGCCATCACCGGTGTAGGCTGGGTGGCGTTCAGTCTGGCGCCGACAGCGGCAGGCCTGTGGTTCTTTGCGTTCATGCTCACCTGCTTCGGCCTGGGCGCGGTGATGATCTTCATCAATTTCCTGTCGCTGCGCCAGGCCATCACCCCCACGCCTCTGCTGGGCCGCATGACCAGCACGATGCGCTGGTTGATGCTGCTGCCCGCGGGGCCGGGCGCCTTGCTGGGAGGCTGGCTCGGTGAGCATGCCGGCCTGCGCGTGCCGTTGGCCGTGGCCGGTGCAGGTTCGCTGCTGCTGGCGCTGATCCTCTGGTGGCGTGTGCCGCTGATACGTGACGTCAAGGTGCTGCCCGCGCCTGCTGACCATGCGCCGGCCCGTGCTGCGGCGCCGCCCTTGGAAGTCGACGCCGTCTCGCGCTGATCATCCGCCGCTCAGGCGGCCGGTGAGAAGCCATCCACCGCGTCGGTGATGATCCCGTCGATGCCGATGGACTGCAGCCAGGCCGCGGGGGCGGGATCGTTCACGGTGTAGACGAGACCGCGCATGGCAGCGCCGTGGATCTGCCCCAGCGTCTGCGCCGACATCGCGTTGTAGTTGGTGATCACGGCGACGCAGCCGAGTTGCTGTGCCACGTCGAGCCAGCCGGGCCACAAGGTGTCCACCAGCAGGGCGCGGGGGATGTGCGGCGCCGTCTCCCGGGCGCCGGCCAGGGCCTCGGGCTGGAAGGAGCTGAACAGCAGCAGTTGCGTATCGGCTCCGGCCCACAGTCGGGCGGCTTCCCGGCCCACGACCTGGCCGGTGTGGCGCTCGGTGCCCGGCGTGGGCTTGATTTCCAGGTCCAGCGCGAAGGCGTTGGCGCGCAGCCAGGCCGCCAGGGCTTGCAGGCTGAGCAGGGGCTCACCGGCATAGGCCCGGCTGTGCCAGGTGCCGGCGTCCATGCGCGAGAGGGCCGACCAGTCAAGTTCCCCGGCAACGCCGCGTCCTGACGTGGTGCGATCGAGGGCGGCGTCATGCAGCAGGAAGGGTACGTCGTCGGCACTGAGCTTCACATCACATTCAAACGCGCGGTAGCCGTGCGCGGCCCCCAGCCGGAAGGCGGCCAGGGTGTTCTCAGGCGCCAGCCTGCCGGCGCCGCGGTGGGCGATCCACAGCGGCAAAGGCCAGGGCGAGGGACTCACCGGGCCGCCTCGACGCGCTGGCCCGTGGACGGGTCGAACCAGTGCACTCGCTCAGCCGGCACGCGCAGGTGCAGCGTCTGCCCGGGGCGTGGCGGGGTCAGCGTGCCGTCGATGCGCAGGGTGAAGGCCGCGCCGGCCAGATGCCCGTGCACCAGGCGCTCAGCGCCCAGCATCTCCACCACCTCCACCTGCAGAGGCCAGCAGGACGGGTCAGCCTTGGCGCCTGGCTCGGTGTGCTCCGGGCGCAGACCCAGGGTCAGCGCCCCTTGCCGCGGCGCTGCGGCCGGCAGGGGCAGCAGCTGACCCCCGACCTCGAAGTCGGCGGCCGTCGCCTGTCCGTCCAGCAGGTTCATGGGCGGCGAGCCGATGAAGCTGGCGACAAAGGTGGTGGCCGGCGTACCGTAGACCTGCTCGGGTGTACCGATCTGCTCGATGCGCCCGGCATTCATCACGATCATGCGCTGTGCCAGCGTCATGGCTTCGACCTGGTCGTGCGTGACGAACAGCGAGGTGATGCCCAGCTCGCGGTGCAACTTCTGGATCTCCAGGCGCGTCTGCGCGCGCAGCTTGGCGTCCAGGTTGGACAGCGGCTCGTCGAAGAGGAACACCTGTGGCTGGCGCACGATGGCGCGGCCCATGGCCACCCGCTGGCGCTGACCGCCTGACAGTTGCCGGGGCTTACGCTCCAGCAGCCCGCCCAGCTCCAGGATGTCGGCGGCCTTCTGCACGCGGCGCTCGATCTCGTCCTTGGGGACCTTGGCATTGCGCAGGCCGTAGGCCATGTTGTCGTACACCGTCATGTGCGGGTAGAGCGCGTAGTTCTGGAACACCATGGCGATGTCGCGCTCGGCCGGCTCCAGCCGGTTGACCACGTGCGCTCCAATGGCGATCTCGCCGCCCGTGATCTCCTCCAGCCCGGCCACCATGCGCAGCAAGGTGCTCTTGCCGCAACCAGAGGGGCCGACGATGACGACGAACTCGCCGTCGGCGATCTCGGCCTCCACCCCGTGGATGGCCTTGAAGGCCTTGGGGCCGAAGCCGTAGGTCTTCTCGACGCGGCGCAGAGCGATGGAAGCCATGGGTGTCGTGTGTGCTGTGCAGTCAGGGGGAGGCCGTGGGCCGGCCGTTCACTTCTCGCTGTCCACCAGGCCCTTGACGAACCACTTCTGCATCAGCAGCACCACCAGGGCGGGCGGGATCATCGCGAGCATCGCGGTGGCCATCACCGCATTCCATTCGGTGGCGGCGTCACCCCCGGAAATCATGCGCTTGATGCCCATGACCACGGGGTACATGTTTTCGTCCGTGGTCATCAGCAAGGGCCAGAGGTACTGGTTCCAGCCGTAGATGAACTGGATGACGAAGAGCGCGGCAATCGAGGTGGTCGACAGCGGCAGCAGCACGTCCTTGAAGAACTTCATGGGCCCGGCGCCGTCGATGCGCGCGGCCTCCACGAGTTCGTCGGGGATGGTGAGGAAGAACTGCCGGAACAGGAAGGTGGCTGTGGCCGAGGCGATGAGCGGCACGGTCAGGCCGGCATAGGTGTTGAGCAGCCCAAGGTCCGACACCACCTTGTAGGTGGGCAGGATGCGCACTTCCACCGGCAGCATCAAGGTGATGAAGATCATCCAGAACACCAGGCTGCGCCCGGGAAAGCGGAAGTACACCACCGCGAAGGCCGACAGCAGCGAGATGGCGATCTTGCCCAGCGCGATGGTCAGGGCACTGACCAGGCTGACCATCAACATGGGTGCGGCCGGCGGCACCCGTGTGCCGTATTCCGTGACGCCGCCGAACAGCGCGAAACGGTAGCTGTTGAGGAAGTTGTCTCCTGGCCACAGCGACATGGGCACGTTTTGCACGATCTGCTCGGCCGTCTGCGTGCTCGCCACGAAAGTGATGTAGACGGGAAACGCGACGATGATCACCCCGAGCACGAGCACGAGGTGCGACAGCACCGTGGCGACAGGGCGGTTCTCAACCATTCAGGTGCAGCCTTCGATGCAAGGAGATGGGGTTCTCATCAGTAATGCACCCGCCGCTCGACGTAGCGGAACTGCACCACCGTCAGCGCGATCAGGATGCCCATCAGCACGACCGACTGTGCGGCCGAACCGCCCAGGTCCAAGGCCTTGAAGCCGTCGTGGTAGACCTTGTAGACCAGGATGGCCGTGTCCTTGCCGGGGCCGCCCGAAGTGGCGGCGTCCACGATGGCAAAAGTGTCGATGAACACGTAGATGATGTTGATGACAAGCAGGAAGAAGGTGGTGGGTGTCAGCAGCGGGAACTGCACCGTCCAAAAGCGCCGCCAGGGGCCTGCGCCATCGATCGCCGCCGCCTCCACCAGGCTCTTGGGAATGGACTGCAGGCCCGCCAGGAAGAACAGGAAGTTGTAGGCGATCTGCTTCCACACGGCAGCCAGCACGATGAGCGTCATGGCGTGACCGCCGTTGAGCAGGTGGTTCCAGTCCATGCCCGCCGAACGCAGCGCATAGCTGACCACGCCAATGGACGGCGCGAACATGAACAGCCACAGTACCCCGGCGATGGCCGGTGCGACGGCGTAGGGCCAGATCATCAGGGTCTTGTAGGCCGTGGCCCCGCGCACCACCCGGTCGGCCATGACGGCCAGCAGCAGCGAGACCGACAGCCCGATCACAGCCACCAGGACCGAGAACACGGCCGTGGTGCGGAAAGAGGCGATGTAGGTTTCATCGGCGAACAGGGTCTTGAAGTTTTCAAGACCCACGAACTCGCTGCTGGTGCCGAAGGCGTCCTCCCGCAGCACGCTCTGGAACAGCGCCTGCCCCGCCGGCCAGAAGAAGAAGACGATGACGATGGCCAGTTGCGGGGCCACCAGGGCCCACGGCAGCCACCAACTGCGAAAGAGGACGCGCTTTTCGACGCTCAAGTGCGGTAGGGCTCAACGCCTGAAGTTACAAGACCCTCCCCGCTCGGCGGGGTGGGCTGGGAGGGGCGCTCCATGACGGCCGACCGTGAGCTGCGCATGCAGCTCACGGGGCGAACAAGGGCGTCAGCCCTTGTTCGCCTTCTCGAACTTCTCCAGTTCGACGTCGCCGCGCTTCTTGATCGCTTCCAGGCCGTCCTTGGCGCTCTTCTTGCCGGCCCACACCTGCTCGAGTTCCTCGTCGATGATGGTGCGGATCTGCACGAAGTTGCCCAGACGGATGCCGCGCGACTTGTCGGTGGTCTTGCGGATCATCTGCGTGACGCTCACGTCCGTGCCCGGGTTCTTCTTGTAGAAGCCGGAGTCCTCGGTGATCTTGAACGCGGCCGAGGTGATGGGGATGTAACCCGTCTCCTGGTGGCTCTTGGCCTGCACATTCGCGTCAGACAGGTACTGGTAAAACGCGGCCACGGCCTTGTACTCCTCGGGCTTCTTGCCGGAGATGGCCCACAGGCTCGCCCCACCGATCACCGTGTTCTGCGGTGCACCTGGAACGTCCGGGTAGTAGGGCAGTGCGCCGATGCCGGCCTCGGCCTTGAGGTTGCGCTTGATGCCGCCGTAGGCTGCGGAAGAGCCCGTGTACATGGCGCACTCGCCCGACTGGAAGGTGGCGTCAGCCGCGTTGTTGCGGCCCTTGTAGACGAACAGGCCCTGCTGGGCCATGTTGGCCAGGTTCTCGATGTGGCGCACGTGCAGCGGCGTGGTGATGTTCAGCCGCGCGTTCAGTCCGGTGAAGCCGTTGCGCTGGGTGGCGAACTCCACGTTGTGCCAGGCCGAGAAGCTCTCCAACTGGGTCCAGCTCTGCCAGGCGGTGGTGAAGGGGCACTTGTGGCCGCTGGCCTTGAGGGTGGCCGCTGCCCGGGCCACCTCCGGCCAGGTCTTGGGCGGCGTGTTGGGGTCCAGGCCGGCGGCCTTGAAGGCGTCCTTGTTGTAGTGCAGCACCGTGGTGGAGCTGTTGAAGGGGAAGCTCAGCATCTGCCCGTTGGGTGCGGTGTAGTAGCCCGCCACTGCGGGCACGTAGACGCTGGGGTCGAACTTGATGCCCGCCGTCTTCATGACCTGGTCCACCGGGACGATCACGCCCTTGGCGGCCATCATGCTGGCCGTGCCCACTTCGAAGATCTGCACGATGTGCGGGGCGTTGCCGGCGCGGAAGGCCGCCACCGTGGCGGCAAAGCTCTCGGGATAGGTGCCCTTGAACACGGGCGTCACCTTGTAGGCCTTCTGGCTGTCGTTGAAGCCTTTGGCCAGGCCGCCGATCCACTCACCGAGCTGGCCGCTCATCGAATGCCACCACTGGATCTCGACCTGGGCATGGGCTGGGGAGGCGGCCAGGGCGGCCAAGGTGCCGGCGGTCAGAACGAACTGCTTGAGTTTCATGGGTTCTCCGTAGTACAGGTGTAAACCAGAGGCGGATTTTCCGCAGGTTTTGTGACAACCCCGTTTCTCACACGGTTGGTGCCCTTGGCGCAACGGTGGTTTCCCCGTTATGGGGCATGGTCTGGTCGACGGGCGGGTCGTTACCGGTTCGGCCCCACAGTCCGCGGGAGTCGGCGGGCTGCGTTAGGATTTGTACCTATTCCACAGGGCAACCCAGCCGCGCGTGTCCGCAAGGACAGCTTGCGCGGGGGCACCGCACCCACATGAACGCTCCCTTGCCCCTGCAGGTGGCCACCCGCGCCGGCACGACTTCTGTCGAGCATGCGCAGGAAGTTTCCCGCCTGCGCGAGATTCCTTACAACTACACCTCGTTCTCCGACAGGGAGATCGTGATCCGCTTGTTGGGCCCACGCGCCTGGGAACTGCTGCAGCAGTTGCGCGACGAGCGCCGCACCGGGCGCTCCGCCCGGATGCTGTACGAAGTGCTGGGCGACATCTGGGTGGTGCAGCGCAACCCCTACCTCGAAGACGACTTGCTGGACAACGCGAAGCGACGCCAGATGCTGATCGACGCGCTGCACCACCGCCTGTCGGAGGTGGAAAGGCGCCGTACACCTGAACTCGATGCCGCCCGTGACGCCCTGGTGGAGCAGTTGCTGGTGGCCGCGCGTGTCGCGGTGGACCGCTTCGCCGCCCATTTCCGCGCGGTGTCGGACCTGCGTCGCACCGCGCGCCGCGTGCTGGGGCGTCACACCGCCCGCGACAACCTGAAGTTCGACGGCCTGAGCCGTGTCTCGCACGTGACCGATGCCACCGACTGGCGGGTGGAGGTGCCTTTCATCGTGCTCACGCCCGACACCGAGGCCGAGATGGCGGGCCTGGTGCAGGGCTGCATCGAGCTGGGCCTGACCATCATCCCGCGCGGTGGCGGTACCGGCTACACCGGTGGCGCGGTGCCGCTGACCTGGAAGAGCGCGGTCATCAACACCGAGAAGCTCGAGACGCTGGGCGAGGTGGAGATGGTGCAGCTGCCCGGGCTTGAGCGCCCGGTGGCCACGATCTGCAGCGAAGCGGGCGTCGTCACGCAGCGCGTGGCTGACGCGGCCGAGCGGGCCGGCTACGTGTTCGCGGTGGACCCCACCTCGGCCGAGGCCAGCTGCATCGGCGGCAACATCGCCATGAACGCCGGGGGCAAGAAGGCGGTGCTGTGGGGCACGGCGCTGGACAACCTAGCGTCCTGGCGCATGGTCACCCCGCAAGCCACCTGGCTGGAGGTGGTGCGCCTGAACCACAACCTGGGCAAGATCCACGATGTGGAGCTGGCCAGCTTCGAGCTGCGCCACTTCGACGCCAGCGGCAAGAAGCTGCTGCGCACCGAGCGCCTGGACATCCCGGGCCGGCTGTTCCGCAAGGAAGGCCTGGGCAAGGACGTCACCGACAAGTTCCTGGCCGGCCTGCCTGGCGTGCAGAAGGAGGGCTGCGACGGCCTGATCACCAGCGCGCGCTGGATCGTGCACCGCATGCCGGCGCACACCCGCACGGTGTGCCTGGAATTCTTCGGCAACCCGAAGGATGCGGTGCCCAGCATCGTGGACATCAAGGACTTCATGTTTGCCGAAGCGCGCCGCCCCGGTGGCGCCGTCCTGGCCGGGCTGGAGCACCTGGACGACCGCTACCTCAAGGCGGTGGGCTACGCCACCAAGAGCAAGCGACCCCAGGCCGCCGGAGGCAGTGGCTTGCCGAAGATGGTGCTGGTGGGCGACATCGTGGGTGAGGATGCCGACGCCGTGGCGCGCGCCACCAGCGAAGTGGTGCGCCTGGCCAACGCGCGCGGTGGCGAAGGCTTCGTGGCCGTCAGTGCAGACGCGCGCAAGAAGTTCTGGCTGGACCGCAAGCGTACTGCGGCGATTGCCCGCCACACCAACGCCTTCAAGATCAACGAGGACGTGGTCATCCCGCTGGATCGGCTGGGCGAGTACACCGAAGGCGTGGAGCGCATCAACGTCGAGCTGTCGCTGCGCAACAAGCTTGAACTGCTGGACGCGCTGGAAGCCTTCTTCTCCAGGGGGCAGTTGCCGCTGGGCAAGAGCGACGACGCGGGCGAGATCCCAAGTGCGGAGCTGCTGGAAGACCGCGTGCAGCAAGCCATTGCCCTGCTGCGCGAGGTGCGTGCGTTGTGGCGCCACTGGCTTGATGAGCTGGACGTGGTGCAGCCAGACGGGCAGCCGGGTGCCGGGCAGACCTGCTTCGCGATGCTGCAGGACTGGCGCTGGCGCGCGAGCTGGAAGGCGCAGGTGCTCAAGCCCTTGCAAGCGGTGTTCGCGGGCGGGGCGTTCGCGCCCATCCTGGACGAGTGCCGGCGCCTCCACAAGGAAGTGCTGCGCGGCCGCACCTGGGTGGCCCTGCACGCGCATGCCGGAGACGGCAACGTGCACACCAACATCCCCGTCAACAGCGACCACTACCCCATGCTGCAGACGGCGCACGAGGTGGTGGGCCGGATCATGGCGCTGGCGCGCGGCCTGGGCGGTGTCATCAGCGGTGAGCACGGCATCGGCATCACCAAGCTGGGGTTCCTGTCAGACCAGGAGCTCCAGGGCTATGCCGACTACAAGGCCCGGGTGGACCCCGAGGGCCGCTTCAATCGCGGCAAGCTGCTGCGCCAGCCGGGGCGCACGGCGCAGGCGGATGACGGCGTGTTTGCGGGCGACCTGAGCGCGGCCTACACCCCCAGCTTCGGCTTGATGGGCCACGAGTCGCTGATCATGCAGCGCAGCGAGATCGGTGCCATCGCCGACAGCGTCAAGGATTGCCTGCGCTGCGGCAAGTGCAAGCCGGTGTGCGCCACGCATGTGCCGCGCGCCAACCTGCTGTACAGCCCTCGCAACAAGATCCTGGCCACCTCGCTGCTGATCGAGGCCTTCCTGTACGAAGAGCAGACGCGGCGCGGCATCAGCGTCAAGCACTGGGAAGAGTTCGAGGACGTGGCCGACCACTGCACGGTGTGCCACAAGTGCTTGAGCCCTTGCCCGGTGGACATCGACTTCGGTGACGTGTCGATGAACATGCGCAACCTGTTGCGCAAGATGGGCAAGAAGAGCTTCCGGCCGGCGCAGGCGCTGCAGTCAGCGTTCATCGGCATCACCAGCCCGCAAGCCATTCGCATCGGCCATGCCATGACCGACATGAGCTTCAAGGCTCAGCGTTTGGCCAACAAGTTGCTGCGTGGTCTTGCCAGGAAGCAGACCGCCGCGCCCCCTGCCACGCTGGGCCCCGCGCCCGTGCGCGAGCAGATCATCCACTTCATCAACAAGAAGATGCCCGGCGGCCTGCCCAAGAAGACGGCGCGCGCCCTGCTGGACATCGAGGACCGGGACTACGTGCCCATCATCCGCAACCCGAAGGACACCACGGCGGAGACCGAAGCCGTCTTCTACTTCCCCGGCTGCGGCAGCGAGCGGCTGTTCAGCCAGGTGGGCCTGGCCACGCAAGCCATGCTGTGGCATGCGGGCGTGCAGACGGTGCTGCCGCCGGGCTACCTGTGCTGCGGCTACCCGCAGCGCGGCTCCGGGCAGTTCGACAAGGCCGAGAAGATCATCACCGATAACCGGGTGCTGTTCCACCGCGTGGCCAACACCCTGAACTACCTGGACATCAAGACGGTGGTGGTGTCCTGCGGCACCTGCTACGACCAGCTGCAGGGCTATCAGTTCGACCAGATCTTTCCCGGCTGCCGCATCGTGGACATTCACGAGTTCCTGCTCGAGAAGGGCATCACCCTGGGTGACGCGTCGCAAGGTGCCTATCTCTATCACGACCCCTGCCACAGCCCGATGAAGCAGCAGGAGCCGATGAAGACGGTGAAGGCGCTGATGGGCGACAACGTGCTGGAAAGCAAACGCTGCTGCGGCGAGAGTGGCGGGCTCGCGATGTCGCGCCCCGACGTGTCGACGCAGATCCGCTTTCGCAAGGAAGAAGAGATTCGCAGGGGTGAGGCTGCGTTGCGCGAGAGCGGCAAGGTCCATTCCGAACAGAACGTCAAGATCCTGACGTCGTGCCCGAGCTGCCTGATGGGCCTGAGCCGCTACGAAGATGACTTGAAGACAGGCCTGCTCGAAGCCGACTACATCGTGGTGGAGATGGCGCGCCAGATTCTCGGGCCGGCCTGGCTGGAGACCTATGTCGCCCAGGCCAACGCCGGTGGCATCGAACGCGTGCTCGTCTGACCTGTTGCCCCGCAAGACACCGGAGAACTCATGGCTGGCCTGACCACGCAAACCCCCATGCCCACGGCGCTGACCCTGCACCAGACCTCGCGCGTGCTGGAGATCGGCTTCGATGACGGCAAGGTTTTCTGCATTCCCTTCGAGCTGATGCGCGTGTACTCCCCTTCGGCCGAGGTGCAAGGGCACGGGCCGGGCCAGGAGGTGCTGCAGACGGGCAAGCGCGACGTCGGCATCACGGACCTGCAGACCGTGGGCCACTACGCGGTGCAGCCCACCTTCAGCGACGGTCACGACACCGGCATTTTTTCCTGGGATTACCTTTACCACCTGGGTGCGGACCAGGCGGCCTTGTGGGCCCAGTACGAGCAGCGCATCGAGGCGGCGGGCACCCACCGTGACGCCCCCATGAGCACGGGCGGTGGCGGTGGCGGTGGGGCTTGCGGCCACCATCATTGACCTGGCAGCGGGCTGCTGACGGCGCGCGGGCTGCGGCCCGCGCAACAATCCCTTCCCATGGCACGTACCCATTTCGGTTTCCAGACGGTCGACGAGGCTGACAAGGCTGCGCGCGTGCGCAGCGTGTTCGACTCCGTGGCCCAGCGCTACGACCTCATGAACGATCTGATGTCAGCTGGTCTGCACCGGGCCTGGAAGGCGTACACGGTGGCGGTGGCAAACGTGTGCGAAGGGCAGAAGGTGCTGGACATTGCGGCCGGCACAGGCGACCTCACGCGGGCCTTCGCCCGCCGCGCGGGGGAGCGGGGCGTGGTCGTGCACACCGACATCAACGAGGCCATGCTGCGCGAGGGCCGCGACCGCCTGGTGGACAAGGGGCTGCTGCTGCCCACCGCGGCCTGCGATGCCGAGCGCCTGCCCTTCCGAGACCAGGTCTTTGACCTTGTCAGCGTGTCCTTCGGGCTGCGCAACATGACGCGCAAGGAGGCCGCGCTCAAGGAAATGTGCCGCGTGCTGCGGCCCGGCGGCCGGCTGCTGGTGCTGGAGTTCAGCAAGGTGGCACCTGCCCTGCAAGAGGCCTACGACTGGTACTCTTTCAAGGTGCTTCCGCGCATCGGGCAGTGGGTGGCGGGCGATGCCGACAGCTACCGCTACCTGGCCGAGTCCATCCGCATGCACCCGGACCCCGCCACGCTCAAGGCCATGATGAAGGAGGCCGGGTTGGGCCACGTGGATGTGCACACGCTGACTGGCGGCGTGGTGGCACTGCACGTGGGCATACGCTGCTGATCGTTCCCGCCATGCCCGGGTAGGACCGGGACGCGCTTGCGCGCCAGCCCTGCGTTTACGCAGTCTGGCCTGCGGGCCCGCATGGCGCAATGCGGGGACTGATCCACGGGACTTCCCTCATGCAGCTTGGCGCGACTCCGGTTCCTGGCACCACCGGCTTCTGCAGTGCCCCGACCTCCTGGACCTTCCAGGTCACCGAACGCGATATCCGCCGCTTCCTGCAGGCGATTGGTGAACCCCCGCGGCAGTCTGGCGTTGGCGCGGCCCCGACACCCTCCGGTGCCACCGGCACGTCGCCTCCCGTGCTGGAGGCCCCCCCGTTGTTCTTTCAGGTGATGGCTTGGCAGGATGTGGGGCCGGAACACCTGGGGCCTGACGGGGCTCCCGTGGAGATCCAGGGCGGGCCGCCGCGGGCCCGCAGCATGGGCGGGTCCAGCGAGTTCACGGTACGACGCCCCGCGCGTGCCGGGGAGACGATCAGCGTGTGTTCGCGCCTGCTGGGAGTGCAGCAACGGCTGGGCCGTCAGGGCCCCCTGTACCTGATCACGCGCGAGACCAGCTTCACCGACGCCTCAGGGATCGAAGTGGCCCGCGAGACGGCGACCTACCTGCGCAGGCCGGCATGAACGGCGAGTCTGCCTGGGCCTCGCCAGAGGTCTGCGAGCCGTGGCTTGCTGCGGACCTTGCACTGCAGGAGGCGCTGCACGCCAAGCGGCAGTCTGCGCCTGTGCTTGCAGGCCCCAGCAAGCCGATGGCCGACCTGCCGTTCGACCTGCCGTTCGACCTACCGTTCGACCTGCCACTGGTGCTGCCGGAGTTGCGCGTGCGGCCCACGCCGGTGCAACTGTTCATGTTCAGTGCCATCACCTGGAACCGCCACCACATCCACTACAACCCTGAATCCGCCAGGACGGAAGGTCATCCCGACGTGGTGGTGCAGCGCTCCCTGATAGGCAACTTCTTCGCCCGGCACGCGGCGGCCTGTCTGGGAGATTCAGGCGGGCTGGCGCGCTTGTCCTGGCGCGTGACGGGCTCGGCTCTGGCGCACCAGGAACTGTGCTGTCACGGGGTGGTGCAGGAGCGGCTGGACGGACAGCTCGCGCCTGCCGAGCTGGCACCCTCGTCAGTGCCGCTGCGCTACCTGGGCTGGCTGACGACCGAAGACGGGCGTGAAGTGGCCGCGGCGCAGGGGATCTTGTGCATCCACGTTTCTTCCTGAGAACGGTGGCCGCCACCTGGCACCGCCATGGCCTGGGGGCCGCGTGTCAGGTGGGTCTGGAACAGCTTCTGAACGGGCTCATGTTCTTCGAGTGGCTGCACATCATCGAGATGCAACGGCCACCTGCGCTTGAGGCCCGCACAGCAGGAGCCGCGTCCGCAGCAGCCGGGCCCGACACCCGGGTGGCCGACGAGGCCACGCTGCGCCGCCTGCAGCGCGAAGGCGGCTGGGGCATGGACGACACCAAGCTGGCCCTGCTGCACGCGGGTGACACCTGCCTGCTGAGCCTGGTGGACGGCTGCATCGCGGGCTACACCTGGGTGCATGTCAGCGGATGCCCTGAAATCATGCCCGGCCTGCGCCTGCAACTGCCTGAAGGCGTCCTGTACAACTTCGCCGGTTTCACGCACCCAGACTTCCGCGGCGCCGGACTGCAGTCCCGCCGCCACCAGGCGGTGTGGGCTCAGCCTGCATGGGCGCACATGGGGCGCATGCTGGGCTATGTCAAGGCCACCAACTTTGCTTCGCGCCAGGGCCAGGGCCGCAGCGGCTACCGCAGGATCGGGTCGGTGGTGTTGATGGGGTCCCGCAAGCGCTTCGCCGCCTGGCTGTCGCCTGCGTTGCGGCGCAGCGGGGTGCACCGCGTGGAGGGCCGTCCAAGCATCATCGCTCGTGCGTGGGCATCGCTCAAGCTTCACGTGCAGGACGCTTGGGTGGGCATGCTGTCCCACACCCTGGGGCCCTGGCTGCACAGCAGCCTTCGACGCCGTTCGCAGCGCTGCCACACCCATTCCTACACCTGCTTTCACCGCGCGCCCACCCAGTTGGCCGCCTTGACAGGCCCGGTACTGGCCCATGTGGGGCTGGACCGGGTGCCGGGTGGTACGCAGGTTCGGCCTCTGCGGGTGTTGCTCTATGCCTGCTCCAACGGTGCGGAAGCCTACACCTGGTCGGCCTGGCTGGCGCTGCAGAGACCCGACCTGGAGGTGGTGATCGAGGCCTCCGACCTGAGCCCGGAGTTGATCAGCCAGGCGCGCCAGGGCCGCTACACCTGGTCCGAGTTGACCCAGGGCAGCAAGGTGCCGACGTGGCTGGTGGCGCAGGCCTTCGACCGTGAGGGTGAGGACTATGTCGTCAACGAGCGTACCCGCCGCCGCGTGAGCTTCAGTTGCGCCGACATCGTTGGAGACGATCTTCGGGCACGCTACGGTCAGGCTGACGTGGTGGTGGCGCAGAACGTGCTGTTCCACCTGCCCCCGCCCCTGGCCCGCCGTGCCTTCGACAACGTGGTGCGTACCCTGGCGCCCAGGGCCGCCTTGTTCATCGAGGGCATGGACCAGGACCTGCGGGTCTCGCTGACGCAAGCGCACGCGCTTCAGCCGCTGGTCTGGCGCAGCCGGGAGATCTACGAGGAGGGCCGCCGGCACATGCCGGTCCGGTGGTGGCGGTTCCACTACGGCGCCGAGCCCTGGTTGCCGTTTCGGCGTGCGCCCTGGCGTCGCTACGGCACCATCTTCCTGAAGGGGACTGCGCCCGTGTCCGTACGTTTGCGGGCGCAGGCTGCGTGAGCCGCGCCACCGGCCTTCAAGACAGCCCGCAGTTGCAGGTGTCGCTCACAGCCTGTCCTGCACCCCGGGAGCTGGCCCCGCAGTGGCTTGCGCTGCAGGCCCAGGCAGCGCCGAATTTCTTCACGGGTTGGACCTGGATCGGGTGCTGGCTGGACCACCTGGACCCCGCGCACCAGCCAACCCTGGTGCGCATGCACCTGGGCGAGGAGCTGGTGGGCCTGGCCGTGCTGGTGCCGCAGCGGGCCAGGCGCTTGCGCTGGTGGCCTTCTCACGCCCTGCACCTGCACGCCACGGGACAGCGCCAGTGGGATGACATCACCGTGGAGCACAACGGCTGGTTGGTCCGCCGCGGCCTGGAAGAGCAGGTACAGGCCGCCGTGGCTTCGCAGCTGTGGGCGCTTGCGCCTTCGGTAGACCAGGTGTGCTTGCCAGGCATCGCGGCGGGCCATGAAAGCTGGCGAAACGCCCCACCGCCCGTGGCGTGCGTGCGTGAAGTGAGCGAGCCCGCCTACCGTGTGGACCTGTCGTCCTTGCGGGCCTCAGGCCGTGCCTTCCTGGACAGCGTGGGGGCCCAGACCCGCGCCACGGTGCGGCGCAGCCTGCGCCTGTACCAGGGCTTGGGCGAGGTTCTCATCAGCCCGGCCCATGACATGCCGCAGGCACTGCAGTTCCTGGACCGACTGAAGCACTTTCATCAGCTGGGATGGGCTGCGCGAGGCCAGCCAGGTGCCTTTGCAAACCCGCTGTTCGACCGCTTTCACCGGCGCCTGATTGCCGCTGCATGGCCAGCAGGGCTGGTGCAGTTGTTGCGTGTCACCGCCGGCAGGGCGGAGGTGGGCTACCTCTACAACTTCGTCGAGGGCGGTCAGATGCTGGCCTACCAGAGCGGTTTTCACTTCGACTTGATCGCGGGCAACCACCACCCGGGCCTGGTGACGCACGCCCTGGCGGTGCAGCACGGGCTGGACACCGGCCTGGCGGGCTATGACTTCCTGGCCGGCCAGGCGCGCTACAAGAAACAGTTGTCGCACCAGACCTACGACATGTCGAACATCACCCTGCACCGCCCCAGCGCCGGGCTGTGGCTGGAGCAGGCCTGGCGCCGCGCCCGCGGCCGCCTGGCTCTGCCGGTCATCGCCGACGCCACGCGGCCTTGAGCATGCGCAGCGACGTCCTGAGCAGCCCATGGCGCAATCGGAGCCTTCTGGTGTTCTCTTCGGGAGTGGCGTTGACGTGTCGAACCCTCTGAATTCCTCTTCCGTTTCCATGCGGTGGTGCTGGTGTGCGATCGGGCTGGCGCCTGCAGTCCTGGCGGTTCTGGCGGGTCCCTGGGGACTGGCTGTGGCCGCCGATGAGCGGCAGGTCTCGGGTCAGCGCCCAGTGGCGGAGGCGCGTGCCCCCGAGGAGTACCGACTGGCCGCCGGTGACGTGCTGCGCATTGCGGTGTACCAGAACCCGGACCTGTCGCTGGAGTCGCGATTGAGCGAAGCGGGGGTGCTGAACTTCCCCCTGCTCGGGCCCGTGCGGCTTGGGGGGTTGACGGTGGGCGCGGCTGAGCAGTTGATCGCGCGCGGGTTGCGCGACGGGCAGTTCGTGCGCCAACCGCAGGTCAACATCGCCGTGGTGCAGGTGCGGGGTCACCAGGCCAGCGTGCTGGGCCAGGTCAACCGCCCTGGTCGCTTCGCGCTGGAGGTCACCGGTCTGCGCCTGACGGACCTGCTGGCCATGGCTGGCGGCACCGCGTCCGGGGCCTCCGACATCGCCGTGGTGACCGGGACCCGGCAGGGTCAGCCCTGGCGGACGGAAGTGGACCTGCCCGCGCTCTTCGGACCGGGCGGACAGACGCGCGATGTGGTCATCGTGCATGGCGACACCGTGTGGGTGGACCGGCAGCCGCAGGTCTACATCTACGGGGAGGTCCAGCGGCCCGGGCCCTTGCGCCTGGAGCGCGGCATGACCTTGATGCAGGTGCTGGCCACGGGCGGTGGCCTGACCCCGCGGGGCACCGACAAGGGCATCCGTGTGCACCGGCGGGGGCCTGATGGTCGGCTGCAGGTGATGCAGCCCGCCATGGACGACACCGTTCGCGATGGCGACGTGGTCCATGTGCGCGAGAGCCTGTTCTGAACCGTCAGGGGTCTTCACGATGAACATCGCTTCCTTCCTGGCAACCTTGCGCTCCCGGGCGGGTCTGGCCTGGGGTGTGCTGCTGCTGACAGTGGCAGCCACGCTGGGCACCAGCTTGCTGCTGCCCCGCACCTATCTGGCCACAGCCACGGTCATCGTCGACCAGGGCCGCCCCGACCCGTTGGCGGTCTCCACCGGCTGGCAGCCTGCGCTCACGACGGCCCTGTCCACACAGATGGACATCATCCGTAGCGAACGCGTGGCCGCGGAGGTGGTTCGGCGTCTGGCCCTGACCACCGACCCGGCCTTGCGCCGGGCCTGGGAGGCCGGCCAGGGCAGCCGGGCCACCAGCGACCTGGGCAGTGCCCTCGTTGCTCGTGCGCAGGGCTCGCCCGACGCCCTGCAGGCCTGGCTGGTGCAGCGGCTGCTGGCGGTCGTGGAGGTCAAGCCGGCGCGGGATTCCGACGTGTTGTCCATCTCCGTGCGCTGGCCCACCGCAGATCAGGCCGCAGCGCTGGCCAATGCCTTTGCGCAGGCCTACCTGGAGACCAGCGTGGGCCTGCGGGCTGACCAGGCCCGCCGCTATGCATCGTTCTTCGAGGGGCGGGCGCGGGAGGCGCGTGCCCAGTTGGAGCAGGCGCAGGCCCGCCTGTCCAGCTTCCAACGGGCTCGCGGCGTGGTGGTGGGCGACGAACGGCTGGACGTGGAGACCGCACGCCTGAACGAGTTGTCCTCGCAGTTCACCTTGTTGCAGGCCGTGGTGGCCGAGTCGGGCAGCCGCCAGACCCAGGCCCAGGGTGCTGCGGCCGACCGCCTGCAGGAGGTGCTGTCGCATCCGGCCCTGCTGACGCTTCGCGCTGATCTCACGCGCGCCGAAGCGCGCATGCAGGAACTCAACGACCGCCTGGGGGACAACCACCCCCAGGTGCAGGAAGCCCGGGGTCAAGTGGGCCTGCTGCGCACACGTCTGGACAGCGAGACGCGGCGCGTGGCCGGGGGGGCGGCCGTGTCCAACACCATCAACCGGCAGCGCGAGAGCGACATGCGGGCGTCGCTGGAAGCCCAGCGCCAGCGCGTGCTGAACCTGAAAGCCGTGCGCGACGAGGCCATGGTGCTGGCGCGCGACGTGGACAGCGCGCAGCGTGCCTACGACGGCCTGATGGCGCGGCTGCAGCAGACCAGCCTGGAAGGCCAGGCCACCCAGGGTCAGGCCCACCTGCTGTCGGCAGCCCCGGTGCCGGAGGCGGCGTCCGCGCCGGGGTGGACGGTACGCACCGGACTGGCGCTGGTCCTGGGGTTGCTGCTGGCCCTCGGTGCGGTCGCGTTGGTGGAGCGTGTGGACGCCCGGGCGCGTCTGCCGGTGCCCACGGCGCAGTGGTTGGGAGTGCCGCTGCTGGGTGTGCTGCCCGGCCCCAAGGACCGCGGTGGATTCGCCCCCAACAAGTCTGCGCTCGTCCAGCCCTGGAGCATGGGCCGGCTGCCTGCACCCACCACACCGTCCAAGGAGTGAAGATCGATGGCGAGATTTCGTGATGCGGCGGTCTCCACGGGGACCAACGGGGCGGCGGTGCCGGTGATGCTGCAAGCCCAGCCACAGGCGCAGGGTCCGGTGCAGATCCCGGTGGACCGTCGGGCCGCGTCCGAGGTGCAGGATGCGGTAGGCACGTCCGTCGACCGCCGTGACAGCCCACCGCTGGACGAAGGCCGCATGGGCGAGTTGCTGGCCCGCTACCGCCAGCTCACCCCCGAGCAGGTGGAGCGTATCGCCACGGTGGCGCGGCTGCGGCGCGTGCGTTTCGGCGACGCGGCGGTGGCCCTGGGTCTGGCCTCGGCCCAGGACGTGTTCCAGGCCCTGGCATCGCAGTTTCGCTACGCCTGCGCAGCGCAGGCGCCGGGCCTCGAGAAGGCCGAGCAGCTCATGCTGCACCGGCCTCGCTCGCCCCAGGCCGAGGCCGTGCGCGCCTTGCGCAGCGAGCTCTCGCGCCAGGTGTTCCGCGATGGTGAACCCGCGGCCTCCTTGGCCGTGGTGAGCCCGCAGTCGCAGGACGGCAAGTCCTTCCTGAGTGCGAACCTGGCCGTGGCCTGGTCGCAGGCCGGGCGGCGCACCCTGCTGGTTGATGCCGACCTGCGCGGGCCTCGCCAGCACCAGGTGTTCGGCATCGGCGCCGGTGCGGGGCTGTCGAGCCTGCTGAGCGGGCGCGCAGGCATGGAGGTCATCGCCCAGATCCAGGACGTGCCTGGGCTGTACGTGCTGCCGGCCGGGCCACTGCCACCCAACCCCCTGGAGTTGGTGGACGGCCCAGTCTTCCGTGACCTGATGCGGGACCTGAGCGATCGCTTCGACCAGATCGTGGTGGACACCCCCGCCTGTGCCTACGGTGCAGACGCCCTGGCCATCGCCGACCGTTGCACCGCGGCGCTGGTGGTGGCCCGGCGCGACGCCAGTCGCCTGGCCGCGCTGGCGTCCCTGACGGGCCGGCTGTCGCAAGGGCCGGCGCGTCTGGCCGGTGTGGTCATGAACAGCCACTGACCCCGGCCCGCGGCATGACGAGCGTCTGTTTCGTCGGGCTGGACAACCTGCCGGTGATCTCGCGCGAGCACAACCAGCACGGCATTGGGGGTGAGCAGGTGCAGCACACGCTGCTGGCACGCGCCCTGGCTCGGCGGGGTTTCGAGGTCTCGATGGTGGTGGCCGACTACGGGCAGCCCGATGGGCTGGAGATCGACGGCGTGCGGCTGCACCGCGCCCACGGCCTGGACGAGGGCGTGCCGGTGCTGCGTTTCGTGCACCCCAGGCTGACGGGGTTGTGGCGGGCCCTGGGCCGGGCCGACGCGCAGGTGTACTACGTCAGCACCGCCAGCGCGCAGTTGGGCGTGGTGGCGGCCTTTGCCCGACGCCACGCCCGGCGGGTGGTGTTTCGCATCGCGCACGACCTGGACTGCGATCCGCAGCGCCTGCTCATCCGCTTCTGGCGAGACCGCAAGCTCTACGAGTGGGGGCTGCGGCACGCCGATGCGGTGCTGGCTCAGAGCCAGCAGCAGCGCCGTGCCCTGCAGCGCAACTACGGCCTGGACAGCCGGGTGGCGGCCATGCTGGTGGAGCCCGCCGCGCGCGCGCTGGACTTCGAGTCCCGCGACGTCCCGGTGCTGTGGGTCAACAACCTGCGGCCCTTCAAGCGCCCTGATGTGGCCCTGGCCCTGGCGCGCCGACTGCCGCAATGGCGCCTGCACATGATCGGGGGACCGCAGGACGGGCATGAGGATCTGTTCGTCGCGACGCGCCGGGAGTCCGCCGATCTGCCCAACCTGCTGTTCCACGGACGCGTGCCGTACCACGACGTGAACGATTACTACGAGCGTGCACGCGTGTTCATCAACACTTCCGATTCGGAGGGCTTCCCCAATTCCTACCTGCAGGCCTGGCGGCGCGGGGTGCCCACGGTGTCCTTCTTCGATCCGGACGGCCTGATCCGCCGTTTCGGCCTGGGCCATGCAGCCGGTTCGCTGGACGACATGGCCGCGGCAGTCCAGCGCCTGACGCACAGTGCCGAGGACTGGCAGGCCGCCAGCGTACGTTGCCGTGACTTCATGGACGAGCACTACGGCGACGACACCGTGCTGCAGCCCTACGTGGAGGCCTTGCGTGGCTGAATTGCGCGCGGTGACGCCGCCTGCACAGGCACCCGCCTTCCTGGTGACGATCGACACCGAAGGCGATGATCTCTGGGGCCGGCCCCGTGCCATCACCACCCGCAATGCGCGACATGTGCAGCGTTTCCAGCGGCTGTGCGAGTCCTTCGGCCTGCGGCCGACGTGGCTGACCAACTACGAGATGGCACGCTGCCCGGACTTCCTGGCCTTCGGGCGTGATCTCGTGCGCCGCGGCGCCGGGGAAATCGGCATGCACCTGCACGCCTGGAACAGCCCGCCCCTGCACGCCGTGACGCCCGACGACCTGACGGCGCAGCCCTTTCTGACGGAGTTCCCTGCCGAGGTGGTCGACGCCAAGATCGGGTTCATGGCACGGCTGCTGCGCGAGCGCTTCGAGTGCGAGATCGTCAGCCACCGTGGTGGCCGCTGGGCCCTGGACGCCACCTGTGCGCAGGCGCTGGTGCGTCACGGCATCCGCGTGGACTGCTCGGTCACACCCGACGTGCGCTGGGTGCGCGCACCCGTCCCGGGCGAGACCACGCACCGCCCGGCGGTCGTCGATTACCGCAGCTATCCCACCCGCCCCTATGTCGTGGACCTGACCCAGCCCAGTCAGCCTGGCAGTTCCTGCCTGCTGGAGGTGCCCATGACGGTGGTGCCGTCCACGCTGTACCGGCTGCTGCCGCGCGCCTACGCCGTGCCTCTGGTCAGGCGGTGGAGCTGGGCCTGGCAGCCCACCCACCACTGGATGTACCCGGACGGCCGCAACCTGCCGGCGATGCTGGGACTGGTCAGGCGGGCCCTGGCGCAGCGCTGGCCCCATCTGGAGTTGGTGCTGCACTCCTCGGAGCTCATGCCTGGGGGCAGCCCGAGCTTTCCCGATGTGCGTTCCATCGAGGCCCTGTACCGCGACCTGCAGGTGCTGTTCCGCTCGGTGGCGGCACACTTCCGGGGCCTCACGCTGGGCGAGTTCGCGGCGCATTGGCAGGGATGGACCGCGCGCGACGAGGCCTCACGGGAGGTGGCGATACGTCCGGCGCCCGGGGGAGTGCGGGCTTGAGGTTGCCGCACGTCTGCTTCATTGCCGTGCACATCTACCCGGTGCTGTCGGGCCACCGAGGCATCGCCTTCGTGGGCGGCGCCGAGGTGCAGCAGAGCGTGCAGATGCGCGCCCTGCTGCGCGCGGGCTGCCGCATCTCGGTGCTGACCAAGGACCATGGGCAGCCCGACGTGGTGGACTGCGACGGGATCACGGTGCACAAGATTCCCGACAGCGGCCAGCGGGGCTGGCCGGGCCTGCGCTTCTTCCATCCCCGCATGTCCGACCTGCTGGGCCTGTTGCGTCGCGTCAGCCCCGACATCGTCTTCGTGCAGACCGCCGGCGAGCAGGTGGCTTCGGCAGCGGTGTACGCACGGTTGACGGGGCGGCCTTTCGTCTTTGCGGGCGCCAGCGACAAGGATTTCGTCATGGGCCCCTTGCCCGGCATGCCGGCGCAGCACACGGCGATGTACCGCTGGGGGCTGCGTGCGGCCCAGGCGGTGGTGGTGCAGAACGTGGCCCAACTGGAACTGCTCAAACGCCACTTCCACCGCGACGGCCACCTCATCCAGAACGGCTACGAGGAACCTCAGGCGCGGCCGGGGACTTTCGGCGGCAAGGTGCTGTGGGCGGCCACGGTCAAACCCCTGAAGCGGCCCGATCATGTCGTGGCGCTGGCTCGGCGCATGCACCACCTGCGCTTTCTCCTGGTGGGGGGGCCAGGTGTGGACCGCGGGGCCCAGGCCTACTTCGATGACATCGCACGCCAGGCGCGGGGCCTGTCCAACCTGACGATGACCGGGCATGTGCCCTTCCGTGACGTGGGCCTCGCCTTCGACGGGGCCAGCGTGTGCCTGAACACCTCCGACTACGAGGGCCTGCCCAACACCTTCATGCAGGCCTGGCTGCGCGGCATTCCCACCCTGTCGTTCGTGCGGCCGCAGTCGGCGCCCGGGGTCAGTGGCACGCTGGCCTGTGACGACCTGGACCACATGGCGCTGCGCCTGGACCGGCTGACACGCGACCGCGCGGCCTGGAGTGCTGCGAGCCAGGCCTGCCGCCGCCATTTCGAGGACCACCACACCATGGACGGTGCCGTGGCGCGCTACCTGGAGGTCTTTGACCAGGTGTTGCGCGGCAGGCGCGCTACGCTTGCAGTGCCCGCGCGCCTGGGGGAGCGGACGTGACCCTGCGTTCCCTGGGCTGGGGCAGCGCCATGGCGGGTGTGCGCCTGCTCACCAGCTTCCTGAGCATCAAGGTCACGGCACTGGCCCTGGGCCCGGGCGGGCTCGTGCTGGTGGCGCAGTTGACGGGCTTCATCGGCCTGTGCCAGAGCATGCTGGGACAGGGTCTGGTGGCCGGTGCCGTTCGGCTGGGAGCCGAACATGGGGCCGACCAGGAGCGGCGCGGACAGGTGTATGCCACGGTGCTGCGCATGGGCGCGGTGCTGGTGGGATGCTGGGCCCTGGTGGTGGCGGTGGCCTCGCCCTGGATCGCGCAGGCTCTGCTGCATGACCGCGGGCTGGCGCCTCTGATCGCCGTGGCGGGCCTGGCGGTGGCTGCGGCCATCTTCAACGATCTGCTCTTCGGTGCCCTGGGAGTGGCCAAGGAGGTGGGCCTCATCGGTCGCGCTTCCATCGCCTCGGCGTTGCTGGGCCTGCTGATCTTCGCGCCTTGCGCCTGGTGGTGGGGCCTGGAAGGCGCCCTGTGGGCCTCGCTGTCGGTCTATGGGGCAGGCCTGGCCTTGAGCATCGCGCTGGTGGCCTGGCGGTCCACCGGGGTGCACTGGCGCGACCTGCAGGGCCGGTTCGACCGCGACATCGCGCGCCGCGTGCTGAGCTTCTTTCCGATGCTGCTGGTCAACGGCGTGTTGCCCGCCTTGACGCTCATCCTCGTGCGCGACCTGCTGGCCAGCCGCCTGGGCCTGGAGGCCGCCGGTTTGTGGCAGGCCAGTTGGCGACTGTCCGAAGCCTGCCAGGCGCTGGTGGTGGCCTCGGTGTCGCTGCACTTCATGCCCGGCATGGGCGAGCGCGCGCACGACCCCGAGGGCCGGCGCCGCCACGTGCTGCGCACCCTGGCCGGTGCCTGCGCGGTGTCCGCTTTGCTGGCCGCCGCCTTGTGGCTGGGCCGCAAGCCCGCTGTCCATCTGGTCTTCAGCAGCGGCTTCGATGCAGTGGTCGACCTGCTGCCCTTGCAACTGATCGGCGATGTGCTGAAGACGGCCGCATGGGTCCTGTCCATGGCCCTGGTGGGTACCCTGCGCACACGCTGGTTCATCACCGCGCTGGGCACTTACGCCCTCGTGTTCTTCGGGGTCTCGTGGGAGCTCGTGCCGGCGCTGGGTACGGCAGGGGCGCAGTGGGGCTACGTGGCCGCTGCCGCCTTGCAAGGGCTGGTGGCCACCTGGGCCCTGCGCGACGTGCTGTGGCGCAGCACACCGCAGGTGGTGCCGGTGATCGAAGGGCCTCCCGAGGCCGGAAGGGCGGGGGCGTGATGATCGGCATGCAAGACACAAGCAGCGGCAGGCAGGCCCTGGCCTGGAGCCTGCTGATGGCCGCCGTGGCGCTGGGGGCGGGCGCGGCGCTCGGGTGGGCCCCGCCAGCGCTGGTGCTGCTGGGCCTGGCGGTGCTGGCGCCGCTGCCCTTCATCCTGAACGACTACCGCGTGGGGGTGGTGCTGCTGGCCCTGGTGCTGCCGGTGTTGCCCATGCTGCCCTCGGTGCGCGGACTGAATCCTGCCAACTACCTGGTGCTGGCCAGCTGGCTGGGCTTTGCGGCCCGGCGCTGGCGGCTGGGTCCGCCGGGGCCGGCCCAGCTCGCGCGTCCTGTGGTGGCCTTGCCTGTGCCGCTGTGGGTGTGCTTCGCCCTGCCCGCGGCCGTCGGCATGGTGGTGGCCTGGCCGCACATCGTCGAGGGGGTGCGCAACTACCCGGCGGTGGTGGATGCCGTGCGCGAATTCCATCCGCCCACCTATCTGGTGGACCGCTTCGTCAAGCCGCTGCTGTACTTCTTCTCCTTCGCCTTCCTGCTGGCCAACGCCGTGCGCGACAGCCGCCACCCAGAGCGTTTCATTGCCGTGCTGGCCCTGTCGGCCGTGGCGCCGGCGCTGGCCGTGTTCTGGACGGTGGCCCAGTACCCCGGCAGCCTGGCCGAACTGGCGCGCGACCGCGAGTTCATGGCCCCGCGCGGCATGCACGCCAACGAGTTCGGGCTGCTGCTGGCCCTGCTGTGCGGGCCCTTGCTGTTCCTGGCCGGGGGTGCAGGCGGCGGGCGCTGGAGGGTGCTGGCGCTGTGCACCCTGGCCCTGGTGGTCCCGGCGCTGCTGTTAACCTTCTCGCGCGGTGGACTGCTCGCGGCGCTGATCGCGTTCGCCGGCTTCCTGTGGCACGAGCGCCGCCTGAAGACGCTGCTGCTGAGCGCGGCGCTGGCCGGGCTGGCGCTGCTGGCATCGCCCGAGGAACTGCAGGAGCGCTTTGCCACCGGCCTGCGCGCCGGGGCCCTGGCCGACACGCAGCGCGTGGACCGCGACGAACTCACCGCTGGCCGGGTCAACGGCTGGAAGCTGCTGGCCCCCGAGGTGTTGGACAGCCCCTGGATCGGCCGCGGCCTGGGTTCTACGCAGTGGTCCTCGGCCGTGGCGGCCGGCCGCTACAAGGCCAATCACCCGCACAATATCTATCTCGAGGTGTTGATGGACCTGGGGCTGCTGGGCCTGGCGGCCATGGTGCTGCTGCACGCGCAGTACCTGCGCCGGCTGCGCCGGCTGGCGGGGGACGAGGCCCTGAGCCCGGCGCTGCGCAGCTTCTTCCGGGGTGCACGCTGGTCGCTGTGGGGGGGGCTGGCCATGGCGGCGACCACGGCCTTCTACATGCCCAACCCGGCCCAGGCACCCTGGTGGTTCTGCCTGGGGCTGCTGTTCGCGTACTGGGGCCATGCGGCGGCGCCGGCCCGCGCCCATGCCCGATGACGCTGCGCGTGCTGTTCCTCGTGAACTCGCTGTGCGTGGGGGGTGCGGAGAAGCATGTGGTGTCGCTGGTCAACGGGCTGGACCCTGCGCGTCACCGTCTGGCGCTCACCGCCCTGAAGCGCGACGAGGCCCTGCTGCCGCAGATCGCACCGCAGCGTCTTCCCGATGGCCTGGCCTGCCTGGATGTGGCGCAGGGACTGTCCTGGGGGGCCGTCAGGCACCTGGCGCGCCAGTTGGACGCGCAGCGCACCGACGTGCTGGTCTGCACCAACATGTACGCCCTGCTGTACGGCTGGCTGGCGCGCGCCGTTTCCCGCCGGGGCCGGCGGGTGCGGCTGGTGGAGGTGTTCCACAGCACGCTGCCCGAGTCGCGCAAGGAAGCCCGCCACATGGTGCTGTACCGCCACCTGGTGCGCCGGGCGGACCTGCTGGTGTTCGTCTGCCAGGCCCAGGCCGACCATTGGCAGGTGCACGGCCTGCGGGCGCGCCAGGACGTGGTCATCCACAACGGCATCGACACCGCGCGCTTCAGCGACACCTGGAGCCCCGAAGACAAGCGCCGGCTGCGTGCCGAGCAGGGTTTTGCCGAGACCGACCTGGTGGTGGGCCTGTGCGGGGTGATGCGGCCGGAGAAGGCACACGGTGACTTCCTGCGGGCTCTGGCGCAGGTGGCGCGGGAGCCTGAAACAGGGCGCAAGGGGCAGCGCGTGTGCGGCTGGTTGATCGGCGACGGCCCGCTGCGGGCCGCGCTGGAACACGACATCGATGCCCTGGGCCTGCGCGAGCGCGTGCGCATCAGCGGGTTCGAGCAGGACGTGCGGCCGCTGGTGGCCGCCTGCGATGCCATGGCCATCACCTCCACCACCGAGACTTTCTCGCTGGCCGCGCTGGAGGCCATGGCGCTGGGCAAGCCGCTGCTGATGACGGACGTGGGCGGGGCGCGGGAACAGGTTCGCCATGGCCACAGCGGCTGGCTGGTGCCGGTGGGGGATGTGAACGCCATGGCCGGGGCCCTGGCGCGGTGGCTGGAACCGACCGCCCGTGAGGCCATGGGCCGTCGCGCCGCAGCCGAGGTGCGCGAGCGCTTCGAACTCGCGGCCATGGTCCACGGTTTCGAGCGGCAGTTCAGCGCCCTGGTGTGAAACCGTCTTGCCCAGCGTGGTGGGGGTCACTGCCGTGGTGATCGCACCATGGCCGGCGCGCGCGGGTGCGCCTGGGCTCTACATCGAGGCCTCGAGCGCCCTCCAAGGCCACGGGGATGCTGGGGCCTCAGGTGCGCTCAGTGTTCCTCGCCCGCTTGCAGTTGCAGGTTGGCTGCACGCACCCTTGAGGACAGTTCTCGCGCGATGTTCAGTGCCAGCTCCAGTGCGGCCTCCGGATGTGTGGACCGCAGGTGCGCAAAGGCTTGCGCGTCCAATTGCAGGGCCCGTACGGGCGTGTCCGCAAGCGCCGTCGCGGAGCGAGGGCGTCCGTCCAGGAAGGCCATTTCGCCAACGAAGTGTCCGGGGCCGAAGGTGGCCAGACGCGGGCTGCCGTACTGAAGCTGGGTCAACACACTGACGCTGCCCCGCTCGATCAGCCACACATCGCCTGCCGGCTCCTCGCGTTGGAACAGGGGCTGGGATTGGTCGACCTCGCGCACCCGGCCATGTGCCAGCACAGCCGATGCCTGCTCTGGACTCAGGCCCTGCAGCAGCCTGTTTCGCTCCAATGGTGTCGATGCAGGCGAGGGCGGCGACCCCCCGTCCAGCAGAACCATGTTCTCGCAACGCTCCAGCGCCCGGTCCAGATCGGGTTCCTGCGCCAGGCCGGTCCGGCGAGGCAGTGCCTCCAGACCCCGTCGCAGTTCCTGGGCACGGCAGCTCTGCAGTCCGCACAGCACCACCGCCATGCCTTGGCGACCCAACTCCGACACAAGGCCCTGCACGCCTTCGCTGCCGCTGGTGTCGACATCCTGGACCTTGCTGACGTCGATGATGGCGGACCTGACCTGAGGGTGCGCTTCGTCAGCCAGTTGGCGCAGTCGCACGCCGTTGCCGAAGAAGAGGTGCCCGTTGAGCCTCAGCACTGCCACGGCATCTCGGTTCCTGTCCAGAAGGTGCTGTTCTGCCGCACTGCGTATGCGCCTCGACCGATGGTGTCGCAAGCTCTCCCAGCGGGCTGTCGAGCGGCGTGCCGGGCGGCGCAGCACCATGAGCGTGGACAGGCAGATGCCCAGGAACGCGGCCCAGGTCAATCCACCCGCGAACGCCACGCCTGCAATGATGGCGCTGAGCCAGAACGCCTGATCGAGCTTGCCCTGCCGGGGATGCCGCACTTTTTCCACGGCTTGGTTCAGCCAGCGCCGGTCCGCGGTCATCGCCGCGTGTATCAGCAGGAACCCTGCCGTCAACCCCGCCGGCAGAGCCGCTACCCACGGGGACTGCATCAACAAGGCCAGCGTGGCCAGCGCCAGACAAGTGACAACGGCCGCCGAGCCGCGACCGCCGGCTTCCCAGTTGGCCGAACTGCCCACGCCAGTGCCCGTGCTCGGCACGCCCCCCAGCGCGGCACTGAGCAGGTTGGCGCCGCCCAGGGCCACCAGTTCCCGGTTCGCGTCCACCTTGGCGCCGTAGCGGGACTCGATCACGCTGACGGCATAGAAGGTCTCCAGCACCATGACCAGCGCCAACGTCAGGGCGCCGGGCAGGCCGATCAGCAACAAACGCGGCAAATCCGGTCCGAGGATGCGTCCATCTGTGCCAAGGGAATCCCCTGCACGTGGGCTACGAGCCCGGCAGCAGGCTGGGCCGGCGACAGCGGCGGCAGAGCGGACATCAGCAGCAGGCCCAGCAGTGGCGCCACCACCGCCGGGCCCAGGGCCTGGAGCACACGCGGCCGTGACTTCCACGCAGGCCATGCCACGAACACGACGAACATGGTGAGAGCCACTGCAGCGTGTCGCCAGTCTGTGCCGAACTGGCGGCAGGCCTGCCACAGCAGCATCAGGGCCGTGCCGGTGCCAATGCCCGAAAGTACGGGCGTGGGGATCATCTTGAACACCAATCCCCAGCGCAGCAGGCCCGCAGTCAGCACCAAGGCCGAGGCGAAAAGGAACAGCAGGCCGGCGGCAAGAAGCCCCAGTTGCAGGGCTGCGGTATCGACCGCAGATGATCCCGCAGCGGTTGTGGCCAGTTGCAGCACCAGCGCAGTGAAAACCGCGAGCGAGGCCATGCGGGAGCAGGAAATGATGGAGCGACTGCCCCGCAGGACCAGCGCTGCCAGGCGCACGACCGACGCCGTGATCAGCGCCGCCCAGAGGCCTGGCAGGACCCCGGCGGGGCCCAGCACCGTCGCAAACAGCAGCAGCGGGCCGATGGAGTTGGGGAAGGTCTGGATGGCGGCGGCAAGGCCACCGCGCAGCTCCACTTTCCAGCCGAAGACGCATCCCGAGGGCTGCGCGGGCGCCAGAGCCGAAGGAAGATTCATCGGGTAAGCCGCGGCACACGTTGAGGGGCGGGCCGCAGTATAGAAAGGTCCCGTACCCCCGGCCGCGCCGTCCAGCGCGGTCCGTGGGCGGGGCAGGTCAGAGCAGAGGCTGTTCGATAGACTCCATCGCAGTCTGATGACTTTGCGCTTCCCGAACACCGCATGTTCTCAATCTGATGATCCCTGATTCCTCCGACTTCCACGAACGGGTCTTGCAGGACACCTTGCGCGAGGTGTTCGGTGACATCGAGCAAGAGGTGGTCGACAGGGTGCGCCCGTGCATGACCACCGTGGAGCTGATGGGGGGGCAGGTGCTGATGCGTCAGGGAGACGCCCCCGACAGCATCTATCTCGTGCTCTCAGGCCGACTGCGTGCGGTGGCAAGCCGTGGTGGGGGTGAGCAGGTCGTCCTGGGCGAGATCGGACGTGGCGAGCCCATTGGCGAGATGGGTGTGGTCATGCAGCAGCCCCGAGGCGCCACCATCATCGCCCTGCGCGACAGCGTGCTGCTGCGGTTGGCGGCGCAGGACTTCACCGATCTTCTTCAGACCTGGCCCCGCCTGGGGCTGCCGTTGGCCCGCAAGCTCATCGAGCGCATGACGCGGAGCAACGAACGAAGCGGGTCGTCTCGCGATATCAGCAACATCTGCCTTCTGCCGCTGCACGCCGGGCTGGATGTCGCGGGCCTGGCCCGGCATCTGCGCGATGCGCTCGAGTCCGAGTTGTCCCGTGCCACGGCAGCGCAGGCTGGCCCCCGGCTGCCTGTGTCACTGCTGGATCGCGCGGCGGCCGAGGCGGGCCTGGGCCCGGGTGGCGCGGACATCGCGCCCGAGCTGGCCGACGCTTACCACCGGCAGCTGGCCTGGTTGGACGAGCAAGAGGCCCGCCACGCCATGCAGGTGCTGGTGGCCGACCGCGAGGACACTGACTGGACAAGGCTCTGCATCCGCCACGCAGACCAGGTGTTGCTGGTGGCCGATGCCGACGCAGAGGCGGCCATCACGCCTGCCGAGTGCCACCTGCTGGCCGCAGACGCGTTGGACGCTGCTCCGGCGGCGAGCCTGGTGCTGCTGCATCCGGACGACAGGCGTATTCCGCTTGACACGCGCCGATGGCTGGAAGGGCGAGTCCACATCCAGGAGGGAGCCCTTTCGCATTTCCATGTCCGCCGAAGCCGGGCGGCCGATTGGGGCCGTCTGGCGCGCATCCTCTCCGGGCAGGCCACCGGTCTGGTGCTGGCCGGTGGCGGGGCCCGTGGGTTTGCCCACCTGGGCGTCATGCAGGCGCTGCAGGCGCAGGGTGTGGACTGGGATCTTGCAGGCGGCACCAGCATTGGCGCCGTGATGGCAGCGCTGGCCGCTGTCGATCGGCCCGTGGAGGAGGTCACCGAGGTCGCAGCGAAGGCCTTCGCCGTCAACCCCACGGGCGATTTCAATTGGCTTCCCCTGGTGTCTGTCATTGCGGGCCGCAGGCTGGCGCAAGTGATCCGCGAGGCTGTCGTGGAGGCGGTCGGCGCGCCTATCGGCATCGAGGATCTCTGGAAGCCCTGTTTCTGTGTGGCCTCCAATTACTCCCGCGCCCGGCCTGAAGTGTTGCGGCGGGGAGATCTGGCCGCAGCGGTCACGGCCAGCGTCTCCATCCCTGCCGCGCTGCCGCCCGTGCTGAGAGGGGGAGACCTTCTCGTCGATGGCGGCACCTTCAACAACTATCCTGTGGACGTGATGCGGCAGTCGGGCGCGGGGCGGGTGATCGGCGTGGACCTCAGCCGCGACCGCTACCGTCCACTTGAGTTGGAACAGATGCCCACCTCAGGTCAAGTCTTGTTCGACCGGCTGTTCCGTCCGCGTTCCCGCCGTCGCTACCAAGGGCTGCCCTACATCGCCGCCACCGTCTTCAACGTGGCGGGCATGTCCAGCCAGTCCCACCAGCGGCGCATGCGCGATGCCGTGGACCTGGGGTTCGCACCCGATGTCTCAGGGGTGGGAATACTCGAATGGCGGCGCTTCGGCGAGGTGGTCCGGATCGGCCTGGAGCATGCCCGATCGGTCCTTTCCGCCACCGACTGTCCCGTCCACGCTGCCTCGTGGCATGTGCCGCCGCAGTCTCGGCGCTGGCGCTGACGTCACGGCACCTGGTGTGCGCCCGGTCGGTTGGGAGCTTGTGTCAAGTCATGGCCCGCCGTCAGGAGTGCGCTCGGATTCATGAGGGCGGGCTGATCTCGTGGTGGAGCAGCGTCCCGCTGCCTTTCCCCAGCCCCGCCACCCGCTCGTAGACCGCCCTGGTTTGTCGGGCGCCGTCATCCCAGTCGAAGCGTCGGGCGGCCTGCTGCATGCGTTCCAGGCGGTCTGCAGGCCCCTCGTGGTGTTCGACGCGATCGGCCAGGTGCGCCAGGCTCGCGGACAGCGCGGCCACGTCGCCCAGGGGGAAGAGGCAGTCCTCGGGCAGCCCCAGTTCGCGGTGCGGCGGGATGTCGCTGGCCAGGCAGGGCAGGCCCCAGGACAGGGCCTCCAGCAGGGCGATGGGCAGGCCTTCGTGGGACGAGGGCAGCACGAACAGGCCCGCATGCGCCAGCAAGGCCTGAAGCGCGGTGCCGGTCTGGAAGCCCGTCATCACCACGCCGGGTGTCCGGGCCGCGGCATCGGCCACCTGCCTTGCGTAGGCATCGGTATGGTCGGCCGCACCCACCAGGCCCAGGCGCCAGCCTGGCAGCCGACCCTGGGCTTGGGCGTTCGCGAAGGCCTGGATCAGGTCGAGGTGGCGCTTTTCCGGCACCAGGCGGCTCACCAGCAGCACGTAGCGCCGCGGATGCAGGCCGAAGTCCGCCAACACGCTCGGGTCTGCGGGGGAGGAAGGCAGGGTCAGGCCATTGGGAATGCAGCAGCCCTGCCGCTGGTGGCGGGCCTGGACATCGCGCTGGATGGCGTGGGAGATGACCACCAGTTCATGGGCCCAGCGCGCCGCGTTGGCCTCGCCCAGCTTCAGCACCCAGCGGGCCAGCGGGCCCCACTTCTGCCGCTCGTAGTCGGCGCCGTGGTGCGTCACCACCACGCGCAGGCCCAGCAGGCGCGCCAGCGGCGTCCACAGCGCCGGGCCGATGGCCTGGATGTGCAGCACGTCCGGGCGGCTGACCAGGCCGGCGTGCAGGATGGCCAGAAAAGTGTGGACCACGGCCTCCAGGTGCTTCTGTCGAGGGGCCCAAAGCGGGCGCAGGCGTACGCCCTGCCAAGTGGTGTCCTTGGGGATGCGCTGGTAGGGCGCGCGGCCCAGCACCGTGACCTCGCAGCCCAGGGTGTGCAGACGCGGACACAACTGCTCGGCGTGCGTCTCCACGCCCCCCTGCACTCCGGGCAGGCCGCGCAGCCCTACCCAGGCCACCCTCAGCGGGCCGCAGGCTGGCTCACGAACCCAGCACCGGCAAGGCATGGCCCGGCGCCGGCGCCGCGCAGGCTTCGATCACCTGCTGCGCCAGGCGCTGCCAGTCATGTCGGCGGCGTACCAGTTGCGCCGCCTGACGTCCCAGCTCGGCCGCGCGCTCGGGCCGGTCGGTCAGGTCCAGCACCCGCTGCGTGAAGCTGTCCAGATCGTTGGTGGGTACCAGCGATCCCGTGCAGCCTGGTACCACCAACCCGCCGTACAGGGGCAGGTCCCACACCACGGCCGGCAGGCCCGTGGCCATGGCCTCCAGGCAGGTGCCGGGCAGGCCCTCGTAGTAGGAGGTCGAGGCGTACACGCGGCTGCGCTGGTAGTACAGCGGCATCTGCGACAGCGGCACCCGTCCGGCGAACCGAATCGGCCCATCGGGACCGCTCAGGTGGGCCAGGCCCTGTCTCACGAAGGCCTCGTCGTCGCCATAGCCGACGATGCAGATGCGCAGGGCCGGTCGGCGGGTCAGCAGGCGCTGGCAGATCTCGACCAGCGGGCGGCTGCCCTTGCGGCGCTCGATACGTCCGCAAAAGAGCAGGTCGATGTCCGGGGCCACGCGGGGTTTGGCACAGAAGGTGGCGGTGTCCACGCCGTTGGGGATGACCACGACGCCGCCATGGCGACCGTAGCGGGCCAGTTCCTGCCGTCCCTGCTCGGTCAGGGTGATGACCTGCGCGGCGCGGTTCAGGATGTGCCGCTCCATCGCCATCTTGATCGCCACCGACACCCTGTTCCAGGGGCTGGCGAACTGCCGGGGCTGATCGAAGCGTCCCGACATGCCCAGGTAGGTGGTGTGGGCGGTGAGCACGATGCGCCGGCGGGGACTGAACAGCAGCGCGGGGATCAGCGGCGGGATGTGCAGGTTGACGGCGCTGACCGGTCCGCGCCGGCGTTCCAGCCGCCACAAGGCCCAGCGTGCCTGCAGCGTCCACCATACAAGGCCCAGGCGGTGCGCACGCAGCGCGATCTGGATCAACTCCACCCCTGGCGGAACCTTGAAGCCCGCAGGCGTGCCTGCGGTGATGAGGACGATGGGCGGCGCTTGTCGGGGCAGGTGCGCCAGAAAGCTGTCCAGGTAGCGGGCGATGCCGTGCACGCCGCCGAATTCCGGGTAGAAGATGACGATCAAGCGGCCTCTCTGGCGGGGTGTGACCCCCTGGTTGGGGTGGCAGGGGTGGGGGCTTGCACCGGCTCATCGTCGGCCCGATCGGCCGCAGTGCGTTGGAGCAAGGCCGCGGCTGAAGTGGGTGCGCATGGGCTGGGCTGCCCTTGCAGCACCTGGCCCAAGCCCTGCAGGGCCTGGACGAAGGCGGCCAGGTCGAGATCCCGGGCGCGCGCCAGGGCCCGCGCCCGCGCATGGCGCACCAAATCCTGCCGCAACACCGGGTCGGCGGCCAGTCGGTCGTAGGCCAGTGCCAGGGCCTGCGCGTCACCGGGCGGCACCAGCCACCCGGTGTGGCCGTGGATCACGTCGTCGCGGGTGCCGTAGCAGTCCGTGGCGATCACCGGGATGCCGTGCCGCATGCAGAAGCTGAACAGCAACTGCCCGCAGCCGGAAGCCGAAGACTTCAGCGCCACCACCACCACGCCTGCGGCAGCGGCCAGCGCGTGGTACTGGGCTTCGCTGACCCCGCGATGGACGCTGAAGTTCGCCCCCAGCGGGCCGGGCACACGGAAGCGCTGGTCTTCGCGGCACACCAGGATCACGGGCACAGGCCGGTCCCGAAAGGCCTCGATGACGACGTCGAAGTCACGGTCGCTGGTGCCGCCAGCGAACACGCTCAGGACCGCGCGTCCGTCGGACGTGGGGCCTGGCTCCTGCGGCCCGTTGTCGAGGCTGTCGTCCAGCGCCCGGCCTGGGCAGGGCGGCGGCGCTGCCGCCGGCTCGGCCTGGCCCGCAGGTTCGCCGAACTGCGGAAGGGGCATCCAGAACACCTTGTGCGCCTGCGCCGGCCGGTGGCGGGCCGTGTCCAGGGCCATCTCGCGCGAGAAGTAAACCAGCGCATCGGCGCGCCGCAGCGCCAGTTCCAGCAGCAGCCTGCCCCAGGACCGCGGCGCGGTGGACGAGGGTGACAGCAGCACCGTGGTCAGGATCAGCCGCGGGCGGTGGCCTGAGGGACATAGCCAGCGGGGCCAGCGGGGCAGGGCGCACAGCAGGTAGCCTATGGCCTGGCGCCACACCACCACCTGGCCCTGATAACGGCTGCGCCACGCGGCGCGCGCGGCGGTGCCGAGGTAGCGCACGGTCTGCAGTCCATGAGCCAGGCTGTTCCGGCCCTGTCCGGCCTGCACGGTGCTGCTCGGGCAGTTCAGCACCTGCCACGGCACCGACGCATGCCCCGCGGCCTGGGGGCCTGTCAGGCCTGTCAAGGCGTTCAACTGCTGCTGCAGTTCATCGGCGGCTGCGGCATCCCAGTCGACGACGAACAGCGTGTGGTCCGCGGGCGCGGCGGGGCCTCCCGCCCGCGAGGCCAGAACTGCTGAACCGGTCATGGCGCCATCCTCGGCGCTGGGGCGCGTCACGTGTTGACCAGGCTCAGCGCGCCTGCGAGATGCCGCGGCGCTTCTGTAACCAATGGCTGGTCCGGCGCGGCGGATTGCCCTGGGTGGGCCAGGCGGCGACGCACACATCCTGTTGCATCCATCGGAATCCTCTTACCGCCGGCCTGCGGTGCTTTCCTAGGATTCCTTCACCGCAGCGACCGATGTCCGGCGACGCGGCTCAACTTCCAGTCAAGGAAACGAAATGATGATGAACGATGTCCGCCTTTCGCGCATGACTGCCCTGGCCGAGATGATGGCCGCCGCGGCCCTGCTGTCTGCCTGCGGTGGGGGGGGGTCGGCACCGGATCCGGCCGTCGATGCGCAACAGGTTGACGGGGTTCGCACTGCGCTGGCGGTGAGCGGACCCACGGTGGGCAAGGCCACCACCTTGCCTGCCGGCTACGTCAAGTGCGCTGACGAGTGGGGCCAGACCACCTGCAACTTCACCGGCTCGGTGCTGATGTACTACGGCACCACTGGCGCCTACTACTACAAGTCGGTCACCGGACCGTTCAACTGCAACACGGGCAATGCCGTCTTCGGTGATCCTGCCCCGCGCATCGGCAAGGCCTGCTACATCCCGGGGGCTCCCGCGCCCGCCCCCGCACCTGCGCCCGCACCCGCCCCCGCGCCAGCCCCGCCCCCCTCCGGCACGCCCGTGAGCGTGAACTTCGGAGCCACCAGCGCCGACCTGCCCAACCCCGACCGCGGCTTCTACGGCTGGGCCGGCAACGACTTCATCAACAGCTTCGATGCCGGCAGCGTGCAGGCGTCCTACAACGCCGGCATGCGCCTGGTGCTGGCCAAGGTGCAACTCGACAGCTACCGCACCAGCGATCTGCCGGCGTCGCTGCTGAACACGCTGAACACCCGGTTCGCCAGCCTGCGCGCCATGGGCATGAAATCCACCGTCTGGTTCAACTACGACTTCAGCGCCACCGGCAACGACGCCAGCGCCGCGCAGATCAGGCGCCACCTGGAGCAACTGCGTCCTGTGCTGGCGGCCAACGCCGACGTCATTCCCTACATGCGCGCCGGGTTCATCGGCGCCTGGGGCGAGTGGCATTCGTCCAAGTCCGGCAATTCCTGCGGCTACAACTCCGGCAGCACCACCTGCACCACGGCGGACATCAACCGTGCGATCGTGCGCGACGCCCTGCTCGCCAACGTGCCCGCCACCACGCAGATCGGTTTTCGCTACCCGGCCGACCTGATGAAGTGGTACCCCTCGCCGACGCAGCAAAAGCGCGCCGGCGCGAACAACGACTGCTTCCTGTCCGGCCCCAGCGACACCGGCACCTACCAGAACAGCATGCAGCGTCCCTATGTGCAGGCCCTGTCGGCGAACACCGCCTTCGGCGGCGAGACCTGCCAGGGCGAGACCCCCCTGCGCACCACTTGCAACGACATCCTGACCGAAGGCCGGCAGTACCACCTGGCGTGGTTGAACAGCGGCTACGCCCCGGCCATGATCAACGCCTGGAAGTCCGGGGGCTGCTACGCGCAGGTGTCGGGCTTCATGGGCTACCGCATGCAACTGGACTCGGCCACGCTGGATACGCAGGTGGCGCGTGGCGGGACGATGCCGCTCACCGTGAACCTGCGCAACGTGGGCTGGTCGCGCATGTTCTCCGACCGGGCGCTCGTGGTGCAGTTGCGCCACAAGACCACCGGGGCGGTGATCACCGGTCGGGCCGGCAACCTGGCCACGCTGCAGCCGCAGGCCACGGCTTCCACCGCGGTGGCGGTGAGTGTGAGCATCCCTGCCGATGCGGCCACGGGCGACTACGACGTGTTCCTGTCGGCCCCGGACGTCTTCCCGACCACGGCTGGCGACCCGAGGTTCTCGGTGCGCTTTGCCAACGCCGACAACAGCGGCGCCGGGCAGACCTGGGACACCGCGGGAGCACGCTTCAAGCTCGGTGCGAACGTGCGGGTGAACTGAGCGCATGCCGGAGCGGGGTTGGGCGGCCAGGGGCTAGGAGGCTGCGCGGCAGAAGCCGCCCAGCCTCCTAGCCTGCGGCTGTACGCACGGCTCCCCCGAGCCCCCTCCGAGAGGGAGCTCCAGCATGTTGCACCGCACCCTCCAGCCTCCCTCCGCGAGGGAGGCTCCAGTCAGCTTGACGAGCTGTTCTGCGCCTCTCAACGGGCGCTCAGCACCGCCATGCGCCGCAGGTTCGGCGCCATGCACACGAGCTTCCACTCGTCCTGCACCCGGTGCAGCCCCCGCATGCTGAATTGCCGGAACCCCAGCACGTTCTTGATCCAGCCGCTGGGCGGCACGGCGATCCAGTTGCGCTTGCGGTAGGCCACCCGGCCATTTTCGGTCTTGCGCTTGGCCGCCATCCCCGCGGTGTGCGTGTACTGCTGGGCGTCGATCTCGGCGTGCTCCTTGCCTTCCCGGCCGAGCGCGACCACCAGCTCGATCGGCGCACGCTTGAGGTTGTCTTCGCTGCGGTAGCCCGCATCGGCCAGCCCCAGTTCGGGCAGCCCACCCAGGTTGTCGCCCACCGCCTGGATCATCGGCAGCAGCCAGTTGGCGTCTGGTGCGGTTTTGTCCAGCTCGGCCGCCACGATGATGTGCGCAGCCTCGTCCACGGCGGTCTGCGCGTTGTACGCCAGGTCGAATCCACCACCGGCGCGCTTCATGATGCGGCTGTCCGGGTCGGTGAAGTTCTCCTGCGCCTTGGCCTCGGACACGCCGAACTCGCGCTTGTAGCGCCCGCCCTTGGGCTTGCCGTCTGAGCCCCGCGGGCGGCAGTCGTCGTCGTCGCTGCAACCACGCTGCAGGTCCGTCTCGCGCTGGCGTTGCTCCAGCCACTGGCGGGCCTCCTGGATGGCCGCCAGCCGCTGCTCGCGCCGCTCGATCTCCGCGGGCAGGTCCAGCTCAGGCTCGTTCGCTTCGGTCTCGTCGGTGGCCTTGGCGCGCGCCAGCAGCGCGTCGATCTGCGCCTTCAGTTCGACCTCGGCCCGCTTCATGCGCTCGTAGCTCATGGCCTTGCGGCGGCTGGCGTTGGCCTTGCCCTGGGTGCCGTCAATGGGCACCGTGCCCAGCTTGACCAGGCCCATCTCGCGCGCGAGCTTGACCACTTGCACAAACAGCTCCGACAACTCCTTCAGATGGAACGCCCGGAAGTCGCAGATCGTGCGGTGGCGCGGGAAGTTGCCCGCCGCCAGCATCCGAAATGCCAAATCCTCGTGTTGGCGGCGCTCGATCTTGCGCGAGCTGAACACGCCCGTGGCATGCGCGTAGACCAGCACCTTGACCATCATGGCCGGGTGGAACGGCTGGTTGCGCGAGCCGCCGCCTTCGTAGCGCGCGTAGAACGCCTTGAGGTCCAGGGCGTCAATCGTGTCGTTGATGAAGTGGGCCAGGTGGCCTGCCGGCAGCCAGTCTTGCGGCGCCGCCGGCAACAGCATCTCCTGATCGGGTTCGTAGGGGCGGTAACTCGTGGGCATGCTCCATCAACGCTTGTACCGTGCCGCCCCGCAGCAGGAACTACCCGGTTCTGCCGCGCAGACTCCTAGCCCGAAAATTTCATCAGTAGCAGGTCGGCGGCCTCGTGCCGAGGCGCGTTTTCATAGGTAGCCAAAGCCAATGAAAACCGAGGACCGCCGATGCCAAAGTGTACCGATCAGAACGTTCAGTTTGGGCGCGTTGGAA
>JBJTZN010000150.1:0-18915 GCA_046087245.1 Rubrivivax sp.
GCCTCTTCGCTGCGGTTGATCTCTTCCCGAATCGCCAACTGCATCACCCCGGCTTCCGCAATCTCAAGCTTGCGCATGGCAGCCCCATGAAGTCAATGACGACCTTCATGATACTGCGTTACTTATGTCGCTATGTTTAGAAGTCGTCCGCGAACGAGAGAGTACCCCTCAAGGGCGGCATTGCAGCGGGAGCTGACGGACGGTCTCGGCTGCCGACTGCACATTTCCTGTCAGAGACCGGTCATTGCGCCAACGACCGCAGTCCGCTCTTCATTGGCGCAAACAGGCTGACGACCGTAGGGCCCAAGCACGGCGCGCGCAGTAGCGCCAACCTCGCAGGATCGCAGAGCCGTCCCGGCGCTACGCCCGACGGACCTACCCCGACCGCTCGTTCGCAACTTGGCTTGTTGATATGAATGACTGCATTCGTATGCATCTTGGAAGTCTAGATAAGACCGTCGAAGACAAAAAGTCCATCGTGCGCATCAACTTGTCTGCGCAGTTTCTGTGCGACCCTGGGAAAACCCGAGCCGATCTTACTGTCTGCAGAAAGTAGACTGCATACGTATTCTCCAAGCCTTGCCGGTGAAGCCGCAGGTCGCCGAGATGCCGTTCTTTCGAACACAACAGACCTGCGAGGCTCAAAGTGATCCGTTATCTCAAGCGCGGCAAAGACGCCGCCTCCATCGCCCAGGCGGATGCTCAGGTCCGCAGCACTGTCGAAGGAATCCTGAAGGACATTGAGCAGCGGGGAGACGAAGCTGTCCGCGAGTACTCGCGCAAGTTCGACCAGTGGGAGCCTGAGCGTTTCATGCTCAGTCAGGACGAGATTCTTGCCGCCGTGGCCCGGTTGTCGGCCCGGGAGGTCGAAGATATCCGCTTCGCTCAGGCACAGATCCGCAACTTCGCCCAAATTCAGCGAGACAGTCTGCAGGACGTCGAGGTGGAGACCTTGCCGGGTGTAGTGCTCGGCCACAAGCACATTCCAATGAACAACGTGGGTTGCTACATCCCGGGTGGCAAGTACCCGTTGCTGGCCTCCGCCCACATGAGCGTGCTGACCGCCAAGGTGGCCGGTGTGCCGCGGGTGATCGCCACTGCGCCGCCGTTCCAAGGTGAGCCGCACCCTGCCATCGTGGCCGCGATGCATTTCGCCGGCGCGGATGAGATCCTGGTGCTAGGCGGCGTACAGGCGGTTGCCGCCATGGCCATCGGCACGGGCTCCATCAAGCCTGTGGACATGCTGGTAGGCCCCGGCAACATGTTCGTAGCTGAGGCCAAGCGCCAGCTCTACGGGCGTGTGGGCATCGACCTCTTCGCCGGGCCGACGGAGACCCTGGTGATCGCTGATGAGTCGGTGGACGGCGAAATGTGCGCTGTGGACTTGCTCGGTCAGGCGGAGCATGGGCCGACTTCGCCAGCAATCCTCCTGACCAACAGTGAGAGGCTGGCGCGCGACACCATGGCGGAGGTCGAGCGTCAACTGGGTGTGCTGCCTACCGCCGGCATCGCGCGCCAGAGCTGGGCCGACTTCGGTGAGGTCATCGTCTGTGACACCGTCGATGAGATGGTGGCCAAGGCCGACGAGCTGGCCTTCGAGCACGTCCAGGTGATGACGGCAGATCCTGACGTATTCCTTCGCCGCATGACCAACTACGGTGCCCTGTTCCTCGGTCCGCGCACCAACGTCAGTTTTGGCGACAAAGTCATCGGTACCAACCACACCCTGCCCACCAACAAGAATGCCCGCTACACCGGTGGCCTGTGGGTCGGCAAGTTCCTCAAGACCTGCACTTACCAGCGCGTGCTGACCGACGAGGCCAGCGCCACGATCGGTGCGTATTGCTCGCGCCTGTGCCACATGGAGAACTTTGCCGGGCACGGCGAGCAAGCCAACCTGCGAGTGCGCCGCTACGGCAAGCGGGATGTGGCCTGGTACAGGCCTGTGGACGCTTGATCGATTGGCTGACCTCGTCCGTCCAACAACTCCCCTCGCCCCGTGACCGATCGCCCTGTTCTGGTACTGATTCCAGGCACGCTGTGTGACGGTCGGCTCTTTGATTGGCAAGCGCGTCGCCTTCGGTCTCAGGCGCAGGTCGTTCGTGTGGACTGGCAGCACTTGCGGCAAGCTGGGGATCCCATAGGCGCGCTCTTGCGCCGCCTACCTCAGCGCTTCTCGCTGGCCGGCTTTTCGTTAGGTGGGCTGTGGGCGGTGCAACTGATGGCCCGGGCTCCAGAGCGGGTGGAGCGGCTGGCACTGATTGCGAGCAATGCAGAAGCCTCCAGCCGGCGTGCGGCGCGCAGGAGTGCAAGGCTGTGGCGCCTGTGGCAAGCGCAGGGCCCAGCGGCCGTGGCACGCGCCTGCAAGCCGGCCTACTTTCACCACCACCGACGCCGTCAGCAGCACGGGAGCCTGGTGAAAGACATGGCCTTGGCCACGCCGTCGCGCGTGGCCAAGGCGCAGTTCGACTGGGCGGGTCATCGGCAAGACGGACTGCAGGTGCTGGCCCGAACCGCTGCTCCCACCTTGTTGATTAGTGGCGCCCACGACCGGCTATGCCCTCGGCCCCTGCAGCAGCGCATCCTTGCGGTCGCACCCACGGTTCAATGGACCGAGCTGCCGCGTTGTGGACACTTTCTGCCGCTCGAAGCGCCGGCGCAGTTGACCCGTCTCTTGGGGTCCTGGCTTGCCGAGCCTTGCCCGATCTCCCTGGAGAACGCCCTTGATCACACCTGAAGCCCTGGCAGAGCGATTCATCCCTTTCGCGGGCTTGAAGTATTCGACCGAAGCCTTCATCGACTACTGCATCCCGGCCTCGACGCCGAAGTACAACTACGCCCTGATCGGCCCCGGCGTATCGCAGAACCCGAACCAGCCAGTGAGCCTGCGAGAGCCCCATGGATTCCAGGTGGGCGGAGTGTCCATGCCGCACGGCAAGACCAACCCGGCGCACATGCACTTCACCTGCGAGGTCTTCATCTGCACCCGGGGGGACTGGCGCATTGAATGGGGCTTCAACCCGCAAGTGCAGTCGGCTCCCATAGGCGAAGGCGACCTGGTATCCGTGCCGACGTGGATCTACCGCGGCTTCACCAACATCGGCGTGGATGATGGCTTCATGTTCACCGCCCTCGGCGGGGACAACACCGGGGGCATCTTGTGGGGCCCTAGCACCCTCAAGGCGGCGGCGGCGCAAGGTGTGCAATTGACCGAAAGCTACCGGATCGTGGACTCGCGCCGTGGTGACCGCATGGAGCCCGACGAGCGCCCCGTCCAGCCCATGACTGCTGAAGAGATTGCTCAGCTGAAGCACTGGCCCCCCGCGGAGATGGGTCGCCGCATCGTGCGCTTTGCGGACTTGGGGTGGTCGAGCAGGGCTTTGCTGGACGCCTCGCTCCCAGGATGCGGAGCCGAGTTGGCACCCGCCATTGGGCTGGGTGTCTCGCAGGACCGCGACCAATTGGCTCCGGTCCAGAACCCGCATGGGCTTTCCATCGAATGGGTGCGCATCCCGCCTGGCGGGCAGATCTCGCGCCACCGCCTGCAGGAGAAGCAGGTTCTGATCGTGAAGGAGGGGGCGGTGGACGTGACGGTAGACACCACGGCCGGCCCAATCACGCACCGAGCGCAAGGCCAGGCCAAGGCCTGGGATACCTTTTCTTTGCCAGACCGCTGCTGGAGAACCTTGCGAAACCCAGGGACCACGCCGGCACTCGGGGTGCTGATGACCGCAGGCGACCACCGCAAGCGGATCGAGTGGGACCCCGTCGTCTGCGCCAGTGCCGCGGCACAAGCGGGCTGGGCTGTCGACGCCAATGGTTACGTGGCGGAGAAGAGGTTTGTCGACCGCGCGCAACGCTGACGGATTCAGCCGCTGCCAGACACCTCCCGCCCATCCGAAGACCAACGCGAACCCAAGCGACGATGACTACACACAGTGACTTGCTGTTGAACCGAGACAGACGGGTTTTACTGGGAGGCCTGGGAGCCGGCGGCATTGCCTTGGCGGCCGCCTTGGCCGGAGCCAGCAGCCTCGCTGCAGCACAGACGGCGGGCGCCGGCGCCCCCGGGGGTCACCCCGGTAATGGGCGTGTCACCATCGTGGTGCCCTTTGCGCCGGGTGGCGCGACGGACATCATCGGCAGACTCCTGGCCGAGGCGCTCTCCAGACGCTGGGCTGCGACCGTGATGGTCGAGAACAAGGCAGGCGCTGGTGGGGGTATTGGTAGCGAGTTCGTGGCCCGCGCTAAGCCTGACGGGCTGACACTGCTGCTGGGCACGCAAACGGGCTTGGCCGTCAATCCTGTGCTGCTGCCGCGGCTGGGCTACGACGTCGAGAAAGACTTCACGCCCTTGACCCTGCTCGCCAGCACGCCCTTGGTGCTGCTGGCCAGCCAGAAGTCTGGCGCCAAGGACGTGAAGGAACTCGCTTCGCTCATCAAGGCGCGGCCCGACGGTTTGTCTTACGGCACCAGCGGCAACGGCACCTCTCAGCACCTGACGATGTTGATGATGCTGAACCGCATCAGCGGCAAAGCGGTGCACGTGCCCTACAAGGGCAGCAGTCAGTCGCTGGCCGATCTGGCGGGTCAGCAGATCGACATGCAGTTCGACAACATGGCCACGGCGCTGGCCTTTGCCAAGACCGGCAAGGCGCGAGCCCTGGCAGTGACTTCCCTCACGCGGTCCGAATTGGCCCCTGACGTGCCCACGCTGGCGGAGTCGGGTCTGACGAACTTCGAGGCCTCCACTTGGCTTGGCCTGCTGGCACCGGCAGGCTTGCCTGAGCCGCTGCAGAACTGGCTGCACAAGGAGGTGGAGGCCGTCATGACGGCGGCCGATGTCAAGCCCCGTCTCGCAGAGCAGGGCTTCACCGCACGCACCATGATGCCGGGGGCTTTTCGCGGATTCGTCCAGGCCGAGACCCGCAGGTTTGCCGAGTTGGTGCGCGTGAATCAAGTCACGGTCAATTGATCCCGCCGGCTTGCAGACGCCCCCCCACCACTGGACTTGCCCCACCATGACCGTTGCAGCCCCTGCGAACCACCCCATCGACACCCGCTTGCCTGGCATGCTGGCAAGCGGCCGGCGACTGCGCGGCATCTTCAACAGCCTGCCTTCGCCGGCCGTGGTCGAGATGTGCGCCTACGCCGGCTTCGATTTCATCGTGCTGGATAACGAGCATGGCAGCGCCGATCTGGAGACGACCGAGCACATGCTGCGCGCGGCACGAGCCAGTGGCATTGCGCCCATCGTGCGCTGCTTCGAGCAAGACATCGCCCGCGCGCTGGACATGGGCGCCAGCGGTGTGCAGGTGCCCATGGTGGAGACGCCTGAGCAAGCTGAGCGATTGGCCCGACGCTTGCGCTACCCGCTGCCTGGAGGCGGCGGAGGCATGCGAGGCAGCGCGTTTTCTGGCCGAGCAGCCGGCTACGGCGCCTTCGGTGGGCCCGCGCACACGCGGCGCAGCAACGAAGCCCTGGTGCTGGTAGTGATGATCGAGACACCGCTGGGCGTGGCCAACGCAGCGGCCATCGCAGCGGTGCCAGGCGTCGATGTGGTGTTCGTCGGTCCCAATGACCTGGCCCACACCATGGGCCATGAAAATCGCTGGACAGACGCACCGGTGCAACGGGCCATGGAGCAAACCATCCGCTCCGCCCACGCGGCTGGCAAGTGCCCTGGGGTGCTGGGGCTGACGCCAGAGGAAGAAGCACGCTACGCCGGCTGGGGTGCGCGGTACTTCGCCCATGTCACCACGTCCCTCTTCACACAGGCGCTTCAACGTGCTGCTCGCGGTGAAGGTGCCGGCCCCGTCAGCTACTGACCGGCAAATACACGCTTCATTTCACCTGTCATGCATACGCAACCACAGCTGCGACCACCTCTTTCCGAAGTTGATCTGTCGCGAATTTGGTACACAAAAAAGTCCTTGTTGAGACCTGTTCATCAGGGTTTTCGAGACTTCCTTTGCATATTTGTTGCATACGCTTGCATTCGAGGCTCCTGGTCTGCAAACTGAGTCTCATTCATCGTCGCGGGCCCTTGCGGCTTCGCAATTCAGCCGTTCTCCTCCTTCAACGCCCACTCTGAGGATCCCTCCATGAAACACCTTCAGCGCGCTCGCTTGGCCACCCAAATTGCCTTGGCCTTGGGAGCTTGGTCGGTCTACCCCATGGGTACCGCCCTGGCTCAGGCAGCTCCCGCGGCCAAGGCCGCTGACAGCGGGGAGATCCAGAGCGTGACGGTCACGGCCAACCGCCGGGCCGAAGACCAGCAAAAGGTCAGCGTGTCCGTCACGGCCGTGACCGGCGAGACGCTGAACGAGCGCAACATCACCGACCTGTCGCAGATGGACACAGTCACCCCTGGCTTCACCTTTGGCCGGTCAGGCGCCGACGCCCGCCCAGCCATGCGCGGCGTGCGCACAGAGAACGTGGCCGTGAACGCCGACACCACGATCGGCTACTTCGTGGACGGCATCTACAAGTCCCGCGCGCAGCAGGCCATGCTGGGCTTTGTCGACGTGAGCCGCGTTGAAGTGCTGCGCGGGCCCCAGGGCACGCTCTTCGGGCGCAACACCTTTGGCGGGACCGTGGCGGTCACCACCAATGCCCCGGAGCTCAAGAGCCAGGAGATGGCCGCGAGTGTGGGCATCGGCAACTTTGGCAAGGTACGTCTGGACGGCGTACTGAACATTCCGCTGGGTGACACCGTGGCCGTGCGCTTCGCGGCGGTGTCTGACAAGTCCGACCCCTGGGTCAAGAATAGCTTCAACCCGGCCGCAGGCATGTTTGACCGGGATCTCCGGTACTTCCGCGGGTCGGTGAAGTTCAAGCCGTCCAACGCTTTTGAGGCTGTACTGCGCGCCGACATGACGGAGCAGGGCGGCAACGGTGGCTCGGCCTTCGGCTACAAGATGGCTGGCACCTATCTGCACAGCCCCTCGTGCCAGCAGTTGTTCAACGCTGCGCTGACTGTCATCAATCCGCGTGGCGGAAACCGAGATGGGATCGACGATTGCGTGCGAACGCAGGGGGCGGGTGCAGGCACTGGCGCCAGCGCCATCGGCTCGGGCGTCGACCTGGGCATTCCCATCCACAAGGCCGGCAACGCCTATGTGGTGGACAACGACTACCGCACCTTGCTGGATCTCAGCGACCGCAACGTGAGCCTGGACCTGACCTATCAGATCCGTGGTGCCACCTTGAAGTCCATCACCGGCTACGCCGACTTCATTGCCACGCGCACATCGGATTCTGACTTCTCAGCCTCCACCATCGCCTTGGACTACCAGGCCACGGCCGCCAAGACCATGTCCCAGGAATTCCAGATCCTGAGCAACACCAAGGGACCGCTGGGCTATGTGGCTGGGGTCTACCTGTTCAAGGATGAGTTGCGCGGTACCTTCATCAACCAGCAGTTACCTCGCACCATCCGCTCTTCGGCCGTGACCGCGCCCATCAGCCTGGCGCAAAACGGTGGGGGCTTCTATGACAACCAGATGCCCGAGACCGATTCGCGTGCGGTCTACGGTCAGTTCAACTACAAGCTCAGCTCGGCGCTGACCCTGACGGCCGGCGGGCGCTACACGAAGGACACCAAGTCCTTCAAGTTCGCCAATGCCAACTCGGTGCTGCCGCTGAACGCTGCAGGTGCGCCCGATGGCACCCTCATCACCCTGGCCACCCCGCTGCCCCCAGTGTCGGCCTACGGTTCAGCCGGCGTCAGCAACTGCCTGGACGGTGCCAACCGCCTGGGCTTCAACTGCCTGCCAGGCACCAACACCGCCACCGGTGCCACCTACAAGAGCGCCACGTTCAGCAAGGGCACGGGTCGCTTGGCGCTGGACTACGAGCTCAACAAGAACCAGCTGGTCTATCTGACTGTCTCCAACGGTTTCCGCTCCGGCGGCTTCAACTCGGGGCAGGCGCTGGAGTCGGCCCGCACCTTCAAGCCCGAGGAAGTGGCGGCCGTAGAAGTAGGCTCCAAGAACCGTTTCCTGAAGAACACCCTGCAGATCAACCTGTCGGCCTTCAGCAACGACTACATCAACCTGCAGGAGCAGCGCCAGATTCCGGTGGGCAACACCACGGTCTCGGCCATCTTCAACGCAGCCAAGGCCAAGGCCACGGGTCTGGAAACCGAGATGGAGTGGCGCGCCAGCAAGGCCCTCACCGTGGGCGGAACGCTGTCGCTGCTGGACGCCAAGTACACGAGCTTCCCTGATGTGGCGCTGCCATTCGGCACCTCCATCCTCGTAGCTGATCCGTCATCCACCAGCCCGCAGACCGATGCCAACGGCATCGTCATCGCCCCTGCCGGCCAGAAGCGCGTGTTCGCTCCGGGCTATAACTGTGGTGTCGTGGCCGGCACTGGCGCTGCGGGTCAACCAGCGGCCGCCTACGGCTGCGACCTCTCGGGCAAACGCATCCCCTATGCCGCGCGTTCACAAGGGTCGGTCTTCGTACGCTACGACTTCAACCTGCCGGGTGGCGGGCGCCTGACCCCTATGCTGGTGGCCACCTTCAACAGTGGCTTCTACGGTCAGCCCACCAACGCCGAGATCGAGAAGCAGGGAGCTTTCGTCAAGGGCGACTTCAAGCTGAACTGGCGCATCAACGACACCTTGTCGTTGCAGGCGTATGTGGACAACTTCACCGACAAGCAGACCCTGAATCGCTTTGTGTGGGGCGGTGGTGGCGCCCTGCAAGTCAGCGCCGCGCCTCCGCGCATGATGGGTCTGAAGCTGGCCTACAGCAACTTCTGAGTCCATCAGAGCATCGCTGCGCCATGGCCATGCCTCCACCACGGCGGTTTCTCACCACGCACGTGGGTTCACTTCCCCGCTCGCCCCAGGTGGTGGAGCAGATCTTTGCCCGCGAGAAAGGTGAACCTGTGGACGAACCCACGTTCACCAAGATCATGGCGCAGGCCGTGGACGAGGTGGTACGCCTGCAGGTGGAGGCCGGCATCGACTTGGTGAGTGACGGCGAGATGAGCAAGATCTCCTACGCCACCTACATCAAGGACCGCTTCACCGGCTTTGACGGTGACAGCCCCCGGCGCACGCCAGCGGACTTGCTGGACTTTCCGGGCTTCATGAAGCGGCTGGCCAGCGGCGGTGGCACGCCGACCTATCGCCGGCCCTGTTGTGTAGGGCCGATCGCCGTCAAGACGCTGGAGCCCTTGCAGCAGGACATCGCCCACCTGAAGACGGCGGCCCAGAGGCACGGCGCCATGGGCGCCTTCATGAATGCCGCCTCGCCCGGCGTGGTGGCCTTGTTCCAGCCCAATCAGCACTACGCCTACGACGACGCCTACCTGGAAGCACTGGCACACGCCCTGCGCCACGAGTACCACGCCATCATCGACGCGGGTTTGCTGCTGCAGATCGACTCACCGGACCTGGGCTTGGGACGGCACATGATGTACCGCGACTTGGAAGAGTCTCTGTACCTCAAGCGCATCGAGAAGCATGTTGAGGCGCTGAACCACGCCTTGGCCGCTGTGCCGGCCGACCGTGTGCGCATGCACGTGTGTTGGGGCAACTACGAGGGCCCTCACCATAAGGACGTGCCGCTGGCCACCATCCTGCCGGTGGTGATGAAGGCCAAGCCGCAGGCCCTGCTGTTCGAGACGTCCAACCCGCGACATGCCCACGAGTGGGAGACCATCCGTGACATGCGCGCGCAGATTCCGGATGACAAGATCCTGGTGCCGGGCGTGCTGGACTCCACCACCAACTTCATCGAACACCCGAAGCTGGTGGCCCAGCGCATCGGCCGCTTTGCCGACATCGTGGGGCGAGAGCGCGTGATGGCAGGCACCGATTGCGGCTTTGGCACCTTTGCCGGCTTCGGCGTGGTGGACGCTGACATCGTGTACGCCAAGCTCGAGGCGATGGCCGACGGCGCCACCCTCGCCAGCCGACGGTACTGGGCCTGACAGCTTTTGAGCTCTCAGGCTGCAGTACGCAACCCTTGACGTGACTGCCCTGGGCGCTCAGTCCTTGAGCGCAGCGAGCAGGTCCACGTCCATCTGCAGCATCAGGTGCGGCAGGTCGATGAGCACCCAGTTCTCCGTCAGCCAGGTGCCGTCACAGCGCCACCAATCGGCTACGCGCATGCCAATGCGCCGCCCCGTGGCCGGCACGCCCAGATAGTCGCCTGCGTGGGTGGCGCCGACGCTGGGCCACCCGGTGGAAGCCACGAACGGACCTTCGGAAAGACGCGCTCGGTGACCCATGCCCTTACGATCAGGAAAGGCATGCAGGAAGGGCTGCTGGTGATGGCGCTGAAAGCCCCGCACACCGCGTGTGGTGCCAATGCCGCAGGGCCCGTACCACATCATGTGGGGGTGCCAGAAGCGCTCCATGCCCATGGTGTCGAGATTGACGCCGTCAAAGTCGAACAAGCCCTTGATCATGGCGAGCGTCCGGCGCATGCTCTCAAGACCCACAGCGGGGTCGGTTTGGCCCAGCAGGAGGCCGTCATGCGGTGCAGGCCCTGGCACGAGCAGGTCCAGGCCGCTGCTGGGCGGCAGCAGCGGCCGGCCCGCCTGACGCGCCAGATCGAGGATGTCCAGCAGCACCCGGGCCTCAACGATCTGCCCACCCTGTCCATCGGGCCGCGGCTGCCAGCGGTAGAACTCGCCAAAGCGCAGCACGGCGGGCTCGCCTGTGGCTGGAATGCCGAGCCAGGGCTGCTTGAAGGTGCCGATGTAATGACCCGTGGCGGTGGCCCACCAGCCCTGCGCACGCGCATGCGGGGGGGAGTACCCGATCTCCCCTTCAGGCGGGCTGGTCCAGTGGCCACCGAAGAACAGGTCGATGCGCCGCTCCAGATCGGGAAAGGCGGATTGCAAGGGGCCATAGAACTGCTCGGCCACGGCCTGCGGGCCTTGCAGTTCGTTCAGCGGGTGAGAGACATGCCAGGCGGCATTGGGGGCCACCTGCTCACGCAGGGACTGGCCCATGGCCGAACCCGGCAGCCCTTGCAGCAGGCGCCAGACATCGGCTTTGCAGGCCGCAAGAAGCCGCGCTGAAGCTTCGGGGTCAGCGCCGCTGTCAGGGGGGCTCATCGATAGGCTCATGTCAGGTCCTTTGCAAGCTTTTGGGCCGTTCGCTCAGACGGCACCCACCGTCACCCTTTGACGGCGCCCTGTGTGAGGCCGGCCACGATCTGCCGCTGGAAGAACACCACCAGCACCACCAGAGGCAGCGTGATGCTCACCGCGCCAGCCACACCCTGCATCAGCAGCGCCTCGCTCTCAGCGCCGATGGCACTGGCAATGGCGGCAGGCATGGTCATGTTGTCGGCGTTGGTCAGTGCTGAACTCAGCAGGAAATCGTTGTAGGCCAGCAGGAAGCTGAACAAACCCGTGGTCACGATGCCGGGCCACATCACCGGCAAGATCACGCGGCGGAAGGCCTGTGCCCGGGTGCAGCCGTCCACCATGGCCGCCTCGTCTAGCTCCTGCGGAATGTTGACGAAGAACGAGCGCAGCATCCAGATCGTGAAGGGCTGGTTGATGGCTACCAGCACGAAGATCAGGGTCACCAGATGGTTGTTGATGCCCAGGGCGTTGAACAGCGTAAAGAATGAAGGCAGCAGGGTGGAGTGCGGCAGCGCCCGGAACACCAAGGCCACCAGCAGCAGCCAGAAGCCCAGCGAGCCCCGATAACGTGCGAGCGCATACCCGGCCAGACAGCCCACGGTGAGCGATATCGTCACCGTGCCCGCAGTAACCAGCGCGGTGTTGAAGAAGTTCACGTAGAAGGCCTGGTCAATCCACAGGCGCGTGTAGTTCTCCAGCGTGAAGGGCGCGAGCCACTTCACGGGAGACGAGAACGCGTCCACGTACTGGCGAAATGAGATCACTGCGGTCCACAGAATGGGTGTGGAGGCGAGTAACAGCCACAGCGCCAGAACACCGTGCAGCACCACGGAGCCCAGTCGAGAAGATCGTTGCGTCATCAGACTTGGCCTCGCTGTTCTCGCCAGGTTCGCCTGAGCAGGGGCACCAGCAGAACGCCGATACCGACGATCGTCAGCACCGCCGCTGCGCTGGCCTTGTAGGGGTTGTTCTCGACCAACAGCACGTGGTACGTGAGGTACTGCACGCTGGTGGTGAAGGCGCCCTGGGTCAGCACCAGCACGGGCTCGAACACCCGGTACGCGTCCATCACGTGAATCAGCGTGACGAACACGATCAAGGGCATCAGGTGCGGCACTGTCACATAGCGCAGCTTCTGCCAGCGTGAGGCGCCGTCGATGGTGGCGGCCTCAAGCGCATCTTGTGGCACCGACTGCAAGCCCGCGTACAAGACGATGAAGGCAAACGGCACCACGTGCCACACCCCGTAGAGGATCACCAGCAACTGCGCCGACCAGGCCTGTGCCATCCAGTGAACCTCCATCCCGAACTGACCCAGCAACACGGACACCAGTCCGTCGTCGCGGAAGAGCCACTTGATGGACAGCGCCCCCACCACGGGGGTGATGATGAAGGGCAGGAGGGATGCCGTGATGAACGCCGCTTTCAGCCGCTGCGTGAGTGCGTTAGCTCCCAGCGCAAGGGCAAATCCCAGGCCCAGCACCAGCGGCGTGGTGACCGCGATGTACAGCAGGGTGAAGCGCAGGGCGCTCCAGAACTCGTTGGGCACCGCGGTCTGCGCGGCAGCGCCAGCGCTATCGCCTGTTGCGCCTGCGGCAGACGGGCCTTCGGTGCCGGCGCTGCTCTGCGGGGAGTCGCCATCGTCGAGCCCGAGAACTTTGCGGTAGTACTCCAGCCCGGCAAACCTGCAACTTTGCAGCGGCTGCCCGTCCGGGCCGCGCCGCACCTGCTGCGTGACGGTCTCCTGCACGCCGAAGGGCCCGCTCTGCCGGACCGTGACCATTTCCATCTCAGGGGCGCAGTGGCGCGCGGAAAGGTAGAAAGTCATGGCCAGAGGCAGGGCCATCAGCGCGAGCATCAGCCCGACCGAAGGCGCCACAAAGCTCAGGAAGCTGCGCGTCTTCATGCGCTGTTCTGTGCTCGTCCGTGCTGAAGCGGGCTCACTTCACAAAGCCCTTTTCCGCTGCGATCTTCAGGTAGGCCTGGGCCGCAGCGTCCAACGCAGCTTTCGCGCTGACCGCGCCAGTCAAGGCCTCGGGCAACACCTTGCCGATCTCGGCATGGGCCAGGCTGAAGAAGGGCTCCGAGGGCCAGATGGGCGCGCCCGCCTTGGCCGCCGCAGCCACACCCGTGCCGAAGCGCGTGGGCGTGTACACCGAGCGGATCCAGATGGCGGTGTCGTTGCCAGACTTCACAGCCTCCTCGTCCAATCCTTCCATCAGCAACTGAAAGGCCAGATCGCGGTCTGCGCCGGCATTTCGCGGGATCACCACCCCGTCCCACCACAGATGCGATGCCGTCTTGCCGCTGACCACGGCCGCGGGCGCAGCCGCGAAGGCCATCTTGCCCACCACCTTGGAGGCTGCCGGGTCGTCCATCCGGGAGGCGCGGCTGGCCCACAGCACGCCCATGGCGGCCCGACCCTGCTGAAACTGGTTCATGACGTCGTCGGAGTTGGAGGCCAGAAAGTTGGGTGTCATGAAGCGCGTCATCTGGCGCATCAACTCGATGGCCTTCACACCTGCCTCGTCATTGAAGGCGGGCTGGGCGCTGCCCGGCTTGAAGAACCGGCCGCCAAACCCCGCGAGCAGATTGGTGAACTCGGTGGCGCTGTCCCAGCCCTTGGCAAAGGTCTGTGCGATCGGGTGCTCCAGCCCTGGCTCCTTCGCCTTGAGCGTGGCCGCTGCCTGCAGCATCTCGGCATAGGTGGTGGGCACCTTGATGCCGTGCTTGTCGAACAGGTCCTTGCGGTAGAAGAGGTTCTGGGCGTTCTGGATGAAGGCCACCGCCATGACCTGGCCGTTGACCCGTATCAGCATCCCGTCTTCCAGGCGGTAACGGGTGCGGTACTTGTCCACCAGGTCGGTCATCGGCTGCAGTTGCCCCAGGCTCTGCAGCTTCACGAACTCCCCCATCGAGACCGTGGCGCCACTGAACGGAGACTTGCCTGCTGCAAAAGCACGCTCCGTCTCCTTGGGAGCCTGGGGTGTGAGCTTGAAGGTCACCTTCAGTCCCGGGCGGGCGCAGGCCTCGATCTGCCGCGCTACATGGGTCACGGCGGGAAATGAGTTGCCGATGAAGCTGAACTCGCCTTGCCCCTTGATGTCAGGGCAGGAGGCCCAGGCCGGCAGCGTGGCGACGGCCAGGATGGAGCACACCAGAAGCGATCTCGGGGAGTGCATGCGCAGGTTCTCCAGGTTCTTGCATGGATGGGACTGAGGAGGCCCGTCGTGGTTCGGTTCAGGCCTACCACTGCAGGCGAGCCTGCGTGATGGCGTCGAAGAGGTGGCATTGAGCAGGGCGCAAGGTCAGTCCCACCCGTTGGCCTACGGTCGCCCGAAACTCCTTGGCCGTACGAGCGGTCAACAGGTGCTCTCCCACGCGGACGGTCACCAGCGTGGCGTCACCGGTGAGTTCGAAGGAGAAGACTTCTCTGACCAGGTCTGCGCCTTCGACCTGGCCAACCAGGACATCCTCGGCGCGCACGCCCAGTACGGCAGCCGCATGCGTCGCCTGCCCAAAGCCTGTCACGCGCACATCCGGTGAAGTGAACACGCCGTCCTTCAATGAGCCTTCCAGCAGGTTCATCGACGGCGAGCCCACGAAGCCCGCCACAAACAAGTTGGCCGGCTCGTTGTAGATCTGCTCTGGCGTGCCCACCTGCTGGATGCGGGCCTTGCTCATCACCACCACCCGGTCGGCCAGCGTCATGGCCTCGATCTGGTCGTGTGTCACGTAGAGGGTGGTCACGCCCAGCTCGTGGTGCAGATGCTTCAGGTGCACCCGCATGCTCACGCGCAACTGTGCGTCGAGATTGGACAGGGGCTCGTCCATCAGAAACACAGACGGGCGGCGGACGATGGCCCTAGCCAAGGCAACCCGCTGGCGCTGGCCGCCCGAAAGCTCCCGAGGACGGCGCTTGAGGAAGTCAGTCAACTCGACCTTGGCCGCAGCCTGGGCCACCGCCTGCACCAACTGCTCGGGTGGCATGCCGCGGATCTTCAACGGGAAGCCGATGTTCTCGGCCACCGTCATGTTGGGATACAGGCCGTAGCTCTGGAAGACCATCGCCACGTCCCGGTCCTTGGGCTCGGCCTCGTTCACACGGCGGCCACCGATGCGGATCTCGCCCTCAGTGGGGTCCTCCAGCCCCGCCACCATGCGCATGGTCGTCGTCTTGCCACAACCGGACGGACCCAGCAGCACCAGGAACTCGCCGTCAGCAATGTCCAGCGACATCGGCTCGACGGCCACGGACGCGCCCCAGCGCTTGCCCACCCCCTCGAGTTCAATCCTGGCCATGGCTTCAGGCCTGTCCGCCAAGGACTTGCATCCAGATGGCCACGTCATCGATCAGGTGCCATTCGCGTACCACGCGACCGGCTTCGAGCTCTGCGTGCGTGATGCCCATCACCTCCACGTCGTGGCCGGTGGCGCGGCCGTAGCGGCCGTCGCCTGTGTGCCGTGTCTGCACGCGCCATCGCATGGCCAAGGGTGTGGCGCGGCCTGGCCGGTCGTTCAGCGTCAGGTGCTCGATCACCGGCTCTGCACCGCGCAGGGCCTGGGCCATGCCGGCCCAGAAGGCAGCCAGCGCCGAGGCGCCCACCGCACGCTCTCCGCCTGGCAGGGCGGCGATGACGTCCGAGGCGTACGGCGACGAGACCTCAGAGCCTGTGCTGCCCGTCCACCGTGCCAGGAAGGCGCTGGCGTAGGACTGTGCCAACGCCGAGTTGTCGACCGCTGAACGGTAACGGCCAGGGGGGGGTGGCGCCACTGGCTTGGACCAGCCACCCGCCGTGAGCAGCCAACGCTCGGCCAACTCGCGTGCGGACAACCCGATCTGCCGGGCGATGGCAGCTTGGTCGCGCACCAGCCACTCATGAACGATGCGGTTGCCGACGCAAACGCAGTCGGCGATGGTGCGCACATGCACCGCTTGCCCACTTGGCGCGCCGAAGGCCCCCGGACCTGCATGTGTCATCGGGCTGAAGATGCGGTGTGAAGAGAGAAAGCCCTCTTCGTCGTTGCCAGAGACGATCACGTCCTCTGCCAGCAGGCGTCGGTCCGGGAAGGCTTTCAGCGTGGCCCAGGTGCCATCGATCACCGGCTGCACGCCCACGCTGACCGACGAAGGCGTTTCGACCACGCAGCCCTCACCGTAGTAGCGGTGGATGTCATCGACCCTGCGTCCCTCCCAGATGCGGTCGGTAATGACGCGGATGTAATGGTCCAGATCCTGGAACTCGGGGTCGAAGCCTTTCATGCGGGCCTGTCTATGTGCTGGGGATGGGGGGTCGCCGGGCCGAGTCGCGCACGATCAACTCACCGGGCACCACGATGTTGCGGGCCACTGGAGAGGAGTCATCGCGCAAGTAGTCCTGCAGCAGCGTGACCGTGGCCTCGATCATGGGATCGACGGGCTGCTCCACGGTGGTGAGGCTGTAGCTGGCCCAGGCGGCTTGTGGCACGTTGTCAAAGCCGATGACCGAAACGTCCTCAGGCACTCTCAACTTGAGTTCGTGCCGAAGGGCGTCCATCACAGCGAAGGCCATGTGATCGCTGGCAACGAAGATGGCGTCGGGGTACGCCTGGCCGCTGCGGAACATGTCGAGTGCAGTTCGCCGCGCTTGCTCGAAGTCATAGTTACCGGTGGCGCGCGCCCAGATGTGCAAGCCTGCATCAGCCAGACCCTCGCGAAACCCTTTCTCGCGTTCCAGGTTGGTGGAGGACTCTTCATTGCCCGCGATGAAGGCCACGCGCTGGTGCCCCGCCTGCGCCAGAAAACGGGCCACGGCTCGTCCGCCAGCGATGTTGTCGGAGCGGACCGAGCTCACCGCCCCCGCGCTGCCCGTGGCCATGATCCGGTTGAACAGCACCACCGGGATGCTGGCGTCAGCGCAGTTGCGCGCCAGCGCGGAGGACAGCGTGGCGGCGGCCAGCACGATGCCGTCCACGTGGTACTGCAGGATCTCCGACACCAGGTCGTCGGCGTTCGGGTTGTGGTTGACAAACAGCAGCACGTGGTAGCCGTCATGCTGCAGGCGTTCGGCCAGCCGTTGAAGGGCCACCGGGTAGAAGAGATTCTCCATCGCCGACAGCACCAGCCCAATGATGCGCGAGCGCTTGGTGATCAGGCTGCGTGCGTGCGCGTTGGGCCGGTAGCCCAGCTTCTGCGCGGCATCGAGCACGCGCTTGCGCGTGGCCTCGGAAACGCTCGCGCCAGGCGTGAACGTTCTGCTGACCGCTGACTGGGACACCTGGGCCAGGCGAGCGACATCGAAGGAGGTGACGTTCGGCTTCATGGCCGCCATCATGCCGTCTCTGGCGCGCTGGAGGTCCCAGCGCCCAGACCCGGGCCCCGATGTGCCGTGCGCCGTCATGCGGCCGTCCAGCCGCCGTCGACCATCAGCGCCGTACCGGTCACCAATGCTGACGCATCGCTGGCCAGGAACACGAAGGCACCCATCACGTCATCCAGCCGGCCCAGACGCCCCAGCGCGATGCGGCTGCGCACCTGTTCCGCAAAGGCGGGGTCGGCCAGCATGGGCGCTGTCATGGCGGTTTCAATGAACGTGGGGCAAAGCGTATTGACGCGAATACCGTGCGGCCCCAGTTCCCAAGCCAGAGCCTTGGTCATGCCCTCCAGCGCGTGCTTGGTCGCGCAGTAGACCACACGTTTGGGCCCGCCCACATGGCCCATCTGTGACGACACGTTGATGATGGAGCCGCCTCGGCCGGCGGCGATCATGCCGCGCGCGGCTTCGCGGGTGACCACCATGGCGCAGCGCACATTGAGGTCCAGGACATCCTGCAGATCCTGGTCCGAGGTGTCGGTCAGCCTCGCGGGCCGGTTGGTGCCGGCGCTGTTGGCGACGACGTCCCACGGCCCGTTATCGGCCATGCAACGGGCCACCGCCCGGGCATCGGTCACATCCAGCAACATCACTTGGGCTCTGCCCCCGCGAGCGTGCACCGTGTCGGTCACCGCCTCCAGTTCCTTGCGCGACCTGGCCGCGAGCGTCACTTCAGCGCCGGCACCGGCCAGTGCACAGGCTCCTGCGGCGCCAATGCCGCGGCCCGCGCCCACGACCAGGGCACGTCGGCCGTCCAGGCGGAAGCTCGGAGTGAAGGGGAGATCTTGGGCAGTCATATAGGGTGAGAATACGTATGCACTTTACGGGGTATCGAAGTTTCGATCATGCGGGAAATCCCTCGCAGGGGCTGGTTCGCTGCCAGTACATGCAGTGCTTCCCTGGTTTTGTTGGCTTGAATCCCAGTGCGGTCTGGCTGTGCGGATGGCGCTAGAGCGGGGCAAACACCAGAACACAAACAAGACTCGAAGTCTAGAGTGCATGCGTATGCGAACAGTTGCTCTTTGCTGTGTGCAGCCGCTTCTTGCGTGGTGGCCATGGGTCTGTACGAGCGGCCTTGGTCTTGGCCGCTGTAGTAACGGGCAGTGTGGCCGTTGCGCAGCCAAACGCCGGCAGCCCCGCGCTCTTCGTGCCGTCGACAGTAATCAGGCAGCTTCACGACTTTTTTGCGTCAGCCTGTCACCGACCGCCATATTGGAGCCACTTGGTGATCGGCATATTGGAGCCAGCCGATGACCGGCATATTGGATCCACTTCGTGATCGCCGTAATGGAGCCAGCGGCGGATCGCCGTAATGGAGCCAGCGGCGGATCGGCGTAATGGAGCCAGTAGCCGGTAACTGAGCAGCGTCCCGGATCGAGCGGGCCGTCTCTACCCTGGGTGCCTTTTGCACCCAGGAGCAGCAGATGGCACGCAGGAGATTCG